>NZ_JBICYB010000029.1:0-87737 GCF_043200575.1 Streptomyces sp. NPDC048392
CCCACTGGCGCCGCCGCCACCAGGCCCGATCCCAGGCCAGCCACTACCAGCGACAAGCCGCCCAGACATGAAGATCACGATCTACAGCTGGAGTATTAGCCATGTGCTTCTTCCTCTGCTTGAGGTAGCGCCGAATCTGACTTGCCCGGAAGACCGGACCGCTACGAAGGTCTGCGATGGGAACGGGGAAGCGCTTGTCGCGGGTCCGCCAGTTCGCGACAGCCGTCCGGCCGACCCCCGCCATCTCCGCCACTTCGAACAGTCCGACGAGCTGGTCCTCCGCCTCGGGTGTGCCTCCCATGACATCTCCCCGTGAACGGCATTCACATTTACCGGTCAAGGGTGAAGGCCGTTCACAGCAACTGTCAATCCTCAACTCTGTCCCGTAGGTGCAAAGTTGAGGACGCGCGCCCCCTGCGCGCCAGTTCGCTCTGGCATATTTCACCCATAACAACTTCCGGCTCCGGATGCAGTGCTGTTCGTGGCCGTGTCGACGGGCTACTACCAGCTCCCTCGGCGAGGTCACCCCCGTCCTCACCGATGCACTGGAGCCGGACTACCGGTGCAGCAGCAAGTGCGGCCGTGGAGAGAGTAGGGATCAGTTCGGGCTTGGCAGCGCAGGCTGGGAACAACGGAAGGTGCCCATCTCGTGACCTCTACCAGGTGCTCCGGTTGCAGCCCGAGGTAAGGGTCGGGTTGCAGAAGGAGGGTCTCCTTTCCTTGTGCGGTGCGCCGCGCTGCCCAGGCGTGGTCGAGGTTTGTGAAGTCGTCGTCGATCCAGACAGCGGGGGCGCCGTCCAGCCACGTATCGACGTGATCGCGCTTCCACAGGTAGCCGTTGGGGTGGCTGGTGGTGATCTGTGGGCGTGGGAGGTCGACATACGGCAGGTCTGGCAGACCCAGGAGAGGACCGATGAGAGTGACGGCGTCCTGCCGCCAACTGGTGCACCAGACCGGGGTGAACAGCCCGGTGCGGATGATGTCCATGAGAAGGCGGCCGTGCTCGGGGTTGAGCCAGACCGTGACCGGGTTGTCGGCGTTCCGGCCTTCGGGGATTACGTCGTGGCGAGTGTGGGTGGCCGGGGTCGCGCCGTTCGCGTCGGGGAAGGGTATGAGGACGCCGTCGACATCGAGGAGCAGGTAGGGCGGGCGCATCGGTTCCTCCAGCGGTCAGAGCCTGTGGGCGCGGATCAGCAGAGTGGCGGGCGAGCGGCTCATGCGCAGGTCGTGGAACTCCTGTGCGGAGGTGAGGCGGAAGCCGGTCCGGCTGAGGTGCCGCTCCCAGCGGTAGGCGTCGAACTCCCAGCGGGCGATGGGAAGACGGGTGCGGTCTGGCAGGGTGACGAAGTCGCGGCGAGGGCGGTCATCGCTGGAAGCGATGCGACCGCCGCGCTGCGGGTGGGGAACGGAGAAGGCGAGCACCCGACCGGGCTTGAGGCGCTGGGCGATAGCCGGCAGAAGGAGCTCGGGGGCGACGAGCCCCACGGCACCGAAGACGGAGAAGATCGCGTCGAACTGCTCGTCGGAGGCGTGCAGGTAGTGCAGGGCGTGCCCAGCGACGAAGGTGAGGTTGTTCAGTCGTCCGTAGTGGGAGCGGGCGCGGCGGACCTGGAGGCCGACGAAGTCGACGCCGGTGACGTGAGCACCGTGGCGCGTGGCGAGGTGGGCGGCGTTGTGGCCGGGGCCGCAGCCGAGTTCCAGGAGTCGCTTGCCGCGCAGGTCCGGGCCGAGGATCTCGGCGGCGGGGCCCAGGCAGGGGCTCGTGGTCCATTCCATCCGGGCGGGTACCGCCAGAGGTTCGGCGAGCTCGGCGGCGGTGCGCTGGATGGCATGGGCGTACCACGGCGAGGTCTGGGCGAGCACGTCAGATCTCCAGGAGGTGGAGCACGTCGGTGAGGTGTCGGCGGACGACCTTGATGTAGCTGGGGTCAGTGGCCGGGTCGTTGATCCAGCGAACCGACTGCTCCATGAACCACTCCACGGCCCACATGCGGTGCCAGCCCAGGGCCCAGTTCTCGGCGGTCAGCCCGCCGCGTGGGGTGAGCGCGTCCGGGGTGCCTCCGGCAACGACGTACTGCTCCAGGAAGACGCGCAGCCGCAGGGGATGCGGGGGCTCGATGGTCCCGTGCCAACTAGCGAGGTCCAGCAGGCCGGGGCCGGTGAAGGCGCGGGCGAAGTCGAGCAGCCTCCACCCGCGCTCGCCGACGTGCAGGCTGGTGGGGTGAAACTCCGAGTGCACCCATCCGAAGGGCGCCAGCGTCGCTCCGGCCGAGCGGACCTCGGCGGCCTGGGCAATCCGGTCGAGAGCATCCTCGACGTCGTCGGCGTCCTGCCATCGGTCGGCCTTGCGTAGTCGGTCGAGGTGCTCCAGCGCTCGGACGGGCAGCGTACGCAGCCGCTCCTGGTCGAGAACCGGCAGGGCGGAAGCCGTACGGGTGCTGTGCAGGACCACAGCCGCAGCGACGCCGTCGAGGTCGTCGGCATCGCGGGCGGACGGCCCGAGGTCTTCCATGAGCATGCCGAGCCAGGCATCGAGAACGGCGGAGGTGTGGAGCTGGGGCACGGGGACGCCAAGGGTGCGGGCCAGGCGAAGGGCCTGGTCCTCGCTGTCGAAGGGCTTCTTGGCGCACTTGAAGATGGCCGTGGAGCCGTCGGGGAAGGTGATGCGCTCGACGCCGGACATGGACCACACCCGCACCTCCTCCCGTCGGGCAGCGGGCTGGCCGGTCGCGGTGAGCAGGTTGTCGAGGAGTTCGGCGCTGGGGTTCGTGGTCATGTGAGGGCTCCGAGGGATAGTGGCGTCCGGGGCGGGCGAGGGAGGCCGGCCCGCCCCGGAGCCTGATCGGGTGGGTTACGCGGCGGGGTTCACGCGGTGGGCGTAGACCTGCTCGATCCAGCCCGCCTTGAACGCGGCGAGGTCGTCACGGAACCTGGCCATCGCGGCACCGTAGGGCGCGACCACTCCCCCGGACTGGTCCGGCACGGACTGGCAGCCGTGCACGAGCCGTCCCCCGAGCGCGGCGTGGGCCTTGATCGACTCGATGCGCCGGTGCTCGTTGAACCAGGCACCGTGGTACACCTCGTCGAGCATCCCGCCCATCTCGTCGTCCAGGTCGAAGACGACGGAGGTGGCGGCGGGGAAGAACCAGCACGGACCGACGTTGGAGATGCGCCCGTCCAGCTCGACCTTGTTGAGCGCCATCAGCGTGGCCGCCTCACGGAGCATCCGCAGGTGGTCGGCGGTGATCCGCGGGAGACCGAGGCCGGCGAGGTGCTCCTCGCGGAACAGGTACGCGTACACCTCGTACGCGGTGGCCAGCACGCGGGCCGCGTCGGACGTGGACTCGCCGTGGTGCTTATTGAAGTCGAGCGCGAGCTGCTCGACCGCACTCTCGGTCGTCTCGTTCACGTCCAGGAGCTGGGTCTCGACCAGCTCCCAGTCGGCGACGAGCCATGTGTTCGACTCGAAGCGGAAGAAGTACTCGGCCGGGTCGATGGTGATGCGCCGGCCGTCGACCTGGATGCCGGGCAGGCGGCTCCAGCGCGGGTCGAACGCCTCGGGCAGTTCGACCGTGATGGCCGTGGTGTCGATGGTGGTCACCGTGTCTCCGTCTCTGATCGGCCGGGTCCGGACACAGGAGTGCCAGAACCCGGCATGGGCGTACGGAACTTCGGGGTGCCGCCCGGACCAAGGGGGAGCCTGGATCACGGTCACGCCGTTCCGGGCGGCTGCTGATAAGTGAACCGTTGGTCACGCTCAGTGGGTACGGTGGTGGGCAGTTGAAGCGGTATACGCGGTTTACAGCTCCGGTGGGGAGGTGGTCGTGGCGGGGCAGAGAGATCCCAACTCCCGTCTGCGGGATGCCATCAGCGCGGCAGGATGCACCTACGAGGCGCTCGCGAGGGACGTGCGTCGCGTGGCCGCCGAGAACGGCGAGATGCTCCAGACCAACAAGTCGGCCGTCTCGCACTGGGTGAACGGCAGCCGAGCCCCGTCAGGGCAGGTGGGTCAGTACCTGGCCGAGGCGCTGTCCCGGCGAGCAGGACGCCCGATCACCCGGACCGAGATCGGTCTGTATGCCGGTGATGCCGAAGAGCCGGCGGAGGCCGATCCGGTCCTCGCCGTCACCGACCTGGGCCGCGCCGACGTCGAACGCCGCCGCTTCCTCGCCATCGCAGCCTTCACCACCGCCGGCGTCGCCATGCCCCTCAGCCACGACCACGAAGCCACCGCCCGCATGCTCCGCGCCCGCACCGGCACGTCCCTCGTCGGCGCGGAGGACGTGGACGTCGTACGCCAGATCACCACCGCCTTCAGCGCCGCCGACGAACGCCTCGGCGGCGGGCACGGTCTGACCACCGTCTGCGCCTACCTCGCCGACACCGCCGCCCCTATGCTGCGCGGACGCTTCCCCAGCGAAGTCTTACGCCGGACCGCCTTCGGAGCCGTCGCCGAACTCGCCTACCTGGCCGGATGGAAGCACCACGACCTCGGTCAGGAAGGCGCCGCCCAGCGCTACTACCAGGTCGGCTACCAGCTCGCCTGCGAAGCCGACCCCCAAGGCCACGCCGCCTGGATGATGCGCGCCCTCGCCCACCAGGCGCTGAGCCTCAAGCAGCCCCATCACTGCGTCGATCTCGTCGAAGGCGCCCTACGCCTGGGCCTCGGCCACGTCGACGGCCAGACGGAAGCTCTCCTCCACATCACACATGCCCGCGCCTACGCGGCCACGGAGGAGGGCGCATCAGCCGCACGCGCCCTGCTTGCCGCCGAGGATGCCCTCCTACGCGACGACGCCCCGCAGCCCAGCTACTCCCGCGTGAGCGGCCCCGCCGCCGGCACCGTGGCCAGCCACACCGCCCGTACCCTGACCGATCTCGCCGACCACATCGGCACCGAGCAGCAGCACCGCGACGCCCTCACCCGCTGGGACCCCGTGAAGTACAAGCGCGTCCACGCTCTCACCCACGCCGACCTCGGCGACAGCCTCGCCGTCCAGGCCCGCGCCGACGAAGCCGTCGCCGCCTGGGCCCAGGCCCTGATCCTCATGGAGGGCATGACCTCCGACCGGACGCGCAAGGCCATCTCCTCGATCCGCTCCACCCTCGCGGTCTACCAGCACCGGCGAGTCCCTGGCGCGGCCGATCTCGCCCGCCGAGCCCGCGAAGCCCTCGCCTAACATGCCCAACAACCCGCCCGACGAAGGGAACCCCGTGGCCCAGCAAACCGACGACCAGCCGAAGGCCCTCAAGCCAGCCCTCGAATCCATGACCCTGCTGGTCGCCGCAGTCATCGTCCACGACAAGGCCACCAACCGCGTCGTCCTCCTCCAGCGCAGCGAGAACGCCAAGTTCGCCCAGGGCATGTGGGACCTCCCCGTGGGCAAGAGCGAACCTGGCGAACCCATCACGGAGACCGCAGTCCGCGAGCTCTACGAGGAAACCGGTCTCAGGGTGCAGCCCGAGTCCCTCAAGGTCGCCCACATCATCCACGGAGCCTGGGGTGTCGAAGCCCCCAACGGCTTCCTCACCGTCGTCTTCGCCGCTCACGAGTGGGTCGGCGAGCCCGAGAATCGCGAGCCACGCAAGCACACCCAAGTTTGCTGGATCGACACCGATGCCATTCCTGCTGATTTCGTGAGCACAACCGCGAGTGCCATCCACCGCTACCTCATGGATGGTCCGGAAGTCTCCCTCGACGGCTGGGGATAAGGGTTTGCACATGATGAGCTGAAACGGTCACCGATGCCCCATCGGAAAAGCGCACGAATACCGGGCGTCACGCCACGGCCACACATATGCTGAGGAGACAAAGGCCGTACAGGGCTATGGCGAGGTGAAGAATCACCCACAAGCGATGAAGACGAATGCGATGCAGGCGCGGGAAACGACGGTAGTGATCAGCTCTAGCGCTTATCAGCCTTTCGTCGGAAACCAGGACGCCCAGCTCCACCAAGTCATTGGTCAAGGCTCGCGCCTGAGAGAGGTGATAGGACGCCCGTTCGAAGTATTTAGAGACCGCCAGCGCCCCGTATCCTCCAGTCATAGCCACGAAAAGACACAGAGGCATGACGTACGTCGAGAACTTCTGCTGGACAATGAGAGCACTCAAGGCAGCCGTGATAACGAGGAGAAGGCTGCTCAGTGACGAGCGTTGAGTCTCGCACTGCCGTAGCTGCTCCCGGTGCTCCTTCCAGTAAGCACGTATCGCCTCATCCGAGACTTCAGCCATAAAGCAACTCCTTACCCCAGGCAACTCATTGGCCACTTGGTTCGCTTCAACGAACCCTTCAGCAATGGAGATACCGTAGCGTGAGAATCTTCATCAGCAGCGTCCGTAGGGGACTGGAGGAGGAGCGCGACGCGCTGCCTGGCCTCATTCGCGCAGTTGGACACACTCCCGTCCTGTTCGAGGACTTCTCAGCGCAGGCCACGCCCAGCAGGCAGGCATGCCTGGCCGCCCTCGACTCCGCGGATGTTTGCGTCTTCCTGCTCGGGCCGTCCTACGGGCACGTCTTCCCCGAGACAGGGCAATCAGCAACACACGATGAATGGGTCGCGGCTAAGACGGCGGGCAAGCCTCGCTGGGTTTACCGGAAATTGGATGTCACCTTCGAGGACGCCCAGCAGGATTTCGCCAGAACCGTGGAGGCGTACGCCACTGGCGGGTTCCGTGATTCATTCCGAAACACCGCCGAGCTAATGACCAAAGTCGTAGCCAAGGTCAAAGAAGTGGAGTCAGATCGGTCCCCGTTGTCCTTTGCCCCCCTAGCGCAGCCCGTTTCTCTGCGCTGGAGCCTCGACCAGGTCGGCGCCGACGGGGCCACCAACCTTCCTCTATTGGAACTACATGTTCTTCCGGTGGAATTTCCGGGCTACTCGGCAAGAGAACTGGAAGGGGTTGGCACCTCGCTGGCGGACCGGATCCGCCGGGCCGGGGCAGTCGGGAACAGCGTCGCCTTGGCGGCGTCGAGTTCCCGAGAGCAGGCAGTCGTCGGCATCTCCGTTACTCCGCACCGTTTTTTTGATGCTCCTCGGCCCGGAGAGCTGGTGGAGGTTCGCTTGCATAAATCCGGCCAAGTCTCCCTACGGGCGACACTCCCCCAAGACAACATGGGATCCATCCTGGATCACGACGCGCTGCCCCAGCAAGTAACCTCCCTGCTGAGATTCATCGGCGCACTGGACCTGATCCGAGATGAGCGCATTGCTCTGGCAATCGGCGTATCTGATCCCAACATGACCCAAGTCGACAGATTCAACCCACATCAGTCACGTACTCGTGCCGAGCTCAGCGCCTACAGCCGCTCGTTCACGCTGCAAACCGAGCCAGATGAATCCACTAGCTTGGCCGCGCTGGACGCGGGAGCTGAGGAGGTGGCTGGCATCCTTTCGCGAGCCCTGATCAAGCAACATCCCTCAGGATCCTAGAAGCGTGTCTGAGCTGGCCCGGACACGCGGCTTCTGCGGGATAGCGCTACTTACCTCCGACCCGCAGGCCAGTCCGCACAGAGTCCGCAGGACAGCCAATCAGGACCGTCGAGGCCCATCGCCAGCCATCAGCAAAAGGCCAGGTCAGCGCTCCGCAGGAATGATCCCCGCAGGTCACCGACCCGGCCCGTTACTAGGAGACCAAGAAGGCCTGACGACTCGGCAGCACCCGGGGCCGGCGATCGGTGCACCATCGCAGGCCGCGGAAGAGTCCGAAGGGGTCCGACCGCCACGGCGGCCGGGCCCCTTCGGCGTCGTCGTTGTCAGCGGTTGTCCGTGACCGTCTTCCGGGAACGCTCCGGCGTTCCGGGCCGCGCCTCGGCCTCGGCCTCTGCGGCCAGGGTGCTCTTCTCGGGGCCCGCCCCGCACTCCGGGTTGCGGCACGGGCCCGGGACCCATGCCGGTACCCACGCGCCCAGCGTCTTGTGGCGCCGGACGACCGCTTCGACTGGCTGTCCGCAAACGGGACAGACGTAGGTGTCGCTGTCCATACCCCCAGGTTAGAGCGGGCGGCGGCTCAGCGCTTCCTGTGGTACGTCCGCACCATGACGCCGTTGCCGAAGGTCCGCACCGAGTCCGCCACGAACTCGGAGACCTCGAACCCGGAGCCGAACATCGGCATGCCGGTGCCGAGCACCACCGGGTAGGTCTTGACGACCAGCTCGTCGACCTCGTCGATCAGCTCGCCGGCGACGGACGATCCGCCGCACAGGTAGATGCCGAGGGCACCGTCCTCGGCCTTCAGCTCTCGGACCCTGCCGGCCAGGTCCGCCGAAACGATCTCGACGTCCGGGTCGGGCGACTCGGTGAGCGTGCGCGAGGCGACGTACTCGCGCATGTGCGCGTAAGGACGGGTGACGCCCTCCTTGAGTGCCAGGTCGTAGCTGGCCCTCCCCTGGACGATCGTGTCGAACCGCTTGTTCGGCAGGTCGTCGATGCCGAGCGGCCGACGGCCGTGGGTCGGCAGCGTCTCGGGATACTCCGACTTCAGGAACCTCAGGAACTCCTCGTCGACGAACGGGACCATGAACGACGCGTCGCCGTCCGGGCCACCGATGAAGCCGTCGATCGAGCAGGCGATGAAGTACGTGAGTGTGCGCAAACCGGTCTCCTCCTGTTGACCACTACGCACACAGTACTCCACACATAGTAGTATGAATAGTTGCATGGACAGTGGATCAGGTGCCTATCGAGTCCGCGGCTCTCGCCACATCGGCCACATGCGGGGGCCGTCCGGCAGATCCAGGGCACGGCCGGTGAACGCGAAGCCGAGGCGTTCGTACAGCACCCTGCCGCGGGCGCTGCTCGCCTCGAGGTAGGCGGCCAGCCCCTCGCGGTCGCAGCGGTCGAGGGCGCTCCCGATGAGCGCGGTGCCCAGTCCCTCGCCCTGCCGTCCGGGTGTCACGCCGATCATCCACAGGTACTCGTGGGCCCGGCCCGAGGGGTGGATGTCATCCGTGAGCCGGGCTATCTGCTCGACGCGTTCGTTGTCCGGGTCGACGGCCTGGCGCACCTGTGCGGGGCCGTCCTCGGCGCCCTCCCCGGACCCGGTGTCCGGCCCGGCGCCGGCGGGCCCGTCCGCGGGGACGGGCAGCCAGAGCGCGCAGGCGGCGCCGTCCTCGGTCAGGTCGATGCGCCCGTCGGCGAACACGGCGTCGGCGAACGCCGCCATGAGCCGGTGGTGGGTCCGGCGGCGGTACTCCTCCCCGGGAAAGACCCAGCTGCTCACCGGATCGTCCTGGAATGCCTCGTCCAGCAGCCGGACGACCAGTTCCCGCTCCCCCTCGCCCGCGGCCCGGATCGCCACGCCCATGCCTCGCCCGCCCTTCGCTCCAACACCGCTGTTCCGTACGGCGGTTGAGCCTATCCGGTGTCCGGTCGCGCCGGGTGGGGCAGCACCGGGAGCCTGGGACGGCAGGAGGCGGGCCCCGCACACCGTGGGGAAGTGCGGGACCCGCCGGGCCGGAGCCGTCGGCGGTGCGGCCGTACGTCGGTCAGGTGCCGTACGGCCCTGCACGGGCTCCGGAGTCCTGCGGCCGTCAGGAGCTGCGCCGGGTCACGAACTCGGCCAGCGCGAGCAGGCCGCCCGCCGCCTCCGGGTCGGGCACGGCACGGGTCAGTTCCTGCATGGCTCTCGCCATCCGGTCGGCCGCCTGGGCCTGCGCCCAGTCCCGGCCGCCGGCCCGCTCCACGGCCAGGGCGGTGCGCTCCAGGTCCTCCTTGTCCTCCTCGTACGGTGCCGCGTACAGCTCGGCGAGTTCGGCGGCGGCCGGGGTGCCGGAGGTGAGGGCGGCGACCACCGGCAGGGACTTCTTGCGGGCGGCCAGGTCCGCACCGGCCGGCTTGCCGGTGTGGCGGGGGTCGCCCCATATGCCGATGACGTCGTCGATGAGCTGGAAGGCCAGCCCGGCCTCGCGGCCGAACGCGTCCAGGGCCTCGACGTCCTCCGCGGCGGCACCGGCGTACAGCGCGCCGAGGGCACAGGCACACCCCAGCAGTGCACCCGTCTTGGCCTCGGCCATGGCGAGCGTCTCGTCGAGGGTGACCTCGTCCGGCGGGCGTCGCTCCATGGCAGTGTCCGCGTGCTGGCCCTCGCACAGCTCCATGACGCAGTCGGCGAGCCGGGTGGCCGCCGCCGCGGACGCCGGGTGCGGGTCCGCGGCGAGCAGCCGCAGGGCGAGCGCCTGGAGGGCGTCCCCGGCGAGGATCGCGTCGGGGACGCCGAACACGGTCCAGGCGGTCGGCCGATGGCGCCGGGTGGCGTCCCGGTCCATCACGTCGTCGTGCAGCAGCGTGAAGTTGTGGACCAGCTCCACCGCCGCCGCGGCCCGGCCGGCGGCCGCGCGGGCGCCGGGCCCGCCGAGTGCGGCCGCGGCGGTGAGGACGAGGGCGGGGCGGATCGCCTTGCCCGCGTTGCCGGCCGCGGGCGTGCCGTCCGCGTGCTGCCATCCGAAGTGGTAGAGCGCGGTCCGGCGCATCGCTGGGGGCATCGACGCGATGGCGGAGCGCAGTTCGGGGTCGACCGACGCCCGCGACTCCCTCAGGAGCACCGACGCCTCGTGCCCCTCGGCCGCCCCCGGCCCCCGGCCCTCGGACGGCACCTCCGGCTCGTTCTCCCGCTGTGTGCCGATGGGCCCGTGCCTTTCCGGCGTTTCGGTGGGGCGGCGCGTCGCGATGGCGCCGCGCCGGGTCTCCGTCATGGACTCACCTTCCCCATGGGCCCGTCCGTCCCCCCGGGGTGTACCCGCCCGGGAGGGCGGGGACACGGCGTTCGGGGCAGTGGCGTCACCGCCAGCGGCCGATCTCGACGTTCTCCAGGACGCCCAGCGCGTCCGGCACCAGGACCGCGGCCGAGTAGTAGGCCGTGACCAGGTACTTGATGACGGCCTGCTCGTTGATGCCCATGAAGCGCACCGACAGACTCGGCTCGATCTCGTCCGGGATGCCGGTGGCCCGCAGGCCGATGACCCCCTGGTCCTGCTCGCCGGTGCGCATCGCGATGATCGATGATGTGCGGGCCTCGGTGACCGGGATCTTGTTGCACGGGTAGATGGGTACACCACGCCAGGTCGGGATGCGGTTGCCCGCGACGTCGATCGTCTCGGGGACGAGTCCGCGCTTGTTGAGCTCGCGGCCGATGGCGGCGATGGCGCGCGGGTGGGCGAGCAGCAGCTTGGTGCCGCGGCGGCGGCTGAGCAGTTCGTCCAGGTCGTCCGGACCGGGCGCGCCGTCGTGCGGCTGGATCCGCTGGTCGTACTCGCAGTTGTGCAGCAGACCGAACTCGCGGTTGTTGATGAGCTCGTGCTCCTGGCGTTCCTTCAACGCCTCGACGGTCAGCCGGATCTGCTGCTCCGTCTGGTTCATCGGCTGGTTGTACAGGTCGGCCACGCGGGAGTGGATGCGCAGTACGGTCTGGGCGACGCTCAGTTCGTACTCACGGGGCCGGGCCTCGTAGTCGACGAAGGTGTGCGGGATGTCCGGCTCGCCGCTGTGACCGGCGGAGAGGTCGATCGCCTTCTCACCGTGCTTGTTGGTGCGCTGCTCCGGGATCGAACGCCGCTGCTCCAGGTGTTCGCGCAGGGAGTCCGACCGCCCCGCGACCTGCTCCACCTCCTGGCGGGGCAGCACGAGTACCGTGCAGGCGGTGACCGCGCGGGCGGTGTACTCCCAGATGGCGTCCCCGTCGAGCAGCGCCTGGTCGCCGAAGTAGGCGCCGTCGGCGAGGACGCCGAGCACCGCGTCGTCGCCGTAGGGGCCCGTGCCGACCTTCTCGATCCTGCCGTGTGCCAGCAGGTAGACCTCGTCGGCCCGGCCGCCGAACGAGGCGATCACCTCACCGGGGCCGAACTCCCGCTGCTCACAGCGCTGCGCGAGTTCCGACAGGACTTCGTCGTCCTCGTACGACCGCAGGGCCGGCAGCTCGCCCAGCTCCGCGGGGATGACCTCGACGCGGTCGCCCGTCTTCACGAACGTCACGCGGCCGTCCCCGACGGCGAAGGTCAGACGCCGGTTGACCCGGTACGTGCCGCCCTGGATGTCCACCCAGGGGAGCGAGCGCAGCAGCCAGCGCGAGCTGATCTCCTGCATTTGAGGAACGGACTTGGTGGTGGTGGCCAGGTTCCGCGCGGCCGCCGTGCCGAGGCTCTGCTGCGGCCTGGTCTGCTCGGTGCGGACCTCTTCGCCTACCGACATAAGGAATTGCCCTCCCGGTCATGCCGGACGGCTGCGCCCGGCATCGATGTGCACGGACCAGCCTTCCTCACGGAGCGTGCCGGTGCTATTACACGAAAGAGCGGGAATGGATCAGGTCCGACCGGGGCAGGCATGGGGGCTTGTCCAGCGTCTCGGCGACTTGTGCGGCCCGGCCGGGCGCCGCCGGCCGGACGGCATTGTCCGAAACGGCTCGCACACGGACCGAACAAGTAATAGGAGGCGCTCCGTTTCGGTACAAGCACCGTACGAGGCGGTCGCGCCGGGTGGTCGTCGCACAGCGTGAAGGAGCCGGCCGTGGCCTCACCCATGTCCGCGAGCAGTTTCCTCAAGGCGCTGAAGGCCGAGGGCCTCAGCGTCGTCGAGGTGGGCGACTGGCGGGATCACCACCGCAACCACAAGGGGCCCTGGGGCCCTGTGCACGGTGTGATGATCCACCACACCGTCACCAGGGGCGGTGCACGGACGGTGGACATCTGCCGCAAGGGCTACGAGGGTCTGCCGGGCCCCCTGTGCCACGGCGTCGTCACCAAGGACGGCAAGGTCCATCTGGTCGGATACGGCAGGGCCAACCACGCCGGTCTCGGCGACGACGACGTCCTGCGCGCGGTGATCGCGGAGAAGGCACTGCCCCGGGACAACGAGGCGAACACCGACGGCAACCGGCACTTCTACGGCTTCGAGTGCGAGAACCTGGGCGACGGCGAGGATCCCTGGCCGGCGGTGCAGCTGGAGGCGATCGAGCGGGCCGCCGCGGCCGTGTGCCGCCACCACGGGTGGAACGAGCGGTCCGTCATCGGCCACCTGGAGTGGCAGCCGGGGAAGGCGGATCCGCGCGGGTTCACGATGGCGTCGATGCGGGAGCGGGTCCGGGACCGGCTCAAGTGAGGTGTCCCCTGTGCGCGGCGGCGTGACAATGGCGGGGTGACCGGCACCGACACCAGCGACCTCGCCGCACTGCGGCCCCGGCTGCCCTCTCCCGTACAGGAGCTGACCGACGGGCGGTTCGAGCGGCACGGTGTCCGGTTACTGCTCAAGCGGGACGATCTGATCCACCCCGAGCTGGTCGGCAACAAATGGCGCAAACTGGCGCCGAATCTCACCGCCGCGGACGGTCGTACCGTCGTCACGTTCGGCGGCGCCTACTCCAACCACCTGCGGGCCGCGGCGGCCGCCGGCCGACTGCTCGGGCTGCCCACGGTGGGCGTGGTCCGCGGTCAGGAACTGGCCGGACGGCCACTCAACCCCTCACTGACCCGGTGCGCCGCCGACGGCATGCGACTGCACTTCGTCGACCGCTCGACGTATCGCCGCAAGGCCGAGCCGGAGACCCTGGCGGCCCTCCTGCGCGCGGTGGACGCCGAGGACGCGGTCGTCGTCCCCGAGGGCGGCAGCAACGCGGAGGCCGTCCGCGGCTGCCGCGCCCTGGGCGAGGAGCTGGGCGGGCACGCGGACGTGGCCGCCGTCGCCTGCGGCACCGGCGGCACGCTCGCCGGGCTGACCGCCGGACTGCCGCGGGGGCGCCGGTCACTCGGGATACCCGTCCTCAGGGGCGGTTTCCTGGACGGCGACATACGGCGCCTGCAGGACCGCGCGTTCGGCGGGCCACGCGGCGACTGGAGCCTCGACGACCGCTTCCATCACGGGGGCTACGCCCGTACGACGCCCGAGCTGGACGCCTTCGCCGAGGACTTCGAACGCCGCCACGGCCTCCCCCTGGAGCGCACCTACGTCGCCAAGCTGCTGTACGCCCTGCTCCGCCTCGCCGAGGAGGGCGCCTTTCCGCGCGGAACGACCCTGGCGGCGGTCGTGACGGGCCGGCCCTTCCCCTGAGCGGGGCGGTGTGCGCCGGCGCGCACACCGCCCCGCTCACGTCGCCTCCCGGTACGCCGCCGCCTCCTCGAGATCCAGTCGGCGCAGCAGCGTCCGCAGCATCTCGTCGTCGATGTAGCGGCCGTCCCGCAGCCGTACGAAAACCTCGCGCTCGGCGCTGATCATCTCCCGGGAAAGCCGTCGGTAGGTGTCGTCGACGGTCTCGCCGGTGACGGGATTGACCTGCCCGAGCCGCTCCCAGACGGCATTGCGGCGGCGCTCCAGGACCATGCGGAGACGGTCGGCGAGCGGGGCGGGCAAGGTGTTGCGCTCGTCGGCTAGCAGGTCGTCCAGGCGCTGCTCCGCGGCCCGCGAGGCCTGCGCCTGGGCGTTGGCCTCCGCCAGCGTCTCGGCCTGTACATCGCGTGCGGGGAACTTCAGCAGGCGGATCAGCGGCGGAAGGCTGACGCCCTGGACGACCAGCGTGCCGATGACCGTCGTGAAGGTGAGGAACAGGATGAGGTTGCGCTCCGGAAAGGGTTCGCCGCCGTGCACGGTGAGCGGGATGGAGAAGGCGACGGCCAGTGAGACCACGCCCCGCATCCCGGCCCAGCCGATCACGAACGGCCCCCTCCAGGAAAGCGCGCCCTCGCGCGCGCGTACGCGTGCCGACAACCGGGGCAGGTAGGTCGCCGGGTACACCCAGACGAATCTCGCCGCGGCGACCACGAGGAAGACGGCGACCGCGTACCGGGCGGCGTCGACGCCCTCGTACTCCCCCAGGCCCTTGAGGACGACGGGCAGCTGGAGGCCGATCAGGGCGAACACGGCCGACTCCAGGACGAACGCGACCATCTTCCACACCGCCCCCTCCTGGAGCCGGGTGGCGAAGTCGACCTCCCACGCGCGGTGGCCGAGGTAGAGCGCCACGACCACCACCGCGAGCACCCCGGAGGCGTGCACCTGCTCGGCGACCGCGTAGGCGACGAACGGGATCAGCAGGGAGAGCGTGTTCTGCAGCAGCGCCTCCCTCAGGTGCGTGCGCAGCCAGTGGAGCGGCACCATCAGCACCAGCCCGACGCCGACGCCGCCCACCGCGGCCACCAGGAACTCGCCGATCCCGCCGGCCCAGGTCGCGCCCTCGCCGACGGCCGCCGCGAGCGCCACCTTGAAGGCGGTGATCGCGGTGGCGTCGTTCACCAGGGACTCGCCCTGGAGGATCGTGGTGATCCGGGAGGGCAGCCCCACCCGGCGGGCGACCGCCGTGGCGGCGACGGCGTCCGGCGGTGCCACGACCGCGCCGAGGACCAGGGCCGCGGTCAGCGGCAGGCCCGGCACGACGAGGTACGCGGCGCAGCCGACCACGAACGTGGCGAAGAGGACGTAGCCCACGGAAAGCAGCGCCACGGGCCTCAGTTGCGCCCGCAGATCCAGGTAGGAGCTGTCGGTGGCCGCCGTGTAGAGCAGCGGGGGCAGCAGCAGGGGCAGGACGATGTGCGGGTCGAGGGTGTAGTCGGGCACGCCGGGGACGTAGCTCACCGCCAGACCCACCGCGACCAGCAGCAGCGGCACCGGCACCGGTACGCGCCGTCCCGCCGCGGCGATCGCAGCACTGCCCGCCACCAGCAACAGCAGCGGCATCACGTCCATCGTCCTCGCCCGCCCTCGTTTTCGCGCGCGGTCTCCCGCGCGCCCGTCGTAACCTGGCAATCATGAAACAGTGCACGCACGCCGACGCGCTGCCGCACCCGGAACCCGAGCCGTGCGGCGAGACCTGTCCGGAGTGTCTGGCCGAGGGCACGGACCCGGTGCAGCTGAGGCTGTGTCTCGTCTGCGGTCACGTCGGCTGCTGCGACTCCTCGCCCAGGCAGCACGCGACGGCACATCACAAGGAGACCGGTCACCCGGTGATGCGCACCTTCGAGCCCGGGGAGAGCTGGCGCTGGTGCTTCGTCGACCACGTCCTCGTGTGACCTCTGCCCGGGACGGTTCGACCGTCTGACGCCTGGGTACGTCAACCCGGCGCGCGCTCTTCCGATTTGAGCCCGTCGACCCCCTAGCCACTGTGCGTGTTCAGGTGTTTACTATGAGTGACAGCCGGGGTTGGGGTCTCGGGGACAGGAAAGTTCGGAGCGCGATAACGTCACCGCTGAACCACGTATCGCGTTACCCGGAGGGGCGACCCTCGGCCCGGTAACGCTTGTACCACCTTGGAGGTGAGGGTGTCCCAGATCGCAGGCGAGCCCGCGACCCAGGACTTCGTCGAAGTCCGGCTGCCGGCCGCGGGTGCCTACCTGTCGGTGCTGCGTACGGCGACGGCCGGCCTCGCAGCCCGTTTGGACTTCACCCTCGACGAGATCGAGGACCTGCGCATCGCAGTCGACGAGGCCTGCGCGATCCTGCTTCAGCAGGCCGTGCCCGGCTCGGTGCTCAGCTGCGTCTTCCGCCTCGTCGACGACTCGCTCGAGGTCACCGTCTCGGCCCCGACCACGGACGGCCACGCCCCGTCGCGGGACACCTTCGCGTGGACGGTGCTGTCCGCCCTCGCGGGCAAGGTCTCCTCCGCCGTGGACGAGGACAGAACCGTTTCGATCAGCCTCTACAAGCAACGCGGCGCGGGACCCGGGCCGACGTGAGGGACGGGGACGGGCCGGTGCGGGACGAAGAGCGCGGCACACGGGAGCTGCCGGCCGAGGGCACACGCTCTCCGAACGAGGCGCGACGCATGGCGGACGGCATCGACGGCATCCCCGAGCAGGCCCGGCCGCATCCGGAGGACGAGACCTCGCCCGAGGCCGCCGTTCCGGGCGACGGGCCGCCGACCGGGGACCACCCCGTCCGGCCCGTCCGAGCGGAGGCGGGGGCTCGGGAAAGGGCGACGGGCGGGACGATGAGCGAGCACGAGCGACACTCCGAGGGCCACGCGCCGGGTGCGCGGGGCACACAGGGCACACGGCACCACCCGCAGGACCGCAGCGGTGCACGCCTCCTGTTCGCCGAGCTGCGCACGCTGACGAAGGACAGCCCCGAGTACGCGGAGCTGCGCAACCGGCTGGTCCGGATGCACCTGCCGCTCGTCGAGCACCTCGCGCGCCGCTTCCGCAACCGCGGCGAGCCCCTGGACGACCTCACCCAGGTCGCCACCATCGGGCTGATCAAGTCGGTCGACCGCTTCGACCCGGACCGCGGGGTGGAGTTCTCCACCTACGCCACCCCCACGGTCGTCGGCGAGATCAAACGGCACTTCCGGGACAAGGGCTGGGCGGTGCGCGTCCCGCGCCGGCTCCAGGAGCTGCGGCTGGCCCTGACGACGGCCACGGCGGAGCTCTCCCAGCTGCACGGCCGCTCTCCCACGGTCCACGAGCTCGCCGAGAGGCTGTCCATCTCGGAGGAGGAGGTCCTGGAGGGCCTGGAGTCGGCCAACGCGTACTCCACGCTGTCGCTGGACGTCCCGGACACCGACGACGAGTCCCCGGCGGTCGCCGACACCCTCGGCGCCGAGGACGAGGCCCTTGAGGGGGTCGAGTACCGGGAGTCGCTGAAGCCGCTGCTTGAGGATCTGCCGCCGCGGGAGAAGCGGATCCTGCTGCTGCGCTTCTTCGGCAACATGACCCAGTCGCAGATCGCGCAGGAGGTCGGCATCTCGCAGATGCACGTGTCGCGGCTGCTGGCCCGCACGCTGGCGCAGCTGCGCGAGAAGCTGCTGGTCGAGGAGTAGCCGCCCGGCCGAGGAAGCCGGGCCGGGTACCGCCGGGCGGCGTGGGCGCCTTCCGGCTAGTTCCCGGCGTTGCCGGGCCCCCGGATGCCGAGGGCCCGGGTGGTGGTGGGATTGACGAGCAGGACCAGTGCCGCGACCGCCACGACGCCGAGCACGATGCCCGCCGGGACGGCCAGGCTGTCGGCCCGCACCATGTTGAAGGCGACGGGCAGTGCCATGATCTGCGTGATCACCGCGGGCCCCCGGCTCCAGCCCCGCCGGCCGATCAGCCCGCGGGCGGCGAGCAGGGGCAGCAGGGCGAGGACGATCAGGGTGACGCCGCCGGTGACGGCCGAGGTCCGGTCGTCGGGATGCCCGGTGAGGCCCTCCACGAGCATCCAGGCGCCGCCTACGACGAGCGCCAGCCCCTCCAGCGCGGCGAGCGCGGCCGCGGCGGTCAGCCGGCCGGGACGGGGGCCCGCCTCTTCGGTGACTGCGGGGGTGGGGGCGGGGGTCTGCTCACTGCTCACCCCTGAAGGGTAGCCCTCGGCCTGTCAGCGGCCGCCCGGGTGTCCGGCATGTCACGTACGCGGGTGCCGGTGGCGATCTCCACCTCGGTCTGGGCCGGGTACCACCCAGTAGGTACCCTGCAAACCATGCGTGCACTTCTCGTGGTCAATCCGGCGGCAACCACCACGAGCGCGCGCACGCGCGACGTGTTGATCCACGCGCTCGCGAGCGAGATGAAGCTGGAGGCGGTCACCACCGAGTACCGCGGCCACGCACGCGACCTCGGCCGGCAGGCGGCACAGAGCGACGACATCGACCTGGTGGTGGCCCTCGGCGGCGACGGCACGGTGAACGAGGTCGTCAACGGGCTGCTGCACGCGGGCCCCGCCCCGGAGCACCTGCCCGGCCTCGCGGTCGTCCCCGGTGGTTCCACCAACGTCTTCGCCCGCGCCCTCGGCCTGCCCAACCACGCGGTGGAGGCCACCGGCGCCCTGCTGGACGCCCTGCGCGAGGGCAGCGAGCGGACCGTCGGACTGGGCCTGGCGTCGGGTACGCCGGGCTCGGAGGACGAGGCGGTCCCGGCCCGCTGGTTCACCTTCAACGCCGGGCTGGGATTCGACGCCGGCGTGGTCGGCCGGGTCGAGCAGCACCGCGAGCGCGGCAAGAAGTCGACACACGCCCTCTACGTCCGTCAGGTGGTGCGCCAGCTGATCGGCGAGCCGCACCGCCGCAGCGGGACGATCACTCTGGAGCGGGCGGGCGAGGACCCGGTCACCGATCTGGTGCTGTCCATAGTTTCGAACACGTGCCCCTGGACGTTCCTCGGCAATCGGCCGATCTACGCCTCACCCGAGGCCTCGTTCGACACCGCGCTCGACGTCTTCGGCCTCAGTCGGCTGTCGACGGCCGCGGTTGCCCGGTATGGCACCCAGTTGCTCACTTCGTCCCCCGAGCGCGGACCTAGAGGCCGGCACGCGGTCTCCCTGCACGATCTGACCGACTTCACCTTGCATTCGAAGGTGCCCCTGCCCCTCCAGATGGACGGTGACCACCTGGGGCTGCGGACCAGCGTGACGTTCACAGGCGTACGCCGTGCACTGCGTGTGATTGTGTGAGCAGAAGGGGCGAAAGTCCTTTCACTCGAACGTTTAGACCAGGGTCCACCCCATGGAAGTACGGCTGTGACCTAGTCGACACCGAAGAATCAAAAAAAACTTTCCGGAAGGGGTTGTATCCGCCGCCGAGGTTTGCGAGTCTCTTCTTGGCGATCGGGACAGCCCGCAAGACCGGCATCCACTGATCACCGGAACCCCTCTTCAAACCACAGGACCACGCCAGGGAACCTGGCGGTAGGCCCTTCCCTTGTTGAGGGATTCGTGAAAGCGTTCACATTCACAAGCATTCCAGCATGTAATACCAAGGAGAGGTAGCAGCCATGGACTGGCGTCACCGCGCCGTTTGCCGCGAGGAAGACCCCGAGCTCTTCTTCCCCATCGGCAACACCGGTCCCGCGCTGCTGCAGATCGAGGAAGCCAAGGCCGTCTGCCGTCGCTGCCCTGTCATGGAGCAGTGCCTGCAGTGGGCGCTCGAGTCCGGCCAGGACTCCGGCGTCTGGGGTGGTCTCAGCGAGGACGAGCGCCGCGCAATGAAGCGCCGTGCCGCCCGCAACCGGGCTCGTCAGGCCTCCGCCTGACAACCCACCCCTACTGACAGCCTCAGCTTGGCGGCGCGTACAGCGAGTACGCATCCCCCGCTCCCGAGCCGCAGCGCGCAGTACCCCCGATGCGCATCGGACGATGCAATGCACGAGCACTGGCCTCGGACCTTCACCGGTCCGGGGCTTTTTGCTGTGCGGACCGGCTTCTTCGTTTCGCTTCCTACTTGCGCGCGGGTACGGGGACGTTCAGGATCACCCGGGTGCCGCGCTCGGGGGCCGCGACCATGTCGAAGCTGCCGCCCAGCTCGCCCTCGACCAGGGTGCGGACGATCTGCAGGCCGAGATTGCCGGAGCGGTGCGGGTCGAAGCCTGCGGGCAGACCGACGCCGTCGTCCTGGACGGTGACCAGGAGCCGGGCCTCCTTGGCAGTACCGCCGCGGACCGCCGACACCTCGACCGTGCCGGTGTCGCCGTCCCGGAAGCCGTGTTCCAGCGCGTTCTGCAGGACCTCGGTCAGCACCATCGACAAGGGGGTCGCGACCTCGGCGTCCAGGATGCCGAAACGGCCGGTGCGCCGGCCGGTGACCTTGCCCGGCGAGATCTCCGCCACCATCGCCAGCACCCGGTCGGCGATCTCGTCGAACTCCACCCGCTCGTCCAGGTTCTGGGAGAGCGTCTCGTGCACGATCGCGATCGAGCCGACCCTGCGCACGGCCTCCTCCAGCGCCTCGCGGCCCCGGTCGGACTCGATGCGCCGGGCCTGGAGACGCAGCAGGGCGGCCACCGTCTGGAGGTTGTTCTTCACCCGGTGGTGGATCTCCCGGATGGTGGCGTCCTTGGTGATCAACTCGCGTTCCCGGCGACGCAGTTCCGTCACGTCGCGCAGGAGCACCAGCGAACCGATGCGCGTGCCCTTGGGCTTCAGCGGGATGGCGCGGAACTGGATCACCCCGTCGTGCGCCTCGATCTCGAACTCGCGCGGCGCCCAGCCGCTGGCCACCTTGGCGAGCGCCTCGTCCACCGGTCCGCGGGACGGGGCGAGTTCGGCGGTGGTCCGGCCCAGGTGATGGCCCACCAGGTCGGCGGCCAGGCCCATGCGGTGGTAGGCCGACAGGGCGTTCGGGGAGGCGTACTGGACGATGCCGTCCCCGTCGACCCGGATCAGGCCGTCGCCGACCCGGGGCGAGGCGTCCATGTCGACCTGCTGGTTCTCGAACGGGAAGGCACCGGCCGCGATCATCTGCGCGAGGTCCGAGGCGCTCTGCAGGTACGTCAGCTCCAGGCGGCTCGGCGTGCGCACGGTGAGCAGGTTGGTGTTGCGGGCGATGACGCCCAGCACGCGTCCCTGACGGCGTACGGGGATGGACTCGACCCGGACCGGGACCTCCTCGCGCCACTCGGGGTCGCCCTCGCGCACGATCCGGCCCTCGTCCAGGGCGGCGTCCAGCATGGGGCGCCGGCCGCGCGGGACGAGGTGGCCGACCATGTCGTCCTGGTACGAGGTGGGGCCGGTGTTGGGCCGCATCTGGGCGACGGAGACGTAGCGCGTGCCGTCGCGGGTGGGCACCCACAGGACCAGGTCGGCGAAGGAGAGGTCGGAGAGAAGCTGCCACTCCGAGACCAGCAGATGGAGCCACTCGAGGTCGGAGTCGTCGAGCGCTGTGTGCTGGCGTACGAGTTCGTTCATGGAGGGCACGGAGCTGAGCGTACCTGGCGGTACGGACAGCGATCGAAACCAGCCACTCCTCACCGCTTCCCCGCTCCCGGAGCGGCCGGGAGAACCCCGGAGACACCCGCGGGCCGCGGCGCCTGGGAGGGACCCTCAGCCCTCCCGGCACCGCAGCCCCGAGCAACATCGGCCGTGGGGTGTGCGGTCCCGGTCGGCCGAAGGATGAGGAGCCGGGGCAGTCAGGGCAGAGAGCTCCGGTTCCTCGGTCCGTCCTCCTGTGCGGGGAGGGCGGAAGCCTGGCGATCACCTTGCGTGAGCGACACGGTCGGTGCCTCGGTGACCATTGTGGACTAGACCACTAACCGTGTCCATGCGGTGGACGTTGTTTGTTGTTGGTGGGTTCTGCCGACTGTACCGACATCCGAGCAGCCGCCAGAAGCCTAACCCTGTTGGCTCACACGCGGGGCCAGACCGCCAGGGCAATTTCCGCGAAGGCTTCCGGCTCCGTCCGGCTCGCGCCGTCGCGCGCCTGCTGGGACATGCCCTGGATCATCGCGCCGGTGTACCGGGCGAGGCCGGCGGCGTCGGTGTCCGGCGGCAGTACGCCCTTCTCCACGTCGGCCCCGATCCGGCTCTCGATCGCGGCGATGTTGGCGTTGCGCCTGCCCCGCAGGGACTGCCCGACCTCGGCGGTCGCGCAGCCGGCGGCCGCGTGGACGACGAGGCAGCCGGGCGCCGGCCGGGGGCCGTGTACTCGGCGGCGGCCTCGCGCAGCATCCTCACCACGCCCGCCCCGCGCGGTCGCCTCCTCCGCGAGGGCACGGTCACCGAAGGAGCCGTACCGCACGCCGTACTCCTGGACGACCTCCTCGAAGAGCGAACGCTTGTCGCCGAAGGCGGCGTAGAGGCTCGGGGCGCGGCGTAGAGGCTCGGGGCGCGGCGTAGAGGCTCGGGGCGCCGATGTCCACGACCCGCGTCAGGCCGGAGACGGACGTGGCCTCGCAACCGTGTTCCCGGAAGGCGACGCGCTCTTCACGGTCAACGTGAAGGCGCCGTTCTTCATCCTCAAGCACGGGATGGGGCGGCTGCGCGACGGCGGCCGGGTCGTCAACATCTCTTCGGGGCCGGCCCGTACGGCGGTGACGCCGGACAGCATGGCGTACGCGATGACGAAGGGCGCGCTGGAGGTGCTCTCGCGCGACCTCTCCAAGGTGCTCGGCGCCCGCGGCATCACGGTGAGCTCGGTGGCGCCCGGCATCATCGACACGGACAGCACCGCAGCACTGCTGTACGGAAGCGCGGACGGCTGGGAGCGGGCGGCGGCGCTCTCCGCGCTGGGCGGGGTGGGGGTGCCGGCCGAAGTGGCCGACGTGGTCGCGTTCCTCGCCTCGCACGCGGGCCGATGGGTGACGGGAAGCTGGGTGGACGCCACGGGAGATTCACTGACCTGACGCCGCGGCGGTCGCACCACCACCCACGCCACCGTCCGCGCCACCACCCACCCGGCCGTTTCGACGCGCCCGCATGGCCCCCCTCTGTTAGATTGGTCTAAACCACATAGCCAGTCCCGGGCCCCGGGTGAGTCCTCTCTTCGAAACGGCAGGCCAGCGTGGAAGTTGTCATCGTTCCCGATGCCAAGGCGGGCGGCGAACTCATAGCCGAGGCCATGGCGCAGCTGCTCCGGCGCAAGCCCGACGCCCTGCTCGGGGTGGCCACCGGCTCGACGCCGCTGCCCGTGTACGAGGCACTGGCGGCCAAGGTGCGCTCGGGTGCCGCGGACACCGCGCGGGCGCGGATCGCCCAGCTCGACGAGTACGCGGGGCTGCCCGCGGAGCACCCGGAGTCGTACCGCTCGGTGCTGCGGCGCGAGGTGCTCGAACCACTGGGGATCGACATGGACGCGTTCATGGGCCCCGACGGGACGGCCGCGGACGTGCAGAGCGCGTGCGAAGCCTACGACCGGGCGCTGAGCGGGGCCGGAGGGGTCGACCTCCAACTGCTGGGCATCGGCACGGACGGTCACATCGGTTTCAACGAGCCGTGCTCCTCGCTCGCCTCACGGACGCGGATCAAGACCCTGACCGAGCAGACCCGCGTCGACAACGCGCGCTTCTTCGAGGGCGACATCGAGCAGGTGCCGCACCACGTGATCACACAGGGCATCGGCACCATCCTGGAGGCCCGGCACCTGGTACTGCTCGCCACCGGTGAGGGCAAGGCGGACGCGGTGGCCGCCAGCGTCGAGGGACCCGTCGCGGCCGTGTGTCCGGCCTCCGCCCTGCAACTGCACCCGCACGCCACGGTCGTCGTCGACGAGGCCGCCGCCTCCAAGCTGAAGCTCGCCGACTACTTCCGGCACACCTACGCCCACAAGCCGGACTGGCAGGGCATCTGACCCGTCCCGTCCGAGCCCCCCGTGGCGGCCGGCCGCCCACGCGCGAAAGGCGCCGGATCCCCTCGCCGGGACCCGGCGCCTTCGTCGTCTCGCCGGCCGCACCCGCACCCCGGCGGGCCACCTCACCGGAACCACGGGTGCGCCCGTCCAGAGTCCGCGACGCCGGCCCGCTCCGCGGAGCCGTGACACCGCCACCCTGCCCGGCGGGCGGACCGACGTGCCGGGCGGAGCTCCTCGCCGCAAGCCCGGGCGCGGCCCACGCACGCCGATGGCGCCGGTCCGCCGCGGGACCGGCGCCGTCGGTGGGCGGCGGGGTGTTCGTCAGGCGCCCGCGATGGCCTCCGCCGCCGCTCGGCCGCAGACGCGGGCCGCGCCGTGGGTGGCCAGGTGGAGGGCGCCGCGGGGTTCGGCGCGCGGGACGCCCATCTCGACGACGATCGTGTCGGGGCGGGCCGCCAGCAGGGCGTCGAGAGCCGCCGCCATCCAGGGGTGGCGGTGCTCGTCGCGGACGACGGCGACGATGCGGCGGGGGCCCGCCGCGGCCAGCGCCTCGCCTCCGGCGCCGGCTCCGTTGAAGCTGCCGGTCTCGGTGCCCGGAAGCAGGCGGAAGAGCTCGGCGGCGATACCCCAGGGGGTCTCGTCGCCGACCGCGATGTTCGCCACGGGGGTGAGGGCGGCGACGTACGGCGGTTCGGTGAGCGGGGTGAAGTCCCCGGCGGCGGTGACCCGCAGAGCGCGGCGGGCCGCACGCAGGCCCACGTCACCGTCGGCGGTGTCCCCGGCCCGGGCGTCCGGCCGGTTCGCCGCGGTCCAGCGGGACAGGGCGCGGACGCGTTCCGCTGCGTCGGCCAGGCGCTCCTCGGGCAGCTCGCCCGTGTGGACGGCCTCGACCAGCGCGTCGCTCAACCGCCGTACGGTGCCCTCGTCGGACAGGCCGCCGCCCACGCAGATCGCGTCGGCGCCGGCCGCGACGGCCAGGACGCTGCCGCGTTCGATGCCGTACGTGCCCGCGATGGCGCGCATCTCGATGCCGTCGGTGACGATGAGCCCGTCGTAGCCCAGCTCGCCCCTGAGCAGGTCGGTCAGGATGCGGCGGGACAACGTCGCCGGGCGGTCCGGGTCCAGGGCCGGGACCAGGATGTGAGCGCTCATCACCGCGCGGCTGCCGGCCGCGACGGCCGCGCGGAACGGGACCAGGTCGCGTTCGGCCAGCACGTCGGCGTCGACGTCGATGAGCGGCACGGCGTGGTGGGAGTCGATGCCCGTGTCGCCGTGGCCCGGGAAGTGCTTGGTGCAGGTGGCCACGCCCGCGGACTGCATGCCGGTGACGTAGGCGGCGGTGTGCCGGGCGACCAGGTCGGTGCCGGCGCCGAAGGAGCGCACGCCGATGACCGGGTTGTCCGGGTTCGAGTTCACGTCGGCGGACGGGGCCCAGTTGAAGTTGACGCCCGAGGCGGCGAGCCGGCGGCCCAGTTCCGCGGCCACCGCCCGGGTCAGCCCGACGTCGTCCACCGCGCCGAGGGCGTGGTTGCCGGGGAAGGAGGAGCCGGTGCGCACCTCCAACCGGGTGACGTCACCGCCCTCCTCGTCGATCGCGACCAGCACGTCCTCGCGCTCGGCGCGCAGCTGCGCGGTCAGGGCCGCCACCTGCTCGGGCGAGGTGACGTTGCGCCCGAACAGGGCGACGGACGCCAGCCCTTCGCCGAGTCGGCGCAGCAGCCAGTCGGGGGCGGTGGTGCCGGCGAAGCCGGGCTGGAGGACCGTGAGCGCGTCGCGCGTGAGGGTGTCGGTGGCCCTGGCGATGGTCGTCATCGGTGGCGTTATCCCTTCACGGCACCGGCGGTCAGGCCGCTGACGGCCTTGCGCTGGAGGAAGACGAAGAGGATCAGGATCGGGACGGCGAAGAGGGACGAGGCCGCCATGGTCGCACCCCAGTCGTCGCCGAACTGGGTCTGGAAGCTGGACAGCCACAGAGGCAGCGTCTGGGCCTCGGCGTCCTTGTTGAGCACCAGGACCAGGGCGAACTCGTTCCACGCGGTGATGAAACCGAACAGCGAGGTGGACATCAGACCCGGCGCGAGCAGGGGCAGGATGACCCGGCGGAACGCCTGGGCGCGGGTGCAGCCGTCGACCATCGCCGACTCCTCCAGCTCCTTCGGCACCGCGGCGACGAAGCCGCGCAGCGTCAGGATGGTGAAGGGCAGGATCATCATCATGTAGAAGAGGGTCAGCGGCACGAGACTGTTCAGCATCGACGCGTCCCGCACGATCATGTACATCGCGATGATCATGACTTCCCAGGGCGCCATCTGGGCCAGCATGAAGCCGATGACGAAGCCGCGCCGGCCCTTGAAGCGCATGCGCGCCAGGGCGAAGGAGCCGGCCAGCGCGATGACCAGCGAGAAGACCACGGCCAGCACGGTGACCGTCAGCGAGTTGGTGACGTACGTCCAGAAGTGGTCGACGTCGGTCGCGGTCCTGAAATGTTCGAAGGTGACCTCGGTCGGGAACCAGACCGGGTCCTCCGAGAGGATGTCGCCGGTCGGCTTGAGGGCCGTGGCGAACATCCAGTACACGGGGAAGACGAAGCCGATGAACAGGACGACGGCCGTGGCGTTGGGCCACAGGCGGCCGAAGAGCGAGCGCTTCACAGCTCGTCCTCCCCTTGCTTGAGCACGATCCTGAGGTAGTAGGCAGTCAGGCCGAGCAGGATCAGGATGGTCAGTACGGCGATCGCCGCGCCCATGCCGTAGTGCTGGTTGCCGACGCCCTCGACGTAGGCGTAGACGGGCAGGATCTCCGTGAGCCGGTCCGGCCCGCCCTCGTTGATGAGGTAGACCTGTACGAACGCCTTGAACACCCAGATGACCTCGAGGAAGGTCGTCGCGTAGAGGAACGGCCGCAGGAACGGCATGGTGACCGTGGTGAAGCTCCGCCAGGCGCCGGCGCCGTCGAGGGACGCGGCCTCGTAGAGCTCCTTCGGGATGGTGGTGGTCGCCGCGTAGAGGTTGATCGCGACGAACGGGATGGACATCCACACGATCAGCAGGATGACGACGAAGAACGTCGACATCTGGCTGCTGGTCCAGCTGTAGTCGGCCATGGAGTGCCAGCCGAGCTTGTCCAGGACCCAGTTGACGACGCCGAAGCGCTGGGCGAACAGCCACTTGTAGACGGTGGTGGCGGCCACGATCGGCATGGCCCAGGCCAGTACCAGGCCCAGCAGCAGCGTGAACCGCATGCGCTTGCCCAGGCGGGCGAGCAGCAGGCCGACCAGGGTGCCCAGACCCATGATCAGGACGACGTTGACCGCCGTGAACAGGATCGAGCGGAGGGTGACCCGCCAGAAGTCCTCGCTGGCGAGGGTCTCCTGGTAGTTGTCGACCCCGTTCCACTCGGTGACGTGCTGGATCAGCTGCCCCATGTTGAGGTTCTGGAAGGACAGCAGCAAGTCCTTCAGCAGTGGCCAGCCGAGCAGCAGCACGGTGGCCGCGCAGGCGGGCAGCAGCAACAGGTACGGGGTGAGCGCGCCGGCACGGGACGCGGCTCTCTTGGCCGGTCCGCCGGATGCCCCGCCGTCCGTCTTGCGGACGTCCGCCGGGCCCGAGGGCGGCCGTTCGGTCTGCACGGTCATGCTCGCGTTCTCTCTTCTCGACCTGTCTACGTCGACCCGCGTACGGTCGCCGGGGCGGGGGCCGTCGTACGGCTGCCCCGCCCCGGCCGACCCCGTGTTACTGCTGCTGCGACAGGCGCTTGTTGAACTCGCCCTCGACCTGCTCGGCCGCCTCGGCCGGGGACTTCCCGTTCAGCACGGCGGTCATGTAGGTCTTGATCGGGTTGGGCGGGTTCTCGACCGCGGCCCACTCCGGGATCAGCGGCGTGGTGCCACCGCCGGCGGCGGCCGGTGCGGCGGCCTCGGCGGCGGCGTTGCCCTTCAGATTGCTCTGCAGCGCGTCCTTGTTGGGGATGACGCCGTTGGCCTTGGCCAGCGCACCCTCGTTCTTGTCGGACAGCGTGATCTTCAGGAACTCCTTGGCGAGGTCCTGCCTCTTGCTGCCCGCGGCGACGGCGAGGTTGGAGCCGCCGAGGAAGACGCCCTCGGGCTTGTCCGCGGTCTCACCCGGGATGGTGAAGTAGCCGAGGTCCTTCTCGATCGCCGGGTTGGCCTCGATCGCGATGCCGGCTTCCCAGCCCATGCCGATGAACGCGCCGGTCTTGCCCTTGGCGAAGACCTCACCCTGCTGCGGGGTGGCCTCGTCCTTGTCCTTGGGCGCCTTGGACAGCGCCTGGAACTTCTTGTAGGTCTCCATCGCCGCGGTGATCTTCGGGTCGTCGAGGTTGGAGACGTACTTGTCGCCGTCCTTCTTGACCAGTTCGGCACCCTCGCCGATCGCCAGGCCGACGAAGTGGTACCAGTTCTGGCCCGGCAGGTAGATCGGCTCGGCGTCGGTCTTGTCACCGATGGTCTTGAGGTCGTTGTAGAACTCGTCGCGGGTCTTGGGAAGCTCCTTGATCCCCGCGTCGGCCCAGACCTTCTTGTTGTAGACGACCACACGGTTGACCACGAACCAGGGAGCCGCGTACTGCTTGCCGTCGAACACCGACGACTCGTTGAGGGACTCGGACCAGTCGGCGCCGATCGAGCTCTTCAGGTCGGCCAGGTCGGCGAGACCGCCGGTCTTCGCGTAGGCCGGCGTCTGGGTGTTGCCGATCTCGAAGACGTCCGGCGGGTTCTCCTCGGACAGGGCGGTGGTCAGCTTCTGCTGGATGCCGTTCCACTGCTGAACCTCGAATTTGACCTTGGCCTTGGTCTTCGCCTCGAACTCCGCGGCGACGTCCTTCTGCCACTGGTCCGGCGAAGACCCGTCCATCACCCACACGGTGAGCGTCTCACCGGCGTAGCCGTCCGCTCCGGCCTTCTTGCCGTCGTCGTCGCTGTCGCCCCCGCATGCCGCGATCGAGACCATCATGCCCGCGATACCGATCGCGGCTATCAGCTTGCGCTTCACGCCATCCTCCTCAGGGATGCCACACAACCCCCCTGCCTCCCCGCGGTTGCTCGTCGACGCGGACCGCCCATGGGGCCGGGACCTGGACCAATGGTGTAGACCAGTAGGGGGAGCTTGGCCCAGACCAATAGGACTGTCAAGGGTGTTCAAACTCAGTCCGGCCGTCCGTGATGCGACCGAGATATGCAGGGACCTTTCATTGCGCAAGCCACAGATCGGGCGCGCCGCGGCCGGGTGTACCACCGCCCACCGCGCGACGTGCCGGTACGGTTCCGAACGCGCGTACCAGCGACGCCGGACCCGCCTGTGGACTAGACCAAGGGGGGTCTCGGAGGTATACAGAAGGGATCACGGAGCGTGCGGGGCCATCCCGGCACGAAGCCGTGCCACGATGTGGGCCGTGGCCGACAGGGATAGCGGTCGCTTCGGCACCCGGAGCCGGGAAGGCAGAGCATGAGCACCGACGTCAGCAGTGCGGAGAACGAGGGTGGGGCGACCGTCCGTACCGCGCGCGTGCCCAAGTACTACCGTCTGAAGAAGCATCTGCTCGACATGACCCGGACCCAGACACCGGGCACGCCGGTCCCGCCGGAGCGCACACTGGCCGCCGAGTTCGACACCTCGCGCACGACGGTGCGCCAGGCCCTGCAGGAGCTGGTCGTCGAGGGCCGCCTGGAGCGCATCCAGGGCAAGGGCACGTTCGTCGCCAAGCCCAAGGTGTCGCAGGCGCTGCAACTCACCTCGTACACCGAGGACATGCGGGCCCAGGGCCTCGAACCCACCTCGCAGCTGCTGGACATCGGCTACATCACCGCCGACGACCGCCTCGCCGGGCTGCTGGACATCACGGCCGGCGGCCGGGTGCTGCGGATCGAGCGGCTGCGCATGGCCAACGCGGAGCCGATGGCGATCGAGACCACCCACCTCAGCGCGAAGCGCTTCCCGGCCCTGCGCCGCTCCCTGGTGAAGTACACGTCCCTCTACACCGCGCTCGCCGAGGTGTACGACGTCCATCTCGCCGAGGCCGAGGAGACCATCGAGACCTCCCTGGCGACCCCGCGCGAGGCCGGCCTGCTCGGCACCGACGTGGGACTGCCGATGCTGATGCTCTCCCGGCACTCGCAGGACCGCACCGGCCAGCCGGTGGAGTGGGTGCGGTCGGTGTACCGGGGCGACCGCTACAAGTTCGTAGCACGCCTCAAGCGCCCCCAGGACTAGGGCATGTCCGGCACACCTCCCCTCGGGTAGGCGTGAAGTTGCAGTTGAGGACCGATATACGGACGAGGTCTTCCGCTGTCTTGACACCGTCACCTACATTTCGTGCGCACTGCACGAGGTGATCAGCGAGGGGACGGAGCCGCCGCATGTCAGAAGACCCTGAAGTCAGCAGAGAGCCGGTGGTGACGCCGGTCCGCGTCGTCATCGGCCTCTGCCTCGTCGCACCGTTCGTCGCCATGCTGTGGGTCGGTTCGTACACGAAGACCGACCCGGCCTTCATCGGCATCCCGTTCTTCTACTGGTACCAGATGGCGTGGGTGCTGATCTCCACCGTGCTGACGGTGACCGCGTACAAGCTGTGGCAGCACGACCAGCGCGGGCGCGCCGCCCACTCCGCCGCGAACGGCGGTGAGTCGCGATGAACGACGGCGTGAACGGCGTCGCACTCGCCGTCTTCATCTTCTTCTTCATCCTGGTCACCGCCATGGGCTTCCTGGCCGCCCGCTGGCGCCGGGCCGAGAACGAGCACAGCCTCGACGAGTGGGGCCTCGGCGGCCGCTCCTTCGGCACCTGGGTCACCTGGTTCCTGCTGGGCGGCGACCTGTACACGGCGTACACGTTCGTCGCCGTCCCGGCGGCGATCTACGCGGCGGGCGCGTCCGGCTTCTTCGCGGTGCCCTACACGATCCTGGTCTACCCGCTGATCTTCACCTTCCTGCCGCGGCTGTGGTCGGTCTCGCACAAGCACGGGTACGTGACGACCTCGGACTTCGTGCGCGGCCGGTTCGGCTCCAAGGGCCTGTCGCTGGCGGTGGCCGTCACCGGCATCCTGGCGACCATGCCCTACATCGCGCTCCAGCTGGTCGGCATCCAGGCCGTCCTCGACGTGATGGGCGTCGGCGGCGGCGAGGACACCAACTGGTTCGTCAAGGACCTGCCCCTGCTGATCGCCTTCGGTGTGCTGGCGGCGTACACCTATTCGTCGGGTCTGCGCGCGCCCGCGCTGATCGCGTTCGTGAAGGACACCCTGATCTACATCGTCATCGCGGTGGCGATCATCTACATCCCGATCAAGCTGGGCGGCTTCGACGACATCTTCGCGTCGGCGAGCGACAAGTTCACCGAGTCGGGCAAGGGCGGAGTGGTGCCGGCCGCGGGGGGCCAGTGGACGTACGCGACCCTCGCTCTCGGCTCGGCGCTCGCGCTCTTCATGTACCCGCACTCGATCACCGCCACGCTGTCCTCGCGCAGCCGTGAGGTGATCCGCCGCAACACCACGATCCTGCCGCTGTACTCCCTGATGCTGGGCCTGCTCGCGCTGCTGGGCTTCATGGCGATCGCGGCGGGGGTCAAGGTGGAGAACGGCCAGCTGGCGATCCCGCAGCTGTTCGAGAACATGTTCCCGGACTGGTTCGCGGGCGTGGCCTTCGCGGCGATCGGCATCGGCGCCCTGGTCCCGGCGGCGATCATGTCGATCGCCGCCGCGAACCTCTTCACCCGCAACATCTACAAGGACTTCATCAAGCCGGACGCCACGCCGCAGCAGGAGACGAAGGTCTCCAAGCTGGTGTCGCTGCTGGTGAAGGTGGGTGCGCTGATCTTCGTCCTGGGCATGGACAAGACCGTCGCGATCAACTTCCAGCTGCTGGGCGGCATCTGGATCCTGCAGACCTTCCCGGCCCTGGTCGGCGGCCTGTTCACCCGCTGGTTCCACCGCTGGGCGCTGCTCGGCGGCTGGGCGGTCGGCATGGTCTACGGCACGGTCGCCGCCTACGGCGTGGCCTCGCCCACGCAAGCGCACTTCGGCGGCTCCTCCAAGGAGATCCCCGGCATCGGCGAGATCGGGTACATCGGTCTCACCGCCTTCGTGCTGAACGTCCTGGTCACCGTGGTCCTGACCTTCGTCCTGCGGACACTCAAGGCGCCCGACGGCATCGACGAGACCAGGCCGGGCGACTACACGGTGGACGCCGGTGACCCCGGTGTCCAGGTGGAACTGCCGCCGGCCACGGCGGGCAGCTCGCACTGACCCCTGGTCGAAAGCGGGCCGCCGGAGAGAATCCGGCGGCCCGTTGTCGTACCCGTCGGGCACACTCGGCGTCATGGACTTCGAGATCCGGCGGGCGAGGGCCGAGGAGTACGACACTCTCGGCCAGATCACCGCGCAGGCCTACCTGCGCGACGGCCTCCTCGACTTCGGGGAGAGCGACGCGTACCTGGACGAGCTGCGCGACGTGGCCAAGCGGGCGAAGGCCGCTGAGGTGCTGGTCGCCGCGGCGGGCTGCCGGGTGCTCGGCGGCGTGACCTTCGTGCCGTCCGGCGGCCCCATGGCGGACATCGCCCGGCCGGGCGAGGCCGAGATACGCATGCTCGCCGTCGCCCGCGACGCACGCGGCCGCGGTGCCGGCGAGGCCCTCGTGCGGGCCTGTGTCGACCGCGCCCGGACCGTCGATGGCTGTGGGGGCGTCGTGCTGTCGACCCAGCGCACCATGCGCACCGCCCACCGCCTCTACGAGCGCCTGGGCTTCGCCCGCACGCCCGACCGCGACTGGAATCCGCTGCCGGAGCTGGACGACATCATCCTCCTCACCTATGAACTGACGCTCTGACAACGGCGCGACGACAGCCGGGCACCACACCCGGACACCACACCGGACACAACATCTGGGGGTGCTGGCGGAGTCCGGCACAAGATGTATGCTCATGCTCGCTGTCGCCGCAGGGGAATCCGGTGCGAATCCGGAACTGTCCCGCAACGGTGTACACGCGTGTTCCCGTGCGCCCGCGTACGTCCGGGACACGTGTGTCCAGTCCGAGGACCTGCCGACAGTGCGCCCGGCCGTCCCGGTCCGGGTGCCATGACGTCCGGGCCTCGTGGAGTGGGCCGGTGGACGCGACCGCCGTGCGCGCTCGTGTGCTGCCCGCTGCCCTCCGCCAGGCCCCGTGCCGAGCGAGGGAGTGCCCCACGTGACCATCGCGCCAACCGACCCGGCTTCAGCGGCCCCGGTGACGACCTCAGCGACCCCGGTGGCGGTGACCGGGGAAACCGACGGACCCGGTACCGCCCTGCTGCGCACCCTGACCGGGCTGACCGCCGACCTCCCCGACGCCGACCCCGGCCGGGTGGCCGCCGCCGCGTTGCGCGGCCGGTCCGCCCGCGCGGACGAGGCCGAGCTGCGCGAGCTGGCCACGGAGGCGGCCGCCGGCCTGATCTCCGAGGACCCGGTCTACTCCCGGCTGGCCGCCCGGCTGCTGACCCTCGGTATCCGCGCCGAGGCCGCCACCCAGGGTGTCGTCACCTTCACCGACTCGGTCGCCACCGGCCATCGCGAGGGCCTGATCGCCGACCGCACCGCCGAGTTCGTACGACTGCACGCCGACCGGCTGGACGCGCTGATCGACCCGGCCGCCGACGACCGCTTCGGCTACTTCGGGCTGCGCACCCTGTACAGCCGCTACCTGCTCCGCCACCCGATCACCCGCGAAGCCGTCGAGACCCCCCAGCACTTCCTGCTGCGCGTGGCCGCCGGACTCGCCGAGGACGACACCGCACGGTCCGTGGACGAGGTCGCCGCGCTCTACGGACTGATGAGCCGCCTGGACTACCTCCCCTCCTCCCCCACCCTCTTCAACTCCGGCACCCGGCACGCACAGATGTCGTCCTGCTACCTCCTGGACTCCCCCAAGGACGAGCTGGACTCCCTCTACGACCGCCTCCACCAGGTGGCCCGGCTGTCCAAGCACGCCGGCGGCATCGGCATCGCCTACTCACGCGTCCGCGCCCGGGGTTCACTGATCCGCGGCACCAACGGGCACTCCAACGGCATCGTCCCCTTCCTGAAGACGCTCGACGCCTCGGTCGCCGCCGTCAACCAGGGCGGCCGGCGCAAAGGCGCGGCGGCGGTCTACCTGGAGACCTGGCACGCGGACATCGAGGAGTTCCTGGAGCTGCGGGACAACACCGGTGAGGACGCCCGCCGTACGCACAACCTGAACCTCGCGCACTGGGTGCCGGACGAGTTCATGCGCCGGGTGGATGCGGACGGGGCCTGGTCGCTGTTCTCGCCCGCCGACGTGCCCGAGCTGGTGGACCTGTGGGGCGAGGAGTTCGACGCGGCCTATCGCAGGGCGGAGGAGACCGGGCTCGCCCGCAGGACGCTGCCCGCCCGTGAGCTGTACGGCCGCATGATGCGCACCCTCGCGCAGACCGGCAACGGGTGGATGACCTTCAAGGACACCGCCAACCGGACGGCGAACCAGACCGCGACCCCCGGCCATGTCGTCCACTCCTCCAATCTCTGCACGGAGATCATCGAGGTCACCGACGACGGGGAGACGGCGGTGTGCAACCTGGGCTCGGTCAACCTCGGCGCGTTCGTCGACCCGGCGTCCGGCGGCATGGACTGGAAGCGGCTGGACGCCGCCGTCCGCACGGCCGTCACCTTCCTGGACCGGGTCGTCGACGTCAACTTCTACCCGACCGGGCAGGCGGGCCGCTCCAACGCCCGCTGGCGCCCGGTCGGCCTGGGCGCGATGGGCCTCCAGGACGTCTTCTTCCGGCTGCGCCTGCCCTTCGACTCCCCCGAGGCCGAGGCCCTCTCCACGCGGATCGCCGAGCGGATCATGCTCGCCGCGTACGAGACCTCGGCCGACCTCGCCGAGCGGAACGGCCCGCTGCCGGCCTGGGAGAAGACCCGCACCGCCCAGGGCGTGCTGCACCCCGACCACTACGGCGTCGAAACCACCTGGCCGGAGCGCTGGGCGGCCCTGCGCGAGCGGATGGCCACCACCGGGCTGCGCAACTCGCTGCTCCTGGCGATCGCGCCGACCGCGACCATCGCGTCCATCGCGGGCGCCTACGAGTGCATCGAGCCGCAGGTGTCCAACCTGTTCAAGCGCGAGACCCTGTCCGGCGAGTTCCTGCAGGTCAACTCCTACCTGGTGGACGACCTCAAGCGGCTCGGCGTGTGGGACGCCCGCACCCGCGAGGCGCTGCGCGAGGCCAACGGTTCGGTGCAGGGCTTCACCTGGGTCCCCGAGGACGTCCGCGTGCTGTACCGCACCGCCTGGGAGATCCCGCAGCGCGGCCTGATCGACATGGCGGCCGCCCGCACTCCCTACCTCGACCAGGCCCAGTCGCTGAACCTGTTCCTGGAGACGCCGACCATCGGAAAGCTCTCCTCGATGTACGCGTACGCCTGGAAGCGGGGCCTGAAGACCACGTACTACCTGCGGTCCCGCCCGGCGACCCGCATCGCCCGCGCCGCCGGCCACGCCACCGTCCCCGTGCAGCCCTCCCCCGACCCCCAAGCGGAGGCCTGCTCCCTGGAGAACCCCGAGTCCTGCGAGGCCTGCCAGTAATGAACGACCACACGAAGAACCTGCTCGACCCGGGCTTCGAGCTGACGCTCCGCCCCATGCGCTACCCGGACTTCTACGAGCGCTACCGGGACGCCATCAAGAACACCTGGCACGTGGAGGAGGTCGACCTCCACTCGGACGTGGCGGACCTCGCCAGGCTCAGCCCCATGGAGCAGCACCTCATCGGCCGGCTGGTGGCCTTCTTCGCCACCGGTGACTCGATCGTCGCGAACAACCTGGTGCTGACCCTCTACAAGCACATCAACTCCCCCGAGGCGCGGCTGTACCTGTCCCGCCAGCTCTTCGAGGAGGCCGTCCACGTCCAGTTCTATCTGACGCTGCTCGACACCTACCTGCCCGACCCGGCGGACCGCACCGCCGCATTCGCGGCTGTGGAGAACATCCCCTCGATCCGCGAGAAGGCCGAGTTCTGCTTCAGGTGGATGGATTCGGTGGAGTCCGTCGACCGGCTGGAGACGCAGACCGACCGGCGCCGCTTCCTGCTCAACCTCATCTGTTTCGCCGCGTGCATCGAGGGCCTGTTCTTCTACGGCGCCTTCGCCTACGTCTACTGGTTCCGCAGCCGGGGTCTGCTGCACGGCCTGGCGACCGGCACCAACTGGGTGTTCAGGGACGAGACCATGCACATGTCCTTCGCCTTCGACGTCGTCGACACCGTGCGCAAGGAGGAGCCGGAGCTGTTCGACGACGCGCTCCAGCGGGAGGTCACCGACATGCTGCGGGAGGCCGTCGAGGCCGAGCTGCAGTTCGCGCGCGACCTGTGCGGTGACGGCCTCCCCGGCATGAACACCGACTCCATGCGGCAGTACCTGGAGTGCGTGGCCGACCAGCGTCTGACCCGGCTCGGCTTCGCCCCGGTGTACGGCTCCGAGAACCCCTTCTCCTTCATGGAGCTGCAGGGCGTTCAGGAGTTGACCAACTTCTTCGAGCGGCGTCCCTCGGCGTACCAGGTGGCGGTGGAGGGGACCGTCGACCTGGACGAGGACTTCTGAGCCCGCCTGTCCGCCCCGTCCCTCTCCTGGGCCTCCCTGATCCGACGGTCGACGCGCCGGTCGCGCACGATGCCGATCACCGAGGGGAGGACCATGAGGACGAGGAGTCCGAAGGTCGCGAGCATTCCGATCAGGGCTTCGATCTGGTTTCCGTTCATGACACTACTGTCGCGCCGGATACTCCTTACCGGGAGTGGCAGCACTGCCGTAGAGCCTCGATTTCCTGCCACTTCCGAGGCACACTGGCGGCATGCTGCGGAACGTGGCCGCCGTCCTGCTGGACGGCGTGCATCCATTCGAACTCGGCGTCGTCTGCGAGGTGTTCGGCATCGACCGGAGCGACGAGGGCCTGCCGGACTACGACTTCGCGGTGGTGTCGGCGGAGGGCCCGGCGCTGAGCACCCATGTCGGCGGGCTCTCGGTCTCCACGCCGTACGGTCTCGACCGGCTGGAGGAGGCCGACCTGATCACCGTGCCGGCCGGCAGCGACTTCGTCCGCCGGGAGTACCCGCCCGAGCTGCTGGACGCCCTGCGGCAGGCCGTGGACCGGGGCGCACGCGTGCTGAGCGTGTGCTCCGGGGCCTTCGTGCTGGGCGCCGCCGGACTGCTGGACGGGCGGCGGTGCGCGGTGCACTGGCACCACGCGGCCGAGCTGGGCCGGCAGTACCCGCGGGCGCAGGTCGAGCCGGACGTGCTCTACGTGGACGAGGACCCGGTGATCACCTCCGCCGGGACCGCCGCCGGCATCGACGCCTGTCTGCACATCGTCCGCAAGGAACAGGGGCCGGAGGTCGCCAACAAGATCGCCCGGCGCATGGTCGTGCCGCCGCACCGGGACGGCGGGCAGGCGCAGTACATCGAACGGCCGCTGCCGCGCTCCTCGTGCGACACCGTCGGCGAGGTGCTGGCCTGGATGGAGGAGCACCTCGACGAGGAGGTCACCGTCGAGCAGCTCGCGGCCCGGGCGCACATGTCCCCGCGCACCTTCGCCCGCCGCTTCCAGCAGGAGACGGGTACGACTCCCTACCGCTGGATCCTGCGCCAGCGCGTGCTGCTGGCCCAGCGGCTGCTGGAGGCGACGGACGAGACGATGGACACGATCGCCCGGCGCGCCGGATTCGGTACGGCGGCGGCCCTGAGGCACCAGTTCGTCAGGTCCCTGGGTACCACCCCGCACGCCTATCGGCGCACTTTCCGGGGCCCGGCGGCCGCCGCCTGAGCCTCACCTCGCCACGGGCCTGACCAGCAGGTCGTGCGGACGCAGGGTGATGCCGACCCGGACCGCGTCGTTCGAGCCCGCCACCTGCTCGAAGCGGTACTTCGTGGCGAGCGCGGCCGTGATGAGCGTCAGCTGTGCCATCGAGAAGTGGTCACTGGGGCACTTTCGATTGCCCACACTGAACGGCTTCATGGCGTATTTCGGCACATTCTTCGCGCGTTCCGGGAGCCACCGGTCCGGGTCGAACTCCAGGTTGTCGGCGTACGACTTCGGATCGCGTTGGATTGCGTACGGACTGTAGATGATGTCCGCACCGGCCGGAATGCGGTACCCACCGAGTTCGGTCTCGGCCACCGCGCGCCGCGTCAATACCCATACGGCGGGGCGCAAACGCATGGCCTCGACGATGACATTGCCCGTGTGCGTGAGCGCGCGGACGTCCTCGAATGCCACGGGACGTCCGCCGGTGACCGCTTCGACTTCGTCGCGTATGCGGTCGGCATGTTCCGGATGGTCGGCAAGTGCCTGGAGCAACCACATGATCGTGGACGCGATGGTTTCACTGCCGGGGGTGAGTATCGCGACCACCTGGTCGTGGATCTCCCGTTCCCCGATCGGGTCGCCATTGTCGTCCTTGGCCTCCAGCAATGCCGTGAGCAAATCGTCCGGCTTTTGACCGGATGCGCGGCGCTCGGCGATGATCTCGTCCACCAGCAGATGCAGATCGGCCAACGCGTTGTTGAATTGGCGGTTGGCCGGAAGCGGCAGCCGGTAGAGCGGTCCGAGCGGGACCACCATGCGCCGGTACATGCCCCGGAAGACTGTGGCGAGCGCGACGCACAGCCGCTCCGCCCGCTCATCCATGTACTGCCCGCGCAGCAGGCAGCGGGCCGCGACGCGCACGGCGACCCGGAAGGACTCGGAGGTGGCGTCGACGGTCCGCCCCGGCTGCCAGCGCTCGGTGAGCGCGTGCGCCTCCTCCTCCATGATCGGCCCGTAGGCGGGGATGGCGTCGAGCCGGAACGCCGGCTGGATGGTGCGCCGCTGACGGCGGTGGAGCGGGCCGTTGGCCGTGGCCACGCCCTCCTTGCCGAGCAGGCCCTCCAGCGACTCCCACAGCGGGCCGGCTATGTGGTAGTCGGGGCTCAGGGCCAGGGCGCCGGTCAGCTCCGGATCCGTGACCGCGTAGACGGTCTTCGGGCCGAGCCTGATACGCACGATGTCGCCGTGGTCGCGCAGCTGGGACATGAAGGCCAGCGGGTCGCGGGCCAGCCGCCAGCCGTGGCCGAGCAGCGGTACGCCGCCGCCCGCTACGGGTGGTTCGCGCAGCTCGGGTGCGGCCTTCGCACGGGTCTCGGGGTTGAAGGACTCGACGGTCATTTCTCACCTGCCGCTTCGTTGTTGACGTACGGGGGCGTGGACCGGTCGTCCCAGCTGTCGACCATGTACCGGCCGGACTCGTGGTGGAACCAGTAGACGGAACTGAACCAGTTCCGCATATTGCCGACGTTGGCCCGCACGGCGCCGCTCAGTTCTTTCCCGCGTACGGTTCCGTCGGCGAGCTCGTCGGCGAACCGTAAGGTGTCCTTTTCCGCGGCGATGAATTCTGTGATGCATTCTTCGACGCGTCGCCGGACTTCTACGATGGCTTCTTCCAGCGTGAGCGAATGATGGGTGATGAGACTGATTCCGAGATTGTGGACCTCATCTCCCGCAATCTCCTTGGGCAGCGAGCAGAGGTCGTTGTACCAGGCGGCGAATTCCTGGCTGAGCAGCGCCGCCCGGCGATATGCCGGGTGTTTCCGGACGGCGTCGGGCAGTTCGCAGCCCGAGCTCGGCTCGAGCAGGTCGGTCCAGATCCAGTGCGCGAAGGTGAGCCGACGCAGTTCGAGGTAGTCCTCCACGCCCGGCACGATTTGGCGGGTCCGGTTGTCGAATTCCCGGTCGTACGCATCGATCACCGCGTGGAAGTGCCGGGCGAACCGGGCGTTCCACGTCGTCGGCAGGAAGGCGTAGAGCCGCCGCACACTGTCGGCGAACCCGGCCACCAGTGTGTCCTCGTGGTGCAGGTGGTCCCCGGGGGAGTCGAGTGCCGTGTGCAGTCGGCCGCGCAGTCGCCGCCAGGCGCCGGGACGGCCGTGGACGATGTCGCGGTCGTGCCGGTCGTCCCAGACGAAGAACCACGCGCTGTAGTCCGCTATCGCCTGCATGACCTCGTCGGGGGCGCCCAGGTAGTACCCCGCCATGAGGTCCGTGTAGCACAGGCCGTCGGCATATTCCTCGACCTTGTCCGCCGGCATGAGCCGTTTTTCGAGCAGCCAGGTGCGGGTCTTCTCCTGGAGCTTCGGCCAATACGGGTGCAGTTGCCGCGGAAATGCCGCCTCGATCACCGGAAGACGAAGCGTTGGCGGTACTGCGACCACGGTCGGTGCCGCTGTGGTGCCGTGTGGGAAGGCATGCACGAACAAACCCCTCTCAGCCGCCGGTGGCGCACCCCTCTCGCTGAGCGGGGCGTGCGCCGTTGCGTATCCCCGCACTTCCCATTCAGCACCACAACTGACCGTTCTGGGAACGGATTTGCTTCATTCACTACCCCCAGGTGCCGGAATTCTCCTGTTGTGTGGCGGCTTTCGGCGCGGCTTTCGGCAGACGCACGGCGCCCGCTCGGGTGAGACCCGAACGGGCGCCGTTCGCAAGGGAGATGTGTGACCCGTGATGCGGTGTCAGTCGTTCGGGACCACGGGGTAGCGCGGCTCGTTCTCGGCCATCTGCCGCAGCGCGTCCTTGCGTTCGCGCTTGGAGAGCCGGTCGATGTACAGGTACCCGTACAGGTGGTCCGTCTCGTGCTGCAAACACCGCGCGAAGTAGCCGGTGCCGCGTACCTTGACCGGATTGCCCTTCTCGTCCTGCCCGGTCACCTCGGCGTAGTCGGGGCGGGCGAGCGGCGCGTAGGCCGTCGGCACGGACAGGCAGCCCTCGTTGCTGTCGTCCAGGCGGCGCCGGTCGGCGGGCAGTTCGACGAGCCTCGGGTTGCAGACCACGCCGACGTGGCGGACGCCCTCGTCGTCGGGGCAGTCGTAGACGAAGACCTTCTTGCCCACGCCGATCTGGTTGGCGGCCAGGCCCACACCCTCGGCGGTGCGCTGGCTGGCGAACATGTCCGCCACCAGCTGCTGGAACTCCTCACCGAAGTCGGTGACGTCCTCGCACTCCTTGTGCAGCACCGGATTGCCGACCACCGTGATCGGACGCGAGGTGCCGCGCCCGCGCCAGTCGGCCTCACGCTCCTCGCAGTCCTCGGTGTCGACGACGAACCCCTCGTCGTCCACGGGGAGCACGCCCGGGTGCTGCTGATCGGTGTCCTGCTGGGCCATGACCGACGTATGCCTTCCTCGAACAACTAAGGGTGATGCCGACGGCTACCGCTGCCGCGGAGTCCGGAAGACTTCCCGGTCCGGTGAAGACTTCCCGGTAAAGACTACGGGGCCGCTCAGCAGACCTCTTCCAGATCCCGCCAGTCACGGGAGTCCGGGCTGTCCGCGACCCACCCGTCCAGCAGCCCCTTCACCAGCGCGGCCGGTGCCGCCACACCGCACTCCCGCTCCGGCGCCCACAGCTGCCCGTCCGTGCGGTGGCCCAGGGGCCCGGGGTGCCCGGGTTCGCTGTGGTCGTGCGGGTCGAGGTGCTCGCCCTCCCCCTCGTCGGACGGCATCCGGGACTCCGAGCACATCCGGCACAGCAGCCGGACGGAGGACGACCAGTCCTCGGCGGCGAACCCCGCGTCGGCGGCCAGCTGCTCCAAGGCGTCCCGGTCGGACTCGGTGGCGGCCTCCAGGAGGACCACCCAGGTGGGCACGGGCGAGGGCGCCCACAGCTCGATCTCGTCGAAGACGGGGTAGGAGTGCCCGGCGCTGGTCGTGCGCTCACCGTGCGGCACGCCGTCGTGCAGGACGACCTCGCCCCAGCGCCGCCCCGAGGACGGCAGCGGGATGGACAGCACCTCGACACGGGCGGGGTCGAGCCGCCGCCCCCACACGACCTCGGCCTCGCCCTCCGGGGACAGCCGTACGGCCGCGCTGCCGAGGTCCATGCCGAGCGGCTCACCGGCGTCCGTGGCCTCGCCGGGGGTGCGCAGCCCGTAGGCCTGCCACGCCCGGCGGGCCAGCGGCCAGTCCTGCAGGGCGGTCGCGGCGATGCCGACGTTCCACCAGTCGGGGGCGCCGGTGCCCCGGTCCAGCAGTGCCACGGCCCTGAGGCCGGCCGCCCTGGCCTGCTCCCAGTCGTGCCGGAACTTGTGCAGCAGGGCGAGGTTGAACCAGGACTCCGACAGCCAGGGCTCCAGGTCGGCGGCCCGCGTCAGCAGCGCGCCCGCGTCCTCGTAGCGACCGTCGCCGATCAGCGTGAACGCGCGGTCGGTGGCCTGCCGCCAGGAGGCGGAGGGCCGGTGCCGTGCCTTGCCGAAGATCCTCACGATTCCCGCCTGCCAGTTCCGTTCAGTGGGCTGGCTGTGCCTTTCGCGCCCCCGGACACCCTCTCCCGGGCATCAAACCACGTACGGCTGCGGAGGCGCTCATTACCCATGGGTTACCCAGCCGCGGGCCCGGTAAGGCTGCCTCGGGCGAGGACCCGGGCCAGCGCCTCCACCACCTCGGGAGCGTAGTCGCCCGCGGTGGCCAGGCGCAGCTCCTCCAGCGCCGTCAGGACACCGCCCGGACCCGCGTCCCGCGCCTTCTCCTCGTAGGCGTTGACGACGCGCACGATCCGCGCCGCGACCGGCTGCTCCCGGCAGGGGTCGGCCTGCCGCTCCACCACCACCGCGACCGCCGCGTCGACGCCGGTCTGGCGGACGACGGCTCCGCCGAGCAGCGCGATCCGCCGCTGCTCGGTGACGGGCAGGCCGGCGGTGGCTCCCGCCGGGACCGGGTCGACCAGGCTCAGCTGGCCGATGTCGTGCATGAGGGCCGCGTACTCCAGCACGGTCAGCTCGGCCCCGGACAGCCCGAGGTCCCGGCCCACGGCCACGCCGAGTGCGGCGACACGGCGGGCGTGCCCGGCCGGGGTGTACCCGGCGATCTCGGTGGCGCGGGCCAGGGAGGCGATGGTCTGCCGGTAGGTGGCCCGGACGGCGGCGTACCGGCGGTAGGACAGCTGGGCGAGCAGCAGGGGCACGGAGAAGACGGGGAGCGCCCACAGTCCCGCGACGCTCACCGCGAGCGCCATCACCGCGCCGGTGGCGCACACCGCGGAGGTGATCCCGACCATGCCGCGCAGCTCCTCCCGCAGCAGCGGCCCGAAGGGCCACCCGGTGCGGGCGTGCGCGGGTGCCGCGGCGAGCACGGCGTCGCACAGCGTGGTCAGGGCGAGCACCGCGATCAGCAGCAGCGCGTAGGCGGAACCGCTCCAGTCCTGGAAGACGCCCCGGTTGAACAGCGGCTGGAAGCACACGGCGGCGAAGGCGACGGTGAGCACACGCCGCACCAGGTGGTCGAGGACGGGTCCGCTGCCGCGGGCGACGTAGGGCACGCTGCCGAGCAGGGAGGCGGCGAGCACGACGGTGACGGTCTGGGCGACACCGTGCTGCGTGGGCTGCCCGGCCACGTCTCCGAGCAGCGCGTACGCCAGCGCTCCGGCGGCCCCGAGCGGAGCGGCCTCCCGGGCCTCGGCGCCGGTCCGCCGGGTCAGCTCACCGAGGGCGACGAGGGCCCCGAAGGCCAGCGCGACCGGCCGCTGCACGGGCCCCGACCACAGCACGCAGACCAGGCAGCCGAGCGCGAGGAGCCCGGCACAGACGGGTGTGAGGAGAGGGGCCGCCGGGGTCCGGGGCTTCCCCCGGGTCCGCGGTGGCGGAACCGGGGACGGGAACTCCCCCAGGAGCGGAGACGGGGACGGCGGCCGGGCTTCCGGCCGGAAGGGCGTCACGGCGCTCCTTTGCCGACACTGTCCCGCGCGCCCCCGCTCCGGCCCGGGGCCGGGCCGGCGGGGAGGGCAAAAGCGCCGTCCGCCGTGACCGACGGGCGCCAGCCCTGGCGTCCGAGGGCGCGGACCAGCGCCCGCACCATCCGCGGGTCGAAGTGTCCCCCGGAACACCGCTCGAGCTCCTGAAGCGCCGCCGCGACGGGACGGGCCCTGCTGTAGGAGCGCGTGGACGTCATCGCGTCGAAGGCGTCGGCGACGGCCACCACCCGGGCCGACTCGGGAATCCGGTCGCCGGCCAGTCCGTAGGGGTAGCCGCTGCCGTCCAGCCGTTCGTGGTGATGGAGGACGGCGGCGCGGGCCTCCCCGAGGAAGCGGATGCCGCGCACCATCTCGTGCCCGTACTCGGGGTGCAGCTCGATCACCCGCCGCTCCTCGGGCGTCAGCGGCCCGTCCTTGCGCAGCAGCCGGGTGGGCACGCCGAGCTTGCCCACGTCGTGCAGGATCCCGGCGAAGCGGAGGGTCTCGACGCGCTCGTCGTCCATGCCCAGCTCGCGGGCGATCATCATGGAGGCCTGGCCGACGCGTTCGCTGTGGCCGCGCGTGTAACCGTCCTTGATGTCGACGGCCTGCACCAGCGCGCGGATGGTCGCCTGGTGCGCGGCCCGCTCCCGGTGGTACTGGGCGAACGCCCACCACGCCACGCACATCGGCAGCAGGACGAGCAGGGCGGCCACCGGGCCGTACGGGCTGCGCCACAGGACCGCCATCATCAGCCCGGCGAGCCCGTGCACGGCGATCGGTCCGAGCGACCGGGGGAACAGACCCCGCCAGGCCCGGTTGGCCGGAACACGGTCGGCGAGCGTCAGGATTCCGCCGTCCAGGAGGGTGAGCACCACGCAGAACGCCAGTACCGCGGCCCCGGCGGGCACGAGCGCGTACGGGAAGTCGGGCTCGACGACCGCGTCCCGGCCGCCGAGCCACCAGTGGACACGGGCGGCGGCCCATACGGCGAGCGTCAGCTGTGCGGCCCGCCAGACGCGCCGCAGGCCGAAGGGCCGACGTGACACCGGGGACAGCAGGGCCCCGGGCAGTGCCACGAGGGCGGCGGCGGGCGGCGGCAGCAGGAAGGCGCCGGCGAGCAGGACGGGATAGCAGGTCCCGGCGAACCGGGACCGCGCGACCAGCTCCGAGCCCGCGTACAGACCGGCCGGCAGCAGCACCGCCCACCAGGGCGCGTGCACCGCCGGCAGCGGTCGCAGGCAGAGCAGGGCGGCGACGGCGACGCAGGCCACGTACACACGTGCCCGCGCCGGTACCGCGTCCATGAGTGCCTCCCCCGGCCACGCCTGTCAGGCTCCGGAGCCTAGGAGGCAGGGGGGAGGCCGCGGGCAGATAACCCGCGGATTAGCACGTACGAGTGACTCAGGAATCCTGCGAAGCCGACGGCGTGGCCGTGACGTCGTGCTCGGGCACGGACTGCCCGGAGCGGATCAGGTCCAGCCGGCCCATGACCTTGGCGCGCAGGTCGCCCGGTACGTCGTCGTGTCCGCAGCACCGCTTGACCAGCTTCTTCACGGCCCGCTCCAGCCCGTACTTCTCCAGGCAGGGCGAGCACTCCTCGAAGTGGTGCTCGAACTTCACGCAGTCCGAGTCCGGCATCTCCCGGTCGAGGAACTCGTAGAGATGATCGAGGATTTCGCTGCAATCCGTCTCGTGCGGCTCTCCGCAGCTCATGACCCCGAGCCTTTCGCTTCGTTCGACTCTCCGGCGCCGGCGGGGACCAGGCCGCGGTCGCGGGCGTAGTCCTCCAGCATGCCGCGCAGCTGACGGCGTCCACGGTGCAGCCGGGACATCACCGTACCGATGGGTGTCCCCATGATGTCTGCGATCTCCTTGTAGGCAAAGCCCTCGACGTCCGCCAGATACACGGCGATACGGAATTCCTCGGGGATCGCCTGGAGCGCCCGCTTCACGTCCGAGTCGGGCAGGTGGTCGAGCGCCTGCGACTCCGCGGAGCGCAGACCCGTCGACATGTGCGACTCGGCACGCGCGAGCTGCCAGTCCTCGATCTCCTCGGCCGCGCTGCGCTGAGGTTCGCGCTGCTTCTTGCGGTACGAGTTGATGAAGGTGTTGGTGAGGATGCGGTACAGCCACGCCTTGAGGTTGGTGCCCTCACGGAACTGGTGGAAGGAGGCGTACGCCTTGGCGTAGGTCTCCTGCACCAGGTCCTCGGCGTCGGCCGGATTACGCGTCATGCGCAGCGCGGCCGAGTACATCTGGTCGAGGAACTCCAGCGCGTCCCGCTCGAAGCGCGCACTGCGCTCCGCGGCCGACTCCGCGTCCGTACCCCGGCCCTCGGGCTGCTCCGCCTGGCCGTGTTCGGTCCCTGCGTCGGTCCCAGTGACCGGACCCACCTCCTCCGAAGATTTCGCGAGACCGAGACCGGCCCCACTCGAATCGGAGGATAGACGACGATCCGCTCCGCCCGCCGCCCGAATGGGAGCGGTCTTGGCCGCGTGCAGTACCGTCCAGTCCAGGTCGGACCGGCTGCCGCGGCTCGAATCAGACTCTGCCGGGCGCGGCCCGTCCGCGGGGCGGTGGTGGGAGGCGGGCGGGCAGAAGGCTGAACCCATGCGGCGGACTTCCTCTCCTACGGCGTCGATGCTGATTCACAGCAACGTATGCCCCGCACAACAGTGGTCGCCTGCCGGTCATTCCCCGGCGTTCAGCCGAGTGAGCCGACCCACTCGACGACACCGTCGGTGATCAGTTCCAGCGCTTTCTCCTGGGTGATCCCGGCCCGCCTGGGCACGGCGAAGCCGTGATCGCCGTACGGCACCTCGGTCAGCTCGTACGTCCCCCCGGGCGCCTCGGGAAACTCCTGCGGCCTGCCGAACGGGTCGTTGCCGCCCTGCACCACAAGGGTGGGCACACCGGCGCCGAGCAGCTCGTGGGCGCGGGACTTCTCGGGCCTGCCCGGCGGGTGCAGGGGAAAGCTGAGGGCGAGGACGGCCCGGGCGCCCAGTTCGGCCGCGGTACGGCAGGCGACACGGGCGCCGGCGCTCCGGCCGCCCGAGATCACCGGCAGACCGGGCGCGGCGAGCGCGGGCCAGACACCCCGCCAGCCGGTGTCCAGGGTCTTCGGCGCGGGCGCCAGCTTCTTGCCGGCCACCCGCCAGGGCTGCTCGACGAGGGCGACGCTGACCCCGTGCGCGGGCAGTGCGGCCGCCAGTGCCGTCAGGTCGCGCGCCTCGATGCCGCCGCCCGCGCCGTGGCCCGCGGCGAGGACGAGGCGGGGCCTCTTCGCCCGATGCCAGGTGACACGGGCAGGGCCCGCTTCGGTGTCGATGGTCTCGGTGGTGTCGCTGGTCACGTCAGAAAAGTGTGCCCTCTTCCGGCGCCTCCAGCTCCTTGAGCAGCTCCGGCCCGTTGTTGCGGACGTTGCTCACGGCCGTGGAGACGGGGAACGCCCGCATCAGCCCGGCGGGCGGGGGCGCCAGCAGGGAGGTCAGCTCGTCGGGGTCGGTACGTGCCGGGTCGAGCCAGGCTTCCCAGCGGTCCGGCGTCAGCATCAGCGGCATCCGCGGGTGGATGTCGGCCAGGGCGTGCGGTCCGTCGGCCGGCGCGACCGCGAGCGGCGTGGCCTCGGCCTCGGTGGTGATCACCGAGCACGTCACCCACCAGGCCTGCGGGTGGTCGTCGGGGAGCGTCCTGTCCCGCCAGAACTCGTAGAGCCCGGCCATGGCGAACACGGAGCCGTCGGCCGGGGTCACGAAGTACGGCTGCTTCCGGGGCCGCTTCGTGCGTCCCTCGACCTCCAGGTCCCGCTCCTGCCGGCCGGTGACCCACTCGTAGTAGCCGTCGGCGGGCAGGAGGCAGCGCCGGGTGCTGAAGGCGCGGCGGTAGGAGGGCTTCTCGTGGACGGTCTCCGCGCGGGCGTTGATCATCCGGGCGCCGCCCTCGGGCGTCTTGGACCAGGACGGGACGAGGCCCCACTTCAGCTTCCGCAGCTGGCGAACCGGCTCCGGGCCCCCGGCGTCTTTCAGGGGACGGTCCAGGACGGCGTAGACCTCCTTGGTGGGGGCCACGTTGTAGTCGGGCTCCAAGCTCTCCTCGGGCTCCCACTTCTCGATTTCAAAGATTCCCGCGAGATCCTCGGGTCGACGACTCGCCGCATACCGTCCGCACATATGGAGAACCCCTTTGACCTGCGAAAATATCTGTTCAGTCAGCACCAAGTCAGCACAGTGCCGACCAGCGTCACATCCATCACCTTGACCGCCCGGCCAGTGGCGTCCGGCGTAAGGTGCCCGTACGTGTCCGCCGTCCCCTTGATGCTCCTGTGCCCCGGCCACCGGGACATGTGCAAGAGTGACAGACCGCTACTGAGCGCGGTCGAGGCGAACCAAGTCGCAGGGAGTGACCGCGACCAGTCGTAACCCAGGGTCTTCATAACCTTACGGAACACAGACGAGTAGTCCGAGGTGGTGCCCAGGGTTCCGGTGATCGTCTATAAGCGCATCCTGCTGGGCAGCAGGCGTGGGGCGTAGGTGGTCTCGCCCGCGGTAGTGGGGCCGAACACCACGTCGATGAGGGTGCGGGTGCCGCAGGCGACCAGGGCCAGGAGGCGAACCTGGGGGTAGCCGGTGCCGCCGTGGTTTCCGGCCTGTTTGGTGAACCTGGTCAGGACGGCGGGGCTGTCGGGCACGGTCAGTACGGTGCCGTCCAGTGAGACCACCAGCAGGCCGCGCCATCGTGTCCCGGGTGTCCGCACGTCGGCCCCGGGGCCTTTGACCAGGTCGAACAGCCACCACAGCGGCTTGCTGCCGATCCGGCGGCGGGCCTGGGCCAGTGCGCTCGGCGAGGGTTCGGCGACCGGCAGTCCGGCCAGCGCGCCGGTGAGCTTGCGCCACACCCCCGGATAGCCGGTCTCCGGGAACAGGCACGCGGCCAGCAGCAGGTAGACGACCACACGGGAGGGCAGGTCCCGCAGCCGTGACTGCACGGTCCTGGTGGCTTCCAGTGCCGTGTCGACCATCTCGAAGGGCACCAGCTGAGTGAGTTCGCCGAGATGGCCCGGCGCGAAGGGGCCTTCGGCCACCCGGACGGCACGGGTGATGGCAGACTGTCCGGACAGCGGAGCCTCCGGTTCTTGTGAACGGCTTGTCTTGGTCGACTGCCAGTTCTACCGGGGCTCCACTCCTCATGTCCGGCGAAACCACCCCGCGGTCAGCAGCTGCAGTCGCGGACCCTGCATGGGTTTCCGCCTACGCCAGCGCGTATCCGGAATATCTGTCAATCGGCGGTCAGCTCAAGTTCAGTTCGGGCACTGCGGCGTCGTACTCCGGTCTCTGGATGTACGTCGTGGACGAAGGCGGCACCATCGTCTTCGACCAAGAGGTCAACAGGGCGACTGGAAATCCTACCGGTAAGTTCCTGGAGAACGGGGCCTGGTGTTACGGCTGGTGGGCCAACAACACCTACCCCGCCGACCAGTGCTTCTGGTGGTCGTCGAACAAGCTGGGCGGCCATCTGAAGGACGGAAAGAAGTACTACGCCTGGATATTCCTGAAAGGGACGGACGGCACATACGGCGCCAACGGCACAACGTCCGGCCTTGTCCAAGCGTTCTACACCCCGGGCATCTCCAAGGCGCAAAGTGGTATGTGCACGTGCTACGCGCAGACCCACCGCGCCGACCCCGTCAACACGGCGACCGGCATCTTCACCGAACACTTCAACGATGCCCTGCTCGGCGGATCCGGGGTACCGCTGTCCCTGGACCGGTACTACCGCTCCGACTCCAGCTCGGTCGGACTCCTGGGCAAGGGATGGACAACTCCCTTCGATTCCAAGCTGACGGTTGCGTCGAGCAGCGTGACCTACCAGACGGACGACGGCGCGAAAGTCGTCTTCGCGCAGGCGAGCAGCGGCTCGTACACGGCGCCCGCCGGAACGAAGGCGCGGCTGGCGAAGACCGGTACCGGTTACACCCTCATCACTCCTGACCAGATCCGCCGCTCCTATACGAGCAGCGGGCAGTTGACGTCCCTTGTCGACATCAGCGGCCACGGCCTGACCCTGTCCTACAGCGCCGGCAAGTTGGCCTCGGTGACCGACGCCGGTGGCCGCACCACTGACTTCTCCGTAGACGCCAACGGGTTGCTGACCAAGGCGACGCTGCCCGACTCGACGTCGGTCACCTACGGCTACACCGGTGGGCTGCTGGCCTCCGTCACTGATCGCGCGGAGAAGAAGTCCTTCTACGGGTACGACGGGAGCAGCCGTCTCAACTCCGTCACTGATCCGGCCGGCGGCCGTGTGACCAATGTGTATGACTCCAGCGGACGGGTCACATCGCAGACGGATCAGGAGGGCAGGGTAACGAAGTTCATGTGGGGAGGTGTGACGGGCTCCCGTGAGACAGACACCACGGACGCGAACGGTGGCGTCTGGACTGACGTGTACTCCGGAAACGTTCTCCTGCGGAGCATCGACCCCTACGGCCATGAGACCGCGTACACCTACGACCGCTACCTGCGCCAGGTAGGAATCACTGACGCCCGCGGCAACTCGACCGACCTGACCTACGACAGCGCCGGGCACGTCCTGTCGTACACCCCGCCGACCTCTCTCGGTTACTCGGAGAGCTGGACCTACAACACGGCGGGCAACGCCCTCACCTACACCGACGGTCGGGGCGACAAGACGACGTACGAGTACAACTCCGTGCAGCAGCTGACCTCGTCCACCAACCAACGAGGCGGCCAGGTCCGCTATGAGTACAACTCGCTGGGTGCGCTCAAGAGCATCACCTCGGCCCGAGGCAAGACCACCACCTTCGGGTACGACGCGGCCGGCAATCGCACCTCCGTCACCACTCCGCTGGGATACAAGACCACCTTCGAGTACGACTCGGCAGGCCGGGTCACGGCGCAGACCGATCCGCGAGGCAACGCCGACGGCGCCGATGCCGCGGACTACACCACCCACTATGCGTACGACGCACGCGGGCTGCTGGAAAAGTCGACCGATCCACTCGGTCACTCGACCTCGTACCACTACGACGACACGGGTCTGCTCAGCTCCGTGGAAGATCCGGCAGGCCGGACCACGTCGTACGAGTACGACGACGCCGGCCGCCTCACCAAGACCATTGCTCCCGCAGGCAGAACCACGGTCCGCAAGTACGACAACGTGGGCAACCTGCTGTCCGAGACCAACGCCCTCGGTCACACGACCTCCTACACCTACGACAAGGCCAACCGTCTCAGCTCGATGACCACTCCGCGGGGCAACGTCGCGGGTGCGGACGCGAGCGCCTACACGACCACCTACGGATACGACGCCAACGGCAACCGGACCCAGGTGGTGGATCCGACCGGCACGAAGACCACGACCACGTACGACGCGCTCAACCGCCCGACATCGGTGACCGATCCCCTCCTCCATGTCACCAAGACCGGCTACGACAAGGCCGGCAACGTCTCATCCACTACGGATGCGCTGGGCAAGACCACCAAGTACACGTACGACGACGCCGGACATGTCCTCAGTCGGACCAACCCGCTGGGCGAGGTCACCGCGTACGGCTACGACGCGGACGGCAACACCATCTCCGAGCTGACCCCCCTCGGCCGCAAGTGGACATGGAGCTATGACGCCGACGGACGCCGGGCGTCACAGGTCGACCCGCGCGGCAACGCCACAGGCGCCACCGCAGCCGACTACACCACCGCTTACGGGTACGACGCGGCCGGCAACCGGACCAGCACCACAGACCCGTACGGCAACCAGCAGTCCACCGAGTACAACAGCCTGAACCAGCTCACGGCAGGACAGGACGCGGCCAAGCACCGCACCACGTACGCCTATGACGACCTGGGCCGCATCAAGACGGTCACCGCCCCCGACGACGGCACCACCACCTACTCCTACGACACCGCCGGCAACGTCCACACCCGCACCGACGCCAACCAGCACGTCACCACCTACGGCTACGACGCGCTGAACCAGCTCACCTCGGTCACCGACCCGCTCAACCACACCGTCGTCCACCACTACGACCCCGACGGCAACAACGACACCACCACCGACGCCCGCGGCACCGTCACCACCGTCACCTTCGACGCGCTCGGCCGGCCCACCGCGACCAAGTACAGCGACGGCACCCACGCCACGTCCACAGCCTACGACGCGGCCGGAAACACCCACCAGATCATCGATGCGAGCGGCACCCGCACCTTCACCTACGACAAGGACGACCGAGTCACCGGCATCGCCATGCCGAACGGGAAGGCCTTCGCCTACAAGTACGACGACGCGGGCCAGCTGACAGAGCGCACCTACCCGGACGGCCAGCTGACGGCCTACACCTACACCGCCGACGGCGATCAGGACTCCGCCACCACCAACGGGGCGAAGACCACCATCACGCACACCTCGGCACACCTGCCGCTGGCCATCACCTACCCCAACGGCTACACCGAAACCCGCAGCTACGATCGCGCCTTCCGTCTCACCGACATCGTCAGCAAGAACGCCACCAAAACTCTCTCCTCCCGCCACAACGTCCTGGACGGCAACGGCCGACCCGTGCGCGTCGACGCAACGGAGAACTACGCGGGCACCACAACCGCCACCTCCGCCCACTACACCTACGACGCCTCCGGCCGGCTGCTGAGCGACTGCGCCTCCGCCACCCAGACCACCAGCTGCCCGTCCGGCTCCCCGACCACCAGCTACACCTACGACCAAGTCGGCAACCGGCTGACCCAGACCAGTCCCGATGGTACGACCACCTACAAGTACAACGAAGCCGACGAACTCCTCCAGAGGACCAACGGCACCGCCACCACCAGCTACACCTACGACGCCGACGGCAACCAGACCACCGACGGCACCGACATCCTCACCTACGACGCCACCAACCACCTGAAGTCCAAGGGCGCCACCAGCTACACCTACGACGCCGACGGCAACCTGACCTCAAGGTCCAAGGGCGGCCTCATCACCGCCTACACCTGGGACATCAACAACGGTCTCCCCCAGTTGGCGATGGTGGGCAGCGCCGACTTCACCTACAACGAACTCGGCCAAGTCGCCTCCACCAGACAGGCCGCCGGCACCTTCTACTACCATCACGACCTCATGGGGTCGATCACCGACCTCACCAGTGCAAGCGGCGCAGACACCTCCCACCACGCCTTCGGCGCCTTCGGCGAGAACTCCCACAACCTCAACGGCGGCGCTGAAGACACTCCGAACAGCAACTTCGGCTTCACCGGCGCCTATACCGACCAGACCATCCAGAACGACTACGACGCCGTCGCCACCAGTATCGACCTGCGAGCCCGCAACTACGACCCTGACACCGGCCGCTTCACCAGCCGCGACCCCCTCCCCACAGACGCCGCCACGCCCTACCAATCCGCCTACAACTACGCCAACAACGCACCCACCTACCTCGCCGATCCGTCCGGTCAATGCTGGTGGATACCGAACAGCGGCAGTAAGAGCTGCTGGACCACAAAAATCCCCGGCACCGACGCCATTCCGCTCGCACCGTCCATCGAGGCCTTCGGCAAGTCCATCGTCGACGCCTGCAAGAGCGGCGCCGCTTACGCGGAGACGAACGGACGCTGGGGCTGGACCGGCTGCGTCGACGAATTCACCGGCGTCAACTCCTTCCGCAAGTCCGCCGACTGCATCAGTGCGGGCGCCTACGGTGAAGGGGCACTTTGGGGACTCAACGGCGTGGGCATCGCCGGCCTGTCACTGCTCGGACCCGAGGGGAGTGCGGCAGAAGGAGTTGGCGGTAGAGCCGCTACCCTTGGCGAAAGGCCGTCCACGAACCCGTTCCCGGGCATCGGCGCTCCCTTGAAGTCCATCGTGACGCCCAAGACTGTCTATCGTGGCGATGCGAGGGACCCTTCGGTGGTCTTCAGCACGGGATTCCAGGTCAAAGCCTCAGACGGCAACCTCGATCTGCATCAGTATGGGCTCTACAACACACCGTCCGCGTGGGTGGGGACAAGCGTTCGCCCCAGCTTGGCCGCCATGTTCCCGCAGAGCGCGAAAGGCAGTACCTGGGTGTATGAAATCGCCTCACCCGGAACAGGGATCAACATGAACAAAGCCATGGGCATGGGTTACGTCTTCAGGGCCGAGAAGGAGATCGTGTTCCCGGAGGGTATAGACCCTTCCCGCATCGTCCGCGCCGTGAGATGGTCCTGGGGAATGCCCACGAAGCAGGTAATCGAGAACCCTGGATACGTGCCGCGATGATCAGAGTCTGTGTTCCAGTGCGCTTGCGGGACGACGCTGAAGAGTCATGGATCGCTCGGTGTTCCGAAACAGCACCTTGGAGAATCGAGGTGTCGAATCCCCGGGGGCAGCGCTACGCCGCAGAGGGCGCTGATCTGTTCGTCGCCCTCCAGGAAGTCCGCAAGAGTCTGGATTCGATCGGTGTGCGTCTTTGCTGCAACGGCGCGCGCACCAATGCACGCCCCTCACCGCTGGCGGCTCGGCAAGGGTCTGAGTTCGTTTACCTGGTGCATCGAGGCAGGCCAGCCACCAGCAGAGACGTGGTCCCAATTCTCGGTCCTGCGCCAGTGGAGACCATTGGGACCGTGGATGAGCAGGAACGGGCCTGGCGCTCTCTTGCCCTTTCCCGCACGCGTTCTCTGTGGCCAATCAATCCTGCGTGGTGGGCCGCATGGCTGCGCGTAAAAATGCACGGGCCGCAGTTCTGGATTCCCTCAGTGGACGCGGATGGGTTCACTACTTGGGTGCGGGGTCAGGGCCCCGGGGAGAATCCCATCACTCCCGGTTTGACCGGTTGATCATCGATGCCCGGACATGAGACGAGCACGGCTCTTGTAGATCATGGAGTTCTCTACGCTCCCAGATCAGCAAGGCTGCCGTGCTCGTCGCTCCATCCTCGCTCATGCCCGTGTCCCTGGGCACGTCGCCCTGCTCATCCACCGGTGCGGTCGGGGAGGTGTCGGCGGAGGGACTGCTCCAGGCGCTGGCCAAGGTGCCCGACCCGCGTGATCCGCGGGGCGTTCGATACCGGCTGGCCACGCTGCTCGCGATCGGGGTGTGCGCGATGACGGCGGCCGGGCACAACTCCCTCGTTGCGATCGCGGAATGGGCCCGTCGGTGCGATCAGGAGGTGCTGGCCCGTCTGGGCTGCCCGTTCGATCCGTTCGCCGGCCGGTATCGGGCTCCGGGCGAGCGGACCTTACGGGACGCCTTCGCCAAAGTGGACCCCGGCGCGCTGACCGCCGCGGGTATCGCCCGGCTCGCAGCGCCGGCGCCGCCCGCCGCCGGACCGCTGAGCCCCGACGGCGTCCCCGAACGCGAACAACGCCGTGCCCACCGAGCGGCCGTGCTTGCCCCGGGACCCGGTCCGGCTGAGGCGGCGGGCGTTCGCCGTGGACGGCAAGTGCCTGCGCGGAGCCGTCCGCGCCGACGGCAGCCGGGTGTTCGTCCTGACCGCCGTCCGTCACGACGACGCACTGACCGCCGCCCTGCGGGACATCGACGCGAAGACCAACGAGATTCCTGAGTTCGCCGCCCCGCTCCTGGACACCATCGACGACGCGGACCTGCACGAGGCCGTGATCACGGTGGACGCGATGCACGCGCAGAAGGATCACGCCCGCTACCTCGTCGAGGACCGTCACGCGCACTACCTGCTGTCGGTGAAGAACAACCAGCCCACGTTCGCGGGGCAGTTGAGGAAGGTGCCCTGGGGCAAGGCACCTGTCCTCGACCGTTCACGCGACCGGGGACACGGCCGCGAGGAGGTACGGGAGGTGAAGGTCGTCTCCGTGCACGGCCTGCTCTTCCCGCACGCCCGCCAGGTCGTTCGCATCCATCGCAAACGCCAGCCCCTCGGTGCGAAGAAGTGGCAGACCGAGACGGTCTACGCAGTGACCGACCTGTCCGCCGACCAGGCGTCCCCCGCCGAGATCGCTTCCTGGGCCCGCGGCCACTGGATCATCGAGAACACCGTCCACTGGACCAAGGACGTCACCTTCGCCAAGGACGCCAGCCAGGTCCGACGTCACCACACCCCGGCCGTCGTGAGCGCCTTGCACGACCTGACCCGCACGGCCCTCGACCGGGCCGGCTGGACCAACATCGCCAGCGGCCGACGCTCTCACACTCGCCCCGACGCAGCCCTCACCCTGCATGGCATCCCATGATCAAAACAGGCGAACGGGATTCTCCCCGGGGCCCTGGGATCCCGGCCGTCCGCTCACGCCGCTGCCCTCGTCGACGACGTCCCAACAAGGTCCGGGCCGACGAGGCGTACCACTCCGCCGGCAACCTGGCGTGGCTGCGCGAACGCCACATCACTCCACGGATCGCCCGGCCGGGCGTGGAGTCTCCGAACGCCTCGGAAGGCACCGATGGAAGGTCCAGAGAGCGATCTCATGGCTCTTCGGATACCGCCGCCTGGCCATCCGCTACGCACGCAAGGGCAGCCGCTTCCTCGCCTTCCTCGGGCTCGCGGCAGTCATGACCTGCTACAAGAAGCTCGCCAAGATCACGACGTGAGACACCGTCTTACCAACGAGCCAGGCCGATGCCGCCGGTGCTCATGCACGATGTGAGCGTCATCGCGGTCGAGGGCCGCCAGCGACCCGCCTGGCACCAGGAGTGCAGTGCCAGGCTCACGGCAGAGACCCCGAGCCAGTCACGGAACGGATTCTGAAAGGCGCGACGTGAACCAGGCACTCAACGATCACCGGTGCCTCACGGCGTGGCCTTGGTCACGGCTGCGTCTGAAGCAGCCACGTACGGCCCACACAGGCACACCGGGATTGGTACGAGCCTCGCACTCACGGACCAGCGCCTCGTGTGCAAGGAGATCAGCACCAGCCCAGCACGGGACGGGTTCCTTGGGGTGATCACAGGTGTCTACAGGTCAGCACGCAGTCAGCACGGGTAAAGCAAGAGCCCCGGATCACTCCGGGACTGTAACGCTGTGACCTGCATGTTTGCCGTCAGGAACGATGCCTGTTACGCCAGGGTCTCAGATAACGTCCGCACATACGTGCCACACTGCCAGGCCCACCCGCCTCCCGACCACCACCCCTCAACGAGGCGCTGCGCGCCGCACCGCCAGCCCGCTAGTACGAGGAGCCCTCTCCGCACATGGACCACCTCGCATCGGCCTCGCTCACCTCCCTGTGGGACGAGGTCTCCGGCACCCAGTCCGATCCCGACCTCTGGGTGGTGCTCGCGACCCTGGTGGCAGCGCTGGCCGTCGTCGTGACGCACGGGTCGTGGCGGATAGCGCGCAACGCGATCACCATCGCCCACGAGGGCGGTCACGGACTGGTGGCCCTGCTGACCGGGCGCACCCTGACCGGGATCACCCTGCACTCGGACACCAGCGGCCTGACCGTCAGCCGGGGCAAACCGCACGGCCTCGGAATGATCCTCACCGCGGTCGCCGGCTACACCGCTCCCCCGCTGCTCGGTCTCGGCGGCGCCGCGCTGCTCGGCGCGGGTCGCATCACCCTGCTGCTGTGGCTGGCGACGGTGCTGCTCGTCGGCCTGCTGGTGATGGTCCGCAACGCGTACGGGGTCTTGACGGTGGTGGTCAGCGGCGGCACGTTCGTCGTGGTGTCCTGGCTGACCGGGCCGCAGGTGCAGGCGGCGTTCGCGTACGCGGTGGTCTGGTTCCTGCTGCTCGGCGGGGTGCGCCCGGCCTTCGAGCTGCAGGCCAAGCGGGCGCGGGGCGGCGCCGGGGACTCGGACGCGGACCAGCTGGCGCGGCTGACCCATGCGCCGGCGGGGGTGTGGTTCTTCCTGTTCCACGCGGTGTCGCTGTGCGCGCTGATCGGCGGGGGACGCTGGCTGCTGGAGCTGTGAGAGGGGGCACGGCCGGCGCCACACCGCCGCATATATGCGCGGCAATTGCACTGTTGTGCTTTCGGTCAGGTTTCGCCGCTTTTGATCAAGATCTCCGATCGTCCTCAGCCATTAAAGTGGGGCCCATGACCGTGAACCCCGCGCACACCGCCCTCTGGCCCGCCCCGCACGCGAGCGGAGCCGTCGACGCGACCGTCCAGGTGCCCGGATCCAAGTCGGTCACCAACCGGGCCCTGGTGCTGGCCGCCCTCGCCTCCGAGCCCGGCTGGCTGCGCCGCCCGCTGCGCTCCCGGGACACCCTGCTGATGGCCGAGGCACTGCGCGCGATGGGCGTCGAGATCGAGGAGGGCGTCGGCCCGGAGGGCACCGGCGAGTTCTGGCGGGTCATCCCGGCCGGCCTGCGCGGCCCGGCCACGGTCGACGTCGGCAACGCCGGCACGGTCATGCGTTTCCTGCCGCCGGTCGCGGCGCTCGCCGACGGCACCGTCCGCTTCGACGGCGACCCGCGTTCGTACGAGCGTCCGCTGCACGGCGTGATCGACGCGCTGCGCGGCCTGGGCGCCCGCATCGACGACGACGGGCGCGGGGCACTGCCGCTGACCGTGCACGGCGGCGGTGCGCTGGAGGGCGGGCCGGTCGAGATCGACGCGTCCTCCTCCTCCCAGTTCGTCAGCGCCCTGCTGCTGTCGGGACCGCGCTTCAACCAGGGCGTCGAGGTACGCCACACCGGCTCGGCGCTGCCCTCCATGCCGCACATCCGCATGACCGTCGACATGCTGCGCTCGGTCGGCGCCCAGGTCGACACCCCCGAGTCGGGCGGCGAGCCGAACGTCTGGCGGGTCACGCCGGGAGCGCTGCTCGGCCGGGATCTGACGGTCGAGCCGGACCTGTCCAACGCACAGCCGTTCCTGGCTGCGGCGCTGGTGACCGGCGGCAGGGTCGTGATCCCCGACTGGCCGTCGCGCACCACCCAGCCCGGCGACCGGCTGCGCGAGATCTTCACCGACATGGGCGGTTCCTGCGAACTGACCGACTACGGACTCGTCTTCACCGGATCGGGTGTCATTCGCGGCGTCGACGTCGACCTCGGGGAGGTCGGCGAGCTGACCCCGGGCATCGCGGCCCTCGCGGCCCTCGCGGACTCCCCCTCGACCCTGCGCGGGGTGGCGCACCTGCGGCTGCACGAGACCGACCGCCTGGCCGCACTCACCAAGGAGATCAACGAACTCGGCGGTGACGTCACCGAGACCGCCGACGGTCTGCACGTCCGCCCGCGCCGCCTGCACGGCGGTGTCTTCCACACCTACGAGGACCACCGCATGGCCACCGCCGGCGCCATCCTCGGCCTCGCGGTGGAGGGGGTGCAGATCGAGAACGTGGCGACGACCGCGAAAACCCTGCCCGACTTCCCCGACCTGTGGGCCGGGATGCTCGGGGCGTAGGGACGTTTCGCCATGCGCCGCTACGGCAAGCACACCGACGAGGACGACATCCGCTCCCGCCCCAACCGCAAGGGCAACCGGCCGCGCACCCACATCCGGCCCAAGCACGAGGACGCCGCGGAGGGCCTGGTGCTCACGGTGGACCGGGGCCGGCTCACCTGCCTGGTCGAGGACCGGGTCGTCATGGCCATGAAGGCCCGCGAACTGGGCCGCAAGGCGGCGGTCGTCGGCGACCGGGTGGCGCTGGTCGGCGACCTGTCCGGCACGAAGGACACGCTCGCGCGGATCGTCCGCATCGCGGAGCGCACGTCGGTGCTGCGCCGCACGGCCGACGACGACGATCCCTACGAGCGGGTGGTCGTCGCCAACGCCGACCAGCTCGCCATCGTCACCGCCCTCGCCGACCCCGAACCGCGCCCCCGGCTGATCGACCGCTGCCTGGTCGCGGCGTTCGACGGCGGTCTCACCCCGCTGCTGGTGATGACCAAGTCGGACCTCGCCTCGCCCGACGCATTCCTGGCACTGTACGGCGCGTTGGACATCCCCTACGTCGTCACCAGCCGCGAGGAGCTGGAGAACGGCGCCGCGGCCGGCCTTGTGCGGGATCATCTGGACGGTAAAATCACGGCTTTCGTCGGCCATTCCGGCGTCGGCAAGACGACCCTCGTCAACACCCTGGTGCCCGAGGAGCGCCGCCGCGTGACGGGCCACGTCAACGCGGTGACGGGACGCGGCCGGCACACCACGACCTCTGCCCTCGCCCTGCCGCTGTCCTCCGAGGGGGGCGGCTGGGTCGTCGACACCCCCGGCGTACGGTCGTTCGGCCTGGCGCACATCGACCCGTCCCGGGTGATCAACGCCTTTCCCGACCTGGTGCCCGGCACGGAGGGCTGTCCGCGCGCGTGCAGCCACGACGAGCCCGACTGCGCGCTCGACGAGTGGGTCGCCGAGGGGCACGCCGACCCGGCACGGCTGTACTCGCTGCGCCGGCTGCTGTCGACACGGGACCGCAAGGAAGGCGACTGACCACCGCGTTGTTTGCCGCGCCGTGCCACCGGTAAGTGCATAATCGCACCAAGCCGGAACCAAGCCTGCGCAAAGCCGGGCGGTGGCACCGTCGGACAAGGGCATCGCCGGACGGAGCCACCGATCGACGCAGCGGTCGCGGCGCGGGACTACGGGAGGACAAGACATGGCGTGGCTGCTGGTCATAGTGGCCGGGGTGCTCGAAACCGGCTTCGCCGTCTGTCTGAAGCTGTCGCACGGCTTCACCCGGCTCTGGCCCACCGTCGCCTTCTGCGCCTTCGCGCTCGGCAGTTTCGGTCTGCTGACCATGTCCCTGAAGAAGCTGGACGTCGGCCCGGCCTACGCGGTGTGGACCGGCATCGGCGCGGCGGGCACCGCCATCTACGGCATGATCTTCCTCGGCGACCTGGTCTCGACCCTGAAGATCATTTCGATCAGCTTCGTCATCATCGGCGTGATCGGGCTGCAGTTGTCGGGCTCGGCGCACTGAACCCGGGCCGGCACCGAGGCACCGGCCACTACGCCGTCAACCGGCGCGGCAGGGCGGTCCGTACGAGGTCCGCCACCCCGCCCTCGGCGGGCGGTGCGGCGACGCAGGACAGGGCGAGCCGTACGGCCAGTTCGCAGGAGCGGGCCAGTTGGGCGGCGTCCTGCGGCGGGAGCGGTCCGGCGGCGTTGAGGACGGCCACGGCGCGGTCGCGGACGAGGCTCACGAAGTCGCCGGGCGAGGGCAGTGGGCCGTCGGCCCGGTGCTGGGCCGGTACGGCGGAGGAGGACGGCCCGGCCGTCGGGGCCGGTGAGGGCAGCCGCTCGCTCCAGCAGCCGGTGAGCATGGCTCGGACGAGCGCGTTCTCGTGGGCGGCCGACATCATCCACTCGGCGGTGGCGGTGAGGCGTTCACGCGGGTCGGTGGGACCGGAGAGCGCCCGCTCCACGCCTGCGAGGTAGCCGTCGGCCTCCCGCCGGACGAGTGCCCGGGCCAGGCCCTCCTTGCTGCCGAACTCGTTGTAGAGCGTCTGCCGGGACACCCCGGCCGCCGCGGCCACGTCCACCATCCGCACGGCGGACCACGGCCGGCGCGCCAACGCCGTGTAGGCGGCATCGAGCAGGGACTCCCGGGCTGCAGGCACCCTCGCCTCCCTCGGGCCGAGCGACTTGCTGCCCAGATTTGACGGGTACGGGGGCACTGTCAAGGGTCCTCGCGGCCCACCTTCCCGGCCCGCCACGCCCGCCAAACCCCTGGTAGCCCCGTGCCGCCCCCGACAGATAGCGTGACGGCATGCCCGATTACCTCGACGACCTCCGCCTCGCCCACGTGCTCGCCGACGCCGCCGACGCCGCGACGATGGACCGCTTCAAGGCCCTCGACCTGAAGGTCGAGACGAAGCCGGACATGACCCCGGTGAGCGAGGCGGACAAGGCCGCCGAGGAACTCATCCGCGGCCACCTCGCCCGCGCCCGCCCCCGTGACTCGGTCCACGGTGAGGAGTTCGGGGTGGCGGGGAACGGCCCCCGCCGCTGGGTCGTCGACCCGATCGACGGCACCAAGAACTACGTACGCGGCGTCCCGGTCTGGGCCACCCTCATCTCCCTCATGGAAGCGGCCGAGGGCGGCTACGAGCCGGTCGTCGGCCTCGTCTCGGCGCCGGCGCTCGGCCGGCGCTGGTGGGCGGTGCAGGACCACGGCGCGTTCACCGGCCGCAGTCTGACCTCCGCCCACCGGCTCCACGTCTCCCAGGTCTCCACCCTCTCCGACGCCTCGTTCGCGTACTCCTCGCTCGGCGGCTGGGAGGAGCAGGGCCGGCTGGACGGCTTCCTCGACCTGACCCGCGAGGTGTGGCGCACGCGCGCGTACGGCGACTTCTGGCCGTACATGATGGTCGCCGAGGGCTCGGTGGACATCTGCGCCGAACCGGAGCTCGCTCTCTGGGACATGGCCGCGAACGCGATCATCGTCACGGAGGCCGGCGGCAGCTTCACCGGCCTCGACGGCCGCCCCGGGCCGCACAGCGGCAACGCGGCCGCGTCGAACGGCCGGCTCCACGACGAACTGCTCGGGTATCTCAACCAGCGCTACTGAGCGCCCGCCGACTCGCCCTCCGCGCCCCCTTGTTGACCGGTGCTTTACCTGCCACTCTGAGAGCTCCCCCACTTGTGAACTTGTGAATCCATGAACCAACTCATGGATCACCGGCAGGAGGTGGCTCCACCCATGCTCGTCCGTGAAGTCATGAGCAAGGTCGTCCTCACCATCGGTCCCGCGCACACCCTCCGCCAGGCCGCCGCACTGATGTCCGCGCGCCGCGTCGGCGCGGCCGTGGTGCACGACCCCGACGCCGGCGGCATCGGCATCCTCACCGAACGCGATGTCCTCGTCTCCGTGGGCCGGGGCCAGGACCCGGACACCGAGCGTGTCCACGGCCACACCACCACCGACGTCGTCTTCGCCACCCCGGCCTGGACCGTGGAGGAGGCGGCCCGCGCGATGGCGCACGGCGGCTTCCGCCATCTCATCGTCCTGGACGGCGGCGATCCCGTCGGCATCGTCTCGGTGCGCGACATCATCCGCTGCTGGGCGCCGGTGCGCGCCCCGCACAACGCCCCGGTGGCGACCGCCTGACGGAACACAGACGGAACACCGACGGACAGGGAGGAACCGACGGACTGGGAGGAACGACAGGCGGGCCGGACCCCCGTCCCCGGGGATCCGGCCCGCCGCTACGACAAGCGGTCCAGTGCTGGACGTCAGCCGCGCAGGGCCTGGACCGCGGCCTCCAGCCGCTTGCCGAAGTCACCGTCGGCCTGACGGAAGTTGCCGATCGCGCGCTCGATGATGTCGTCGCGCGAGACGCCGGACAGAGCGCCGGCCAGGTTGCCGATCAGCCGCTCCCTCTCCTCGTCCGTCATCAGCCGGTAGAGGTTGCCCGCCTGGACGAAGTCGTCGTCCTCGGCATGCCTCGGGGTCTCGTGGTCGCCGGTGGCGCCGGAGACCGCCACCGGCTGCCACAGCGGCCGGTCCGTCTGGAAGGGGCCGCCGAAGCTGTTCGGCTCGTAGTTCTTCGCACCCTTGTGGCGGCCGTCGTACAGGTAGCCGTCACGTGAGTTGGTGCGCGCCGCGGTGGCGTGCGGGCGGTTGACCGGCAGATGGTCGGCGTTGATGCCGACGCGGTAGCGGTGGGCGTCGCCGTAGGCGAAGAGGCGGCCCTGGAGCATCTTGTCCGGGGACGGCCCGATGCCGGGCACGAAGTGCGCCGGGGAGAAGATCGACTGCTCGACCTCGGCGAAGATGTTCTCGGGGTTGCGGTTGAGCTCCAGCCTGCCGATCTCGATGACCGGGTAGTCCGCGTGCGGCCACACCTTGGTCAGGTCGAACGGGTTGAAGCGGTACGTCGCCGCCTCCGCGACGGGCATGATCTGCACGCCGACGGTCCAGGACGGGAAGTCGCCGCGCTCGATGGCCTGGCGCAGGTCGCGCTGGTGGGAGTCGGGGTCCTCACCGGCGAGCCTGTCGGCCTCGGCCTGCGTGAGGCTCTTGACGCCCTGGTCGGTCTTGAAGTGGTACTTGACCCAGAAGGCCTCGCCGGCCTCGTTGTTCCACTGGTAAGTGTGCGAGCCGAAGCCGTCCATGTGGCGGTACGACGCCGGGATGCCGCGGTCGCCGAACAGCCAGGTCACCTGGTGCGTCGACTCCGGCGACAGGCTCCAGAAGTCCCAGACGTTGTCCATCTCGGTCGACCCCGTGTAGGGGTCGCGCTTCTGGGTGTGGATGAAGTCGGGGAACTTGATGGCGTCCCTGATGAAGAACACCGGGGTGTTGTTGCCGACGAGGTCGTAATTGCCCTCCTCGGTGTAGAACTTCAGCGAGAAGCCACGCGGGTCGCGGACCGCGTCCGCCGCTCCCAGGTTGCCGGCCACGGTCGAGAAACGGAGGAAGGTCTCCGTCTCCTTGCCGACCTCGGAGAGGAAGGCCGCGCGGGTGTACTTGGTGACATCGGCGGTGACCGTGAAGGTGCCGTAGGCACCGGCGCCGCGGGCGTGCACCACACGCTCCGGGATGCGCTCACGGTTGAAGTGGGCCAGCTTCTCCAGCAGGAGCTGGTCCTGGACGAGCACGGGGCCGCCGACGCCCGCGGTCTCACTGTTCTGGTTGTCGGCTACGGGAGCACCTGCCTCCGTAGTGAGCGGTCCCTGAGTCACGTACGCCTCCTGCACAATCCTGCGAAACCTGTTCCTTGGCTAATACCGTTTCCGATCCTACAATAGACAGTGTCTAAGTCAAGTGGGACTCCAAAGTCACACCCGTTCGGGACCTGGTCCCCTTGCTGTTAGGCTGGCCTGTATGAGTGACCTTCTGGAACGACTGCGTCATCGCGGTTGGCGCATGACCGCACAGCGGCGCGTGGTGGCCGAGGTCCTCGACGGCGAACACGTCCACCTGACGGCCGACGAGGTGCACTCCCGGGCCGTGGGCAAGCTCCCCGAGATCTCCCGGGCGACGGTCTACAACACCCTGGGTGAGCTGGTCTCGCTCGGCGAGGTGCTGGAGGTCGCGACGGACAGGCGCGCCAAGCGCTACGACCCGAACGCGCACCAGCCGCACCATCACCTGGTCTGCGCCCGCTGCGGCGCGATCCGCGACGTCCACCCGACCGGCAACCCGCTGGCCGACCTCCCCGACTCGGAGCGCTTCGGCTTCACGGTCTCCGACGTCGAGGTGACGTACCGCGGCACCTGCCCGAACTGCGCGGCGGCGTAGGCCTCTCCACTCCGGGCACGTGAAAGCCCCGGCACCGAAGACGCCGGGGCTCTTCTCGTATGGCCGTCAACGCACCGAGGGCCGGAACCCTTTCGGATTCCGGCCCTCGGCCTTCAGTAGCGGGGACAGGATTTGAACCTGCGACCTCTGGGTTATGAGCCCAGCGAGCTACCGAGCTGCTCCACCCCGCGTCGATGAATGGAACACTACGTCACGCTGAAGACGAGAAGCAAATCGCTTCCGCGTGAACTGCCGACGGCCGCGTCCCGCCCGGGCCGCGGGCGGTCGCACACCGTCGTAGCTGCGGGCCGTCGCACCCCCGCCAGTGTCCCAACGGCCTGCGAAGGCCGTCGGGACGGCTCGGGTGGACGACGCGGGCCCCCGCTCCAGCGAAACCCGGGAGTGGGGGCCGCCCCGGCAGCGCCGGGCCGCGTCACCACCCCCGGCACCACCCCCGGCCCCGCATCCGCGCCGGGCATCTCCCGCAGGCGCCCGAGCACAGCGCAGCGTCACGCCGACAGCTCCTGCCGCAACGCGTCCCGCAACCGCGCCGCCCGCTCCCCCACCTCCGACGGCCCCAGCGACACCGCCAGGTCCGCCCACCGCTGCCCTTCCGCCAGCTCTCCCCGCCGCGCACACACCAGCGCCAGCCGCAGCGCCGCCCGCCCGTGCCCCGCGTCGGCCGCCCGGCGCCACCACACGACGGCCTCCGGCTCGCTCCCCTCGCGGGCCAGCAGAAGTCCCAGGTTGAACGCGCCGTTGCGGGACCCGGCCTCGGCCGCCTCCCGGTACCATCGCGCCGCCTCCACCACGTCGCCCCGCGCCGCGGCCAGCATCCCGACCCGCACCTGAGCCCGCCGGTGCCTCTGGGAGGCCGCCCGCTCGTACCACTCCTCGCACTCGGACTTCTCGTGCGCCGGCTCGCCGAGCTCGTGCGCGGGCGTCGGCGGCCGGCGCGCGTCCAGCACCGTCGCCAGCCGGTACGCGGCCTCCGCACTGCCGCCCCCCGCCGCGCACCGCAGGAACCGCTCCGCCTCGCGCTCGTCCCCGTCGCGCAGGCGAGCCATGCCGACCTGCAGCGCCGCCTCGGTGTGCCCGGCCGCGGCCGCCCGCTCGTACCAGCGCAGCGCCGCCCGCTCGTCGCTCCGCCCGGCGTGCAGGATCCCGAGGTTGAAGGCGGCGTCCACGCTGCCCGCCTCGGCGGCCTTGGAGAACCACGGCTCGGCACCGGTCTCGTCCCCGGCGCGCAGCAGCAGGATGGCCAGCGCGTTGGAGGCCTCCCGGTGACCGGCGTACGCGGCCCGCCGGTACCACTGCTCGGCCTGCGTGGTGCGCCCCTGGTCGGCGCAGAGCAGCCCGAGGTTGTACGCCCCGTTGTCGTCACCGGCGTCCATCGCCGCCCGGTACCAGCGCTCCGCGGTCTGGGTCTCGCCGCGCTCGGCGTGCAGTGCGCCCAGGGCGTTGGCGGCGTTGCCGTCGCCGTCCTGGGCGGCCCGCAGCCACCACACGGCGGCGCTCTCGGTGTCCCCGGCGTCACGCAGCAGGAAGCCGAGCGCACAGGCGGCGCGGGCCTCGCCGTCCTTGGCCGACGTGAGGTACCAGCGGCCGGCCTCCTTGAGTTCGCCCCGCTTCTCCAGAATCGTCCCGAGCTGCAGCGCGGCCCGCCGGTGACCGCGCGCGGCGGCCTGCCGGTACCACTGCTCGGCCGCGTCGGCCGCGAGGGCGGCCGTCCTGTCGTCGCCGCCACGCTCCTGCCCGGCACGCCGGTCCAGCGTCCGTGCCAACCGGTACGCCGCTTCCCGGTGCCCGCGCTCGGCCGCGGCCCGCATCCACCGCTCGGACCCGGTGTCGTCGCCGCGGTGCTCCAGCAGGTCGGCGAGTGCGTAGGCACCCAGTACATGACCCTGTTCGGCGGACTGGCACAGCCAGTACTCGGCGGCGGGCTCGTCCCCGCGCTCGCGGAAGTGCCGCCCCAGCGCGTGGGCCGCTGCGGCGGACCCGGCCACGGCGGCGATACGCCACCAGCCCGCGGCCTCCTCGGCGTATCCGCGCTGGTGGAGCAGGACGCCCAGGTTGTTGGCGGCGGCCCGGTCGCCTGCCGCGGTGGCGGCACGCAGATGGGACTCGGCCCCGTCGAAGTCGCCGCGGCGCAGCAGCATCGCGCCGAGAACGCTCATCGCCTCGACGTCACCGGTGTCGACGGCGAGTCGCAGGCGCACCTCCGCGGCGGCCTCGTCGGCGGCTTCCTGGGCCTCGTCGGCGGCCTCCTCCTGACCGGACGGCTGCGCAAAACGCCCCGTCCCGAACAGATTTGCCATGTCCCCCATAACGTCCATCGTCGCACCACCTGCAACCTGGGTACATCCGGTATACCGCAGCCAGTGAGGTCACTTCAGCGTTTTGTCGACATGCCCACAGGGAGACAAGTCAAACACAGACCTGCCCAACTCCCCTTGGCGGCACGGCCGTCGTGTCCGTCGGCACATGCGTTCGCACATCACGAAGGCCCGGATCCCTTTCGGAATCCGGGCCTTCGTGATGTCGATCGCACGTAGCTCACGACTTCAGTAGCGGGGACAGGATTTGAACCTGCGACCTCTGGGTTATGAGCCCAGCGAGCTACCGAGCTGCTCCACCCCGCGCCGTTGTGTTCACAACCCTAGCACGGCGCGGGATGGGTCTTGACCAGCTCGAACGCCAGGCTCGACACGACCGGACCGTCAGCCGGTGTCCGCCCCTCCACCGGCATCACCGGTCGGGGTCGTGTCCGGACCGGCCTTGTCCTCTCCGGCCTTGTCCCCGCTGTTCTTGTCGTCGCCCTTCTTGTCGTCACCGTTCTTGCCGCCGGCGCTCCCGTCGGCCTTGGCCTGTGCGTCCTCGGCCCGCTGGAGCGCTTGCTCCAGGTCCTTCTGCGCCTCGGCGTACGCGGCCAGGTCCTTCTGTTCCAGCGCCTTCTGCCCGGCGTCGAAGGCCTTCTGCGCATCGCTCAGCGCTTCCCGGACCGTCGGGTTGGTGGACGTCGGTGGCGGCTCGGTCGTGTCGTCGCCCTCGCCCGGTGGCTGCTCGTTCTCGGCGGCCTGCGCTCCGAAGACCTTGTTGAGAGCCTCGTCGAGCGTGTTCTCGAAGGCGGTGTTGCCCCCGTAACTCACCAGAACCTTGCGCAACAAGGGGTACTTGAGGTCACCACCCCGGACGTAGACGGGTTCGACGTACAACAGGCCGCCGTCGACCGGCACCGTCAGCAGGTTGCCGTACTCCACCTCCGAGTCGCCGCCTCTCAGCAGCCTGATGGTCTCGGCGATGTCCTGCTCGGAGTTCAACTGGCTCTGGACCTGCTTCGGCCCGTTGACCGTCGTACTCGTCGGCAGTTTCAGAATCCTGATCTTGCCGTAGTCACTGGTGCCCGCCTCGGCGTCGACCGCCATGAACGCGCTGAGATTGTCCCGTCCGTTGGGCGTGAACGTCGTCGTCAGCGAGAAGGCCTGCGCCTTCTGGTCGGGCATCATCATGCTCTGGTAGTACGGCGGTACCGCGTCTCCCGACTTGTTGGTCGGGTCGTCCGGCACCTGCCACACCTCGCTGCCGCTGAGGAACGTGTTGGCGTCCTTCACGTGGTAACGCGTGAGCAGCTCGCGCTGGACCTTGAACAGATCCTGCGGATAGCGCAGATGCGCCATCAACTCCTCGGAGATGTCACTCTTGTCCTGCACGGTGTTCGGGAACGCCTTCATCCAGGTCTTCAGGACCGGATCCTGGGTGTCCCACTGGTACAGCTTGACGTCGCCGCTGTACGCGTCGACGGTCGCCTTCACGCTGTTGCGGATGTAGTTGACCTGGTTCTGCTGGGCCACCACCGCGCGCGAGTTGTTGTTGGCGGTCAGCGAGTCGGCCGTGGTGTCGCCGAGCGTCGTACGGGAGGCGTACGGATAGCCGTTCGTCGTCGTGTACGCGTCGACGATCCACTGGATACGGCCGTCCACCACCGCCGGATAGGCGTCGCCGTCGATCGTCAGCCAGGGGGCGACCGCCTCGACGCGCTCCTTCGGCGTGCGGTTGTAAACGATCCGGGAGCCCTCGCCGATCGCGCCGGAGTAGAGGATCTGCGGCTCGCTGAACGCCGCCGCGTACGCCGCCCGGTTGATCGGGCCGGACAGGTCGACCCCGCCGTCACCCCGGTAGCTGAACGTCTTCTCCCCGGTGTCGTCGGAGTAGTCGATCTCCTTCTGGGGACCGCCGACGATCGAGTAGGTGGTGGTCTTCTCGCCGTAGTAGATCCGCTGTTCGTACCTTCCGAGGTTGCCCTCGGACGGCAGGTTGGACTCGGTGAAGACCGGACGGCCCTCGGAGTCGACGGCCGTGCCCTTGGCCGCGACCACACCGTAGCCGTGGGTGTAGCGGAAGTGGCTGTTGATCCAGTTCTTCTTCGGAATGCCCGCCAGGTTCAGCTCGCGCAGACCGATGACCGTGTCCTGGTCCTTGCCGTCCCTGGCGTAGCGGTCGACGTCCAGGTTGGTCGGGAACGCGTAGTAGTTACGCATCTGCTGGAGCTGCTGGAACGTCGGCGAGATGATGTTCGGGTCCATGATGCGGATGGACGCCGCGGCGTCCACGTCGTCACGGAGCTTGGTCTTGTCCTTGGTCTCGCTGGTGCCCGGGTACTCGGTGACCTGGGTGCCCTGGATGCCGTACGCCTCGCGCGTGGCGGTGAGGTTCTTCTCGACGTACGGCGCTTCCTTGGCCTGCTCGTTCGGCTGGACCTGGAACTTCTGGACGAGCGCCGGGTACAGGCCGCCGATGAGGATGGCGGAGAGCACCATCAGGCCGAAGCCGATCACGGGCAGCTGCCAGGTACGCCGCCACAGGGTGGCGAAGAAGAGCAGTGCGCAGATGACGGCGATGCAGAACAGGATCGTCTTGGCCGGCAGGTAGGCGTTGGCGTCGACGTACCTGAGACCGGTCCAGTTGTCGGTCGCCTTGAAGTCGCTGGACTTCACCGCCAGCCCGTACCGGTCGAGCCAGTAGGCGACCGCCTTGAGGGCGACGAAGACGCCGATGAGCACCGACAGGTGCCCGGTCGCGGCGGCCGTGGCGCGCGCACCCGGGCTGGTGACGCGCAGGCCGCCGTAGAGGTAGTGGGTGAGCGCGGCGGCGATCACGGAGATGATCACGGCTGCGAAGCCGAAGCCGAGCAGGAACCGGTACCAGGGCAGGTCGAAGGCGTAGAAGGAGACGTCCAGCTTGAACTGGGGGTCCTTCTGTCCGAAGGGCACGCCGTTGACCCACATCAGCCAGGTCCGCCACTGACCGGACGCCGAGGCGCCAGCGATCAGTCCGACCAGGGCGGTGATGCCGAGCAGCAGCCACTTCTTGTACGGGGCGATGCCCATGCGGTACCGGTCGAGGTTCTGCTGCTCCATCGACATGGCGCTCAGCGGTGGCCGCAGTCGGTGGGCCAACCAGATGTTGAACCCGACGGCGAGTGCCATCAGCAGCCCGAAGACGAAGAAGAGTCCGATCTTGGTCCACAGGGTCGTCGTGAACACCGACGAGTAGTGGACCGACCGATACCACAGCCAGTCCGTCCAGAATCCCGCGAACATGGTGAACGCCATGGCGAGCACGGCTAGGACACCAAGTGTCAGCAGCAGGGTTCGGACACGCCGGGACGGGCGGCCCACTCTGATCCGCGGCCCCGTCGGGGGGCCTCCGCCGCGGTCCGGCATCTGGAAAGCCAAGGTGCGCACCTCGAAGTTCGCTGTTGATCCGTCAGGCCCTCGGGTTCGCGGGCCCCCCGTGCGCCCCCGAGATCGGGGGCCCACACTTATGCAACTTACTCATCGTTTACTCGGTTCCCGATTCGGGCCATGAACGAGGCAGGATTGTGACCATGTCCAACACCCCCATGGCAGCGAGTCCCCTCACCCGGGCCGTACTCGAGATCGACGAGTACGTCTCCGGCCTCGGCTGGGACCAGCCCGCACGCCTCTTCGCACTCGTCGACACCGCACGCCTGAGGACCGATCAGCCCTCACTCGCGGACCGGCTCGGTCTGCGGGACGAGCCGGAGACCTCCGGCCTGACCCCGATCGAGCAGGACGAGATTCCAACGGACCAGGCGCTCGACGAGTTCCTGGGCACCATCGCCTGGCCCGACGCGGTGGTCGGCTGCGCGCTCGTCGTGGAGCGTCTGATGCTGCCGCCCTCCGCCGAGGCCCAGGTGCCTCCGGGCCTGAACGAGACGAAGCTGGCGCAGTGGGTGGCGGAGCACCCGGACCGTCAGGAGGTCCGCATGACGGTCGCGGTCCTGCGCGACGGCGCCCGGGACTCGGCCCTGCGGCTGCGGGAGAAGGACACCGCCACGGAGGTCCTCACCGGCTCCGACCTGGTGCCGGGTCTGGCCGAGGCGCTGACGGCGACCTTCGAGGAGTAGGACCGCCGGACGACCGCGCGGGAAGGCTACCCCTTGGTGCACGTCGGCAGGTCGGCGGCCTTCCCGGAGCGGAGGTCCTCCAGCGCGCCGAGGGCGTCGTCGATGGTGTCGACCTTCACGAGGGTGAGCCCGTCGGGAGTGTCCTCGGCGGCTGTCGCGCAGTTCTCGGCGGGCGTCAGGAAGTACTGGGCGCCCTTGTCCCGGGCGCCGATGGTCTTCATGCCGATGCCGCCGATCGGCCCGACCTTGCCGTTGTCGTCGATCGTCCCGGTGCCGGCGACGAACTCGCCGCCGGTGAGGTCGCCCGGGGTGAGCTTGTCGTAGATGCCCAGGGCGAACATCAGACCGGCGCTCGGGCCGCCGACGTCGGCCAGTTTGATGTCGATGGAGAACGGGAACGTGTGATCGGTCCCGGCGGAGATCCCGACGATGGCGCGCTTCTCGCCGGCGTCGTCGGAGGTCTCGGTGGTGATCGTGACCTTCTTCGTCGTCGTCGGCGTCCGGCCCGCCTTCTCGGCGGCGGCCTGCTCCTTGGCGGGCACGATGGTGAAGACGGCGTCCTCGCCGGGCTCGTGCCTGGTCACCAGGTCGGCGACGTCGGCGGGCTTCTTGACGGCCGTGCCGTCCACGGCCTTGATCACGTCACCGGCGTGCAGCCTGCCCTGTGACGGGGAGTTTTTGACCACGGTGGAGACCACCACCCAGGACTTCACCGGGACGTCGAGCTCCTTCAGGGCGGCGACCTTCGCGCTCTCCTGGGACTGGCTGAACTCCTCCGCGTTCTCCTGGGTGGCCTCTTCCTCGGTCTTGCCGTCCGGGTAGAGGGTCTCGTGCGGCACCACGCTGTCGTCGTGCGCCAGCCAGCCGTACACGGCCTCGACGAGGTTCATCCTGTACTCGGCGCTGGTGACCCGGACGGTGGTCATGTTCAGATGACCGCTCGCCTCGTAGGTCTTGTGACCGGAGATCTGCAGCACCGGCTCGCCGTCGTGGTCCCCGAGGGTGTTCACCGTCGGCCCGGGTGACATCTCCGAGTACGGCACGGGGAGGTAGACACCCGCGCACAGGAGCGCGATCAGCATCAGGGTGGAGGCGAGCATCGTCGCGGTGCGGCGTGGCATGGCACGACAGTACGGGACGCGGCTGTCGGAACACCGTCAGGGCGGCGCCCCGTCAGCCACCGGTGCGGGGCTTCTCCATGGCCTCACGGAACCGGGCGTATCCGTCCAGTTCGGGACCGTCGCTCCGTACCCTGCGGGTCCGGTTGGCCCAGCTTCCCCACAGGCCCGCACCGACAGCGGCCACCAGCGGAATCAGCAACCAGGCAAGCACTGCCATGCCGACCTCCCAACCCCATGAGTGTCCGCGACTGACTGATCAGCAGATTAACCATCCGCAGTGACAACGCTCACGCCGGGGGGCGGGTTACGCAACCCGGGGTACGGGCGAGTACGGGCACGGCGTTACGCGCCCACCCATTCCTCGGTGCCGTCGGAGAACGACTGGTGCTTCCAGATGGGCACCTCGTGCTTCAGGTCGTCGATCAGCTTCCGGCAGGCGTCGAAGGCCTCGCCCCGGTGCGGGCAGGACACGGCGACGACCACGGCGAGATCCCCGACCTCCAGATCCCCCACACGGTGCAGCGCCGCCAGGGCCCGAACGGGGTACGCCGCGACGACCTTCCCGGCGATCCGCCGCATCTCGGCCTCGGCGCTCGGGTGGCACGAGTATCCGAGCCGGTCGACGTCGGTGCCCCCGTCGTGGTTGCGCACGGTCCCCACGAACAGCGCCGTCCCGCCGGCCGCGTCGTCTCCGACCGCACGGAAGACCTCGTCCACGGACAGGGGCGTCTCGCGGATGCCGATCAGCTTGACGGGGTCCGCTGCGGCCAGCTCACCGGGGTGGTCGTTCGTGGTTGCCATGCGTCCATCGTGCCCCACGCCACGGACGACGCGGAACAGCGTGATCACCCGGCACGCGCGCGTACGACGTCGAAGCCCCCTGCGGAGTCCGACCCGGCGGGGGGCGGGCCCACCTCAGATGCGCCGCCGGGCCTTCCGCGCCCGCCGCACCACCGCCGCCGCGCCCAGCAGCGCCACCGTCGCGCCCGCCGCTCCCGCCGCCGTCGCGTCCTTGCGCCCGAGGCGCCGCCCGGCGACCGTGTGCCGCCCCGAGACCTCCTCGAGCAGCTCAACGAGCACCTCCTCGTTCGTGTACGTGGGCCGCCATCCGGCGTCGTGCAGCCGACTGCCGCTCACGACCCAGGGGTACATCGTGTACGCCAGGTCCCCGGCCGGCGAGGGCGTCAGCCCGATCCGGTGCAGCCGGGCCGCCGCGCCGAGCGCCACCGCGGAGGGCAGTTCCATGCGCCGGGTGCCGCTGAGCTCCTCGACCTCCTCCTGCTCCAGCCAGCCGTCGCAGCCGACGGCCAGCTCACCGTCGGCCTTCTCCAGGACGGCGTACTCCAGTGCGCTGCACAGGTCGTCGACGTGGCAGAACTGCCAGGCCGGCCGCGATCCGGCGACGACGAGCAGCCGGGGCGACTCGAAGTACCTGGTCAGCGCGGTGTCCATGCCGCCGACCAGCACGGCGGGCCGGACGACGGTCACGTTCAGGCCGGGGTGCGCCCGGGGCGCGCGCCGGCCGAGCCGCTCGATCTCGAGCAGGTCCCCGACACCCGTGGCCTCGGCCGTGGCGCGCAGCTCGGCGTCCTCGGACAGCGGCAGCTCGTTGTCCGGGAGGGCGCCGTAGACCATCGCGGAGGTGCACAGCACGACCCGGTGCACGCCGGCCGCCGCGGCGGCGGTCAGGACGGTCTGGGTCCCCCGGACGTTGTAAGCCGTCCGGGCGGCCGCGTCGGTCTCCAGGTCGAGGTCGAGCGCCAGGTGCACCACGACGTCCGCACCACGGAGTTTCTCCGCGATGGCCGGGTCCCGGACGTCCAGGATCTGCCACTGGGCCGCCTCGCACGCACCGCGCCGTTCGTCGATGGCCACGACCTGTCTGACCTCGTCGGATGCGGCGAGCCGCGCGGTGAGCAGCGCCCCGACCCCGGACGCGGCACCGGTGACCGCCACGACGGGTCCGCGCGCGCCGGGGCGTGCGGAACTGGTTGACTGGTTTCGCGCTGCGCGAACCTGCGGATCTGGGGAACTCACCGGGCGTCTCCAGCGGTTGTCTTCAGTACGGGCGCGAGCGTCGCGTACGTACCAGGTGGCATCCATCCTGCCGCAGGCCGTCAGTCGGCGAAGCACCGAGGCCCGAACGGCTCCGGGTGTCTACGCTGGGTGGTGAAGTCGGGCAGCCGTGCCGCCGGAAAGAACCGGCGGCCCTACCAGCCGAGGAACCCCGTGAGTGACACCCCATTCGGATTCGGCCTTCCGCCGGAGGAGCCGGACGACGGCGACGAGGGCAAGAAGAAGGACCAGCAGAGCGGCGGTGGTCAGGGACCGGCCAACCCGTTCGGTTCCGGGATGTCCGGAGCCGGAGGCCTTGGCGGCCCCGGTGCGGACAACCCGTTCGCTGCCATGTTCGGTTCCATGAACCCCAACGACCTGGGCGCCGCTTTCCAGCAGCTGGGCCAGATGCTCTCCTACGAGGGCGGCCCGGTGAACTGGGACATGGCCAAGCAGATCGCCCGCCAGACGGTCTCCCAGGGCACGCCGGACGGCCGTAAGGACGCCAGCGTCGGTCCCGCCGAGCGCAATGCCGTCCAGGAGGCCGTGCGCCTGGCCGACCTGTGGCTGGATGACGCGACCGCCCTGCCGTCGGGCGCGGGCACCGCGGTGGCCTGGAGCCGCGCGGAGTGGGTCGAGGCGACCCTGCCGGCCTGGCGCGAGCTGGTCGACCCGGTCGCCGAGCGCGTCGGAAACGCCATGGGCGACGTGCTTCCCGAGGAGATGCAGGCCATGGCCGGCCCGCTGATCGGCATGATGCGGTCCATGGGCGGCGCCATGTTCGGCACGCAGATCGGGCAGGCCGTCGGCGTGCTCGCCGGCGAGGTCGTCGGCTCGACCGACGTGGGCCTGCCGCTCGGCCCGGCCGGCAAGGCCGCGCTGCTGCCGGCGAACATCGAGTCGTTCGGCAGGGACCTCGGCGTGCCGCAGGAGGAGGTACGGCTGTACCTCGCCCTGCGCGAGGCCGCCCACCAGCGCCTCTTCGCGCACGTGCCCTGGCTGCGCTCGCACCTGTTCGGTGCGGTCGACGGCTACGCCCGCGGGATCAAGGTCGACACGGCCAAGCTGGAGGACGTGGTCGGCCAGTTCGACCCGCAGAATCCCGAGCAGCTGCAGGAAGCTCTCCAGCAGGGCATGTTCCAGCCGGAGGACACCCCCGAGCAGAAGGCGGCCCTGGCCCGTCTGGAGACGGCTCTGGCGCTCGTCGAGGGCTGGGTGGACGCGGTGGTGCACACCGCCGCCAAGCCGCGCCTGTCCTCCGCCGACGCGCTGCGCGAGACGCTGCGCCGCCGTCGCGCCTCGGGCGGTCCCGCGGAGCAGACCTTCGCCACCCTGATCGGCCTGGAGCTGCGCCCGCGCCGACTGCGCGACGCCTCGCGCCTGTGGGCGTCCCTCACGAACGCACGCGGTGTCGACGGCCGGGACGGCCTGTGGGCCCACCCGGACATGCTGCCGACCGCGACCGACCTGGACGACCCGGACGGCTTCGTGCACCGCGAGCAGCTCGACTTCTCCGAGCTGGACAAGATGCTCGGCGAGGCGGCCGGCAAGCCCGACCTGAACAAGAAGTCCGGGGACAGGTCGGAGGAGAAGTCCAAGTCCCGGGACGAGGACGACAAGGGTGAGGGCGGGGCCGACGGCAAGGGTGACGACGCCGAGTGAGCCTCCACGACGACGCGCTCCTGGTCCTGAAGGACTACCGGGGCCAGGACGAGCTGCGTCAGGTCTACCTGGACCATCTGGCGGCGCACCCCGACGGTCTGTGGAAGGCCTGCGGGGAAGGGCACATCACGGCGAGCGCTCTGGTGGTCGACCCGTCCCGTGAGCGGGTCCTGCTCACCCTTCACAAGAAGATGCGCAGGTGGCTGCAGATGGGCGGCCACTGCGAGCCGGCCGACGAGACGCTGGCGAGGGCGGCCCTGCGCGAGGCGACCGAGGAGTCGGGCATCCAGGGCCTGTCCCTCGCTCCGGGCGGCCCGGTGCGACTGGACCGCCATCACACGCCCTGCGCCTGGCACCTGGACGTCCAGTACGTGGCGGTGGCCCCCTCCGGGGCCGTGGAGACGATCAGCGACGAGTCCCTCGACCTGCGATGGTTCCCGTACGCCGAGGTCGCCGACGTGGCCGACGGCTCGGTCGTACGCCTCCTGGAGGCGAGCCTCGCCCGGCTCTGAGCCGGTAAGGGGTGACCGCGTCGCGCTCACCCCTTACCGGACGGTGCGCCGTACTCAGCTCCAGACGTTGCCCTGGTTCTGCCCGCGGGCCCCGTGCTGGCCCATGCCGTACTGCGCGGCGACGCCCTGGCCGACCTGGGCGTTCTGCGGCGGCAGCAGCTCGCTGGGCTGGACGAGTGCGAAGCCGCTGCCCATGAAGCTCAGCTCCCAGCCCTCGCCGGTGTTGCCGCGGCGCCGCCACACCCCGGAGGAGTGCGTCTGGGCCTGCATCTGCACGCGCAGACCGGTGGACCAGGCGACGATCGCGTCGGCGTCGCAGTTGACGTACTTGTCGGGCGTCACCTGCATGAACAGCGGGGAGCCCGAGGTCATCAGCGCGACCTTGCCCCGGCCGGTGATGTTGAGCTGGTACTTCCCCGAGCCGGAGATGCCGTACAGGCTGTCCACCGCGATGACCTCGTGGTGCAGGGAGGAGTCCATCGCCAGCACGTAGCTGCTGTCGACGGTGAGGCCGTCCTGATCGACGTCGACCACGTGGATGCACTGGGCGAGGTTGGAGAAGAAGACCGTGCCCTGCCCGTGGCAGCGCATCAGGTCCAGGCCCTCCCCCGTGCGCGCGCGGGCGCGTGACTGGTTGTTGCTCCGGTACTCGGCGTCGAATTCGACGAGCCCCTGGTAGGCGACCATCGTGCCCTTGCGGGCGAGCACGTCGTCGTGGCCCTGGAGAGCGACGCGGAGCATGTGCTTGTTCTGCAGACTCCAGGCTTCCTGGGTCTGCTGGTCGTTGTAGGCGAAAAGCGGGCTCTGCATGATGTTCTGGCTCCCCCTCAGCCCCGGACCCGGAGGCGGTCGGTGCTGTCCTCGCTGGGCTGGACGACGACGATGCCCTGACCGGAGAAGGCCATCTGGAAGGCCTCGCCGCTGCCGCGGCCGATCAGCGACTGCGCCTTGAAGCTGCGCTTGCCCTTCACCTTCAGGTTCGGGGACCAGGCGACGAGTGCGTCCGGGTCGACGTAGGTCTCGTCCTCGCCACCGCCGCAGTCGACGACGATCGGCTTGCCCCGGGAGGTGAGCGCGACCCAGCCCTGTCCGGAGATCTTCGTGTTCCACAGACCCTGGCCGGCGAACTTCGCCAGGCCCTTGACCCGCTCCACGCCCCAGGTCAGGTGGGCGTCGAAGGCGAGCAGGTTGGTGGCGTTGACGGAGATCCCGTCGCCGTTGAGGTTGATGACGACGACGTTCGCGCCGTAGTCCGCGAGATAGAGCAGGCCGTCGCCGGAGCACTTCATCAGGGGCGCGCCCTCGCCGGTGGCCCAGTCGCGGGCGATCTGGCGTACGGCCGGCGGGTTGGGCTCGTACTGGACGAAGCCCTCGTAGGCGACCATCGAGCCCACGCGCGCGAGGAGGTCGTTACCGGTCTGCATGGCGACCTTCAGCATGTGGTTGCCGTGGTTCTCCATGCGGGCGGTGACGGGTGCGGGAGCGTAGCCCGCGAGCGGCTGGTTCATTCGGGCTCTCCCTCAGATCTCGTACGGCTGGACGACGACGAAGCTGCCGGGCGCCGCCCGGAACTGCAGGTTGACGCTCTCGCCCGTGTCGCCCGCGTAGGAGTTGCGGCGCATCCGCACCTGGCTGGAGACGACCACCTGGGCGGCGGCGGACCAGGCGACCACGGCGTTGCAGTCGGCGAAGGTGGTGGGGGTGACCGGCAGCACCACGGGCACGCCGCGCGTCTTCACGACGATCGTGCCGGTGCCCTGGAACTGCATCGTGAACAGGGCGCCACCCGGGATGCCGTGCCCCTCGATGCGGCGGACCTCGTACTGGAGGCTCTCGTCGAAGGCGAGGACGTTCTCCGCGGAGACGCACACGGCGTCGCCCTGGAGCTCGATGGGGTGGAGCATCGCGGAGTTCTCCGCGAGGAACACCTGCCCCTTGCCGGTACAGCGCATCAGCTGCATCTCCTGACCGGTCGCGTTGCCCACGACCCGGCCGGCGAATCCGGCACCCTTGTAGCTGAAGTCGACTTTGCCCTGGTAGAGCACCATGCTGCCCTGCCGGGCGAGCACGGGCAGGCCTTCCGCTCCGAGGTCGACACGGACCAGCTTCTTGTTCTGCTGCGTCCAGCGCTGCCCGGTCGCGGTCTCCCGGAACTGCTGGAGAGCCGCCGTCACGCCGGCGCCCTGCTGCGGTGCCGCGGGCACCCCGTACCCCGCGTCCTGGGGAGCCTGCTGGCCGTAGCCGGGGGGCGGTGTCGGCTGGCCGTAGCCCGGAGGCGGTGCGGGCTGCCCGTAGCCCGCGGGCGCCGTCGGCCGGCCGTAACCGGGCGGTGGGGCGGGGGCCTGGGGTGCCTGCGGCTGGCCGTAGCCGGGGGGCGGCGGCGCGGTCTGGCCGGGAACCTGACCGTAGGGGGCGGGCGCCGGAGCGGGGGGCGGCACCGGAGCGCCGCCGGGCGGCGTGTTCATGGGCGCGACGATGGTCGGCGCGGCGTGCACGTCCGGCCCGGGCGCCGGAGCGGGAGCCGGTGGCGGCGGAGCGGCGGGCGGCGGAGCGAAGCCCTGCTGCGCGGGCTGCGGCGCAGGGGTGGGAGCGGGGGCCGGCGCGGCGGCGGGCGCGCCGAAGGCCGGCGGCGCGGATGCCTGGGCGGGCGGGGCGAAGCCCGGCGTGGCGCCGCCCTGCGGCTGCTGCGCCTGCTGCGGAGCGGCTGCCTCCTCCTCGGCCACCTCCCCGCCGAAGTTCCTCAGCAGTGCGTCCAGCCCGCCGTCGAAGCCCTGTCCCACCGCGGCGAACCGCCACACGTCCTTCAGATAGAAGTCGCCCAGCATCACGGCGCGCTCGGTGGAGAACTCCGCGCCGCTGAACGGATACCGGGCCACCTCCTCGCCGCCCGCGACGATCCGGATGTAGCCGGGACCGACCTGCGACATCTGTCCCGCGCCGTCGATCGTCGCGGTGAAGGACAGCTTCCGGATCTGCTGCGGAACGCGGTCGAGGGTGACCCGGAAGGACTCCGTGTCACCCGCCTGCGCACCCAGGAGCTGGATGGACTCCTCGGGGGTCTTGGGTTGGTTGAAGAACACGAAGTACCGGTCGTCCGACAGTCGCTCGTCGGCGTCGAGGCCGAAGCAGCTGATGTCGAAGCTCAGCCCGGGGCCGGAGATCTGCACGCCTACGTACAGATCGGTGCCCGCGGTGAGGTCACTGATCCTGGCCTTGTGGCCGCGTTGGAATTCCCTGGCCATGCGTTACGACCGTCCCCCATCCGAATGTGAGTGCGTCGCGTCAGGCTAACGGCAAACACCGACACCGGAGGAAGTCCGGTACAGACCCGGTACGAAACCCGGGCGCGGCCGTGCCGGACACCCGGCCCGGGCATCCCGCCGGGCCGCGCGCTACTCGTCGCGGGCGCCGGGTACGTGCGGCAGCCGGTCGGCGGCGACCACACCCTCCAGGTAGCCCCGGGCGCGCTCGGTGCGCGGATAGGCCTCCAGCAGCCGCCAGAACCCGGGCCCGTGTCCGGGGACCAGCAGGTGCGCCAGTTCGTGGAGGAGGACGTAGTCGACGACGTACTCGGGCATGCCCTGAAGACGGTGCGACAGCCGGATGCTCCCCTCGGAGGGGGTGCACGAGCCCCAGCGCGTGTTCTGATTGGTGACCCAGCGCACCGAGGTGGGTCTGGCCCGGCCGTCGAAGTACTGCCCCGACAGCCGCTCCGCGCGCTCGGCCAGCTCGGCGTCGCCGAGGACGCGTCTGCTCTCCTGGGCGGCCAGCTTGTCCAGCATGACGCTCACCCAGCGTTGCTCCTCCGCCTCGGACATCCGGGCGGGGATCAGCACGACGGTGCGATCGCCCTCGCGGTACGCGGACACCGTCCGGCGTCGCCTGGTGCTCCTGCGCACCTCGATCGCGCTCGTCCCCGAGCCGCTCGGCGGCGGATTCGTCGGTGTGCGCTGGGGCGCCCCGGCGCGGTGCAGTGGGTCGGCGGACACGCCACGACGTTACCCGCTGCACACGGGGAAGTCCCGGCTCCGGGACGCTTCGGTGTCGATCCGTCGCCTCTCGGTCGGGAAACACGACCGAATGCACAGGGGATGCGCGACTGATTCGTACGACGAATACCCACCGCCTGTGGACAACTTGCGACGTCCCAGCGCGCATCCGGGCATGCTGGCACTCGTCGGCGGATTCGCGACCGGCCGAGGATCCGGGACGCGACCGACCACCGCCGGGCACACGGAGACGTTCAAAGCTTTCGAGCACCTACGGGGGACTTGGCATGCATCCAATGGTGAAACCCGCGCTCAGGCGCGGCTGGCGCGACCTGAACACGGTGCAGTTCGGGATGACACCGGCGCACGCGCTCACGTTCGCACCGGTGGACACGGCGACGGGCAGCTTCCTCGAACTGCTCAACGGCACCCGTGGGCCGGCGCTCCTGCGTGAGGCGGGACACCGCATGGACCTGCCGGACGGGCATGTGGACCGGCTGGTGGAGCGGCTGGCACGTGCGGGCCTGCTCGACGACTCCCGGGGCGGCGGACCGGCCGCCGACGCCCTGCGGGAGAAGAAGGAGGTCCTCGACCGGCTCCGCCCCGACCTCGCCTCGCTGTCACTGACCACCTCCGAACCGGGCGACGCGATCAGACACCTCGCCGCCCGACGTGCCCTGCGGGTCGGCGTGAGGGGCGCGGGCCGGGTGGGCGCGGTACTGGCCGGCCTGCTGTCGGGCGCGGGCGTCGGCGAGATCGACGTGCGCGACGGCGGACGCGTCGAGCCCTGGGACGTCGCCCCGGGCGGCCTTCCAGCCGAGTCCGTGGGCGACCGCCGGGACGAGGCGGCCCGCCGTGCCGTCCGCCGGGCCGCCCCGGACCGCCCGCCGCGGCGGAGCCCGACGACACCGGCCGAGGGGGACGCCCCGGTTTTCTCCCTGGTGGTCATCGCCCCGCGGGACGATGTCGCGGTGCACACACCCGACCCCGTCGGCGCGGAATCCCTCATGGCCTCCGGTACGCCCCATCTGTATGCCGGTGTCGTGGAAGGGACCGGTGTCGTCGGCCCCCTCGTCCTGCCCGGCGACACGGGGTGCGCCAGCTGTCTGCAGGCGCACCGCACCGACCGGGACCCGGTCTGGCCGCGCCTGGTGGCACAGTGGCGCTCCGGCCGGCAGCGCCGGGTACCGCCCTGCGACCTCACCCTCGCCACCACCGTCGCCGGGTTCGCGGCGGCTCACGCGCTCTCCTTCCTGGACGGCCGGGCTCCCTCGAGCACCGGCGCGCGCTGGGAGGTCTCGCTGCCCGGCCTGCGATGGCACGCCCGGCCGGTCCGGGCGCACCCCGCCTGCTCCTGCGGAGCCGCTGGGAAAGGTAAGCAGGAACACATCGCCGAGTACGGGGGGCGGCGCGCGACAATGGCTGGGCAAGGGCCGTCACCGGAAACACGCCACGAGGCGGAACCGGCGCGGCCGGCTGGGACTTGGAGGGCGCATGTCTGATCTTCCGCGCAAGGCGGTCACCCGGACCGCCAAGCTCGCCGCGCTCCCGCTCGGCTTCGCCGGGCGGGCCACCTGGGGGCTCGGCAAGCGAATCGTGGGCGAGTCCGCGGAGATCGTCGGCCAGCAGCTGCAGCAGCGCACCGCGGAACAGCTGTTCAAGGTGTTGGGCGAGCTCAAGGGCGGGGCGATGAAGTTCGGGCAGGCCCTGTCCGTCTTCGAGTCGGCTCTGCCCGAGGAGGTCGCCGGACCCTATCGGGCGGCGCTGACCAAACTGCAGGAGGCGGCACCTCCGATGCCGACGCGCACGGTGCACTCCGTGCTCGCGGAGCGCGTCGGGGAGGACTGGCAGGATCTGTTCCTGGAGTTCGAGGACAAGCCCGCCGCGGCTGCCTCGATCGGTCAGGTGCACCGGGCGGTGTGGCACGACGGCCGCGAGGTGGCGGTCAAGGTGCAGTACCCGGGCGCCGGCGAGGCGCTGCTGTCCGACCTGAACCAGCTCAGCCGCTTCGCCCGCCTGCTCGGCCCGCTGGTCCCCGGCATGGACATCAAGCCATTGATCACGGAACTGAAGGACCGCGTCTCGGAGGAGCTCGACTACGACCTGGAGGCGCAGGCCCAGCGGACCCATGCCGAGGTGTTCACGGACGACCCGGACATCGTGGTGCCGGACGTCGTCCATCAGTGCGAGCAGGTGCTGATCACCGAGTGGATCGACGGCATCCCGATGTCGGAGATCATCAGCAAGGGCACGCCTGGACAGCGTGACCGGGCCGGTCAGTTGCTGGCCCACTTCCTCTTCTCCGGTCCGGCGCGCACCGGACTTCTGCACGCCGACCCTCACCCCGGCAACTTCCGGCTGCTGCCCGGCGGGCCGGAGGGCGAGGACGACTGGCGCCTGGGCGTCCTGGACTTCGGTACGGTCGACCGCCTCCCGGGCGGCCTGCCCGAGCCCATCGGCGAAGCCTTGCGCATGACGCTGGACGGCGAGGCGGAGGCCGTCTACGAGATGCTGCGCACGGAGGGCTTCGTCAAGGAATCGATAGAGCTGGACCCCGACGCCGTTCTTGACTACCTCCTGCCGATCATCGAGCCGGCCAGGGTCGACGCGTTCACCTTCACCCGCGGCTGGATGCGGAGCCAGGCCGCTCGCATCGGGGATCCCCGCTCCCCCGCGTATCAGCTGGCCAAGCAGCTCAACCTGCCGCCGGCGTACCTTTTGATTCACCGCGTGACCCTGAGCACCATCGGTGTGCTGTGCCAGCTGGGAGCGACGGTTCGGCTCCGTGACGAGCTGGAGGGGTGGCTGGTGGGGTTCCTCCCCGAGGAGGCAGTGGAGGAGACGGACGAGGCGGAAGAAGAGGCCGTCGAAGAGGACGAGGACGAGTACGAGACGGAGGAGACGGCCGCGGAGGCGTGAACCACCGGAGCCGTACACGCCGTGGAGGCCGGTCCGTTTCGACGGACCGGCCTCCACGGGAAGAGCTTCGTCTCCCCTGCCGGGAAACCACCTCTTCAGATGTGTCGGTTACTGCATGACCGCCATGGCGAGCGCGCGCCGGGCACGCATCGAGGCGCGCTCCGCCCGGCGCTGCATCCGGCGAGCGGTCGCCAGGCTCAGTGCCCGGCGTTCCTGCTCCGCCTCGTGCAGGCGATCGTGCATATGCGCACGGGCCAGGGCTTCTGGGATGAGTTGCATCTCACGGGTCCTGTTCTGACGCGAGTCCTTCGCGCCGCTGGTGGTGAAGTCTTCAGGCGCGGAGCCTGCGATGTCGTGGGTGGACGGCTTCATCGGGGCCTGCTTCTGGGGGTCGTACGTGAGGGGGCGGTCGATCGTTCCTGTGGTGTTCATGCCGAAACCGGGTTCTTGCGCGGGCGGCCGCGGGGCCGCTTCCGGGCGACGACGACACCCTGGACGAACAGCTCGCCACCCCAGACGCCCCAGGGCTCACGCCGCTCCTTGGCACCGGCGAGGCAGGCCTCGACCAGCGGGCAGGTGCGGCAGAGGGACTTGGCGTACTCCACGTCCGCCGGCGACTCGGCGAAGAAGACCTCCGGGTCGTAGGACCGGCAGGGGACGGGCACGCCGAGGTTCTCGATGGCGTCGTCCAGCGCGGTGAGCGCGGTGAGCGGGGTCAAGGTGGAGTCCTCCGTGGAACAGGGCTTGGGGATCGTGTCGGAAGGCGGTACGGACGGGGCGTGCGCTTCGAGTTGCACGGGTGGTCTTCCTCGTCTGGTCGTTCCGGCCGGTTGACCGGGTGGCGGCTTGGTACCGGGTTCTTTTCTTGTCCCGAGGTTCCTTCGTGCTGTTGTCCCCCGTTCGGGGACAAACAGAAGGGCCGCGGATCCCGGGTGGGGTTCCGCGGCCCTGAAGGCGCCGGCCTGATCGGCGATCAGGCTGGATCACTCCAGGGTTCTGGCCCACGGAAGGCCCACATCAGGTGGTGCTGCGTCGTCTGCTTGCGGAGTCCGGCACCGGTCGCGGTAAAGGCATAGGCCTGCGCCTGTGCCGCTACTGCTGCTTCCAGTGCCTTGGTCGGTCGCTCATTGCGCTCACGGACGGGAAGGCCCGCGGGGGCGGCAGCGAAGGCGGCCGGACGCACGGCACGAATGCCGGACAGACCGGTGCCCGAGTTGGCAGCGCCGAGCGCGCAGGGGGAGACGGCCGAGCGATCGGTCATTTTGGCGGTGGAGCTGACGATGGAGCTGAAGTTGATGCTGATCACTGGGCTCGCCTCCTCTCGGCGTCTCGGGGGACTGGGACGAACCAGTCCGCGGATATGCAAGTACAACACGGTTTCAGGGCCTTCGGGAAGGCCGCTGCTCCCGCTGACCAAGAACCTATGGGGATCCCCGGGGCATGCGCAAACTATTTTTTCGACGAGTTCGTATCAGCCGTCCTCGTCAAGCCCCACTCCCTCCTGGCCTGCGCAGATGGCCAGGACGTCGACTCCGTAGCGGTTGAGCTTGCGCGCCCCGACCCCCGGGATGCGGGCCAGTTCACGCTCGTCCTCGGGGACGGACTCGGCGATCGCCATCAGTGTCTTGTCGGTGAAGACGCAGAACGCGGGCTGTCCACTGCGCCCCGCCTGCACCGCCCGCCATTCGCGCAGCCGCTCGTAGACGCCCTCGTCCATGTCGGACGGGCAGCCCTCGCAGCGCATCAGCTTCATCTCACCGGCCTCGGTGAGGGTGCGCCCGCAGACCCGGCAGCGGGCCGGCGTCCGCTGGGTCCGTCTCGGCACGGGGGCCGCGGCACCACTACCACCGCTGCCGCCTCCGAACCCGCGTTCCACACCTCCGGGGCCCCCGGCGGCCGCTCGCCCGTCGGCCGTACCCGAACCGGGCCGCAGCCCCTTCAGGAAGCGGCTTGGCCGGCGGCTCGGGCGGCCGCCGGGCGCCCGGGACAGCGCCCAGGACAGGTGGAGGCGTTCGCGCGCGCGGGTGACCCCGACGTAGAGAAGGCGACGCTCCTCCTCGATCTGCTCGTCGGTCTTTGCGTAGGTGATCGGCATCATGCCCTCGGCGACGCCCACCAGGAACACGACGTCCCACTCCAGGCCCTTGGCCGAGTGCAGGGAGGCGAGGGTGACACCCTGCACCGTCGGGGCGTGCTGGGCGCCCGCCCGCTCGTCGAGTTCCACGACGAGGTCGCTCAGCGTGGCTCCCGCCCTGGCGGTGGCGAAGTCCTGGGCGAGGCCGACCAGGGCGGCCAGCGACTCCCACCGCTCCCGGACGGCACCGGACCCGGCCGGGGGTTCGGTCGTCCAGCCTTCACCGGACAGCACCGCGCGCACCTGCGAGGGCAGGTCGACGACGTCGTCGAGGAGGGAGTCGTTGCCGCCGAAGCGCGCCGCGGCCCGCAGCGCGCTGTTGGCCTTGCGCACCTCGGGGCGGTCGAAGAAGCGCTCCGCGCCCCGCAGCTGGTACGGGACACCGGCGTCGGCGAGTGCCTGCTCGTAGGTCTCCGACTGGGAGTTGGTACGGAACAGGATCGCGATCTCGGCTGCCGGGACGCCCGAGTCGATGAGTTCACGGATGCGGCGGGCCGCGCCCTCGGCCTCGGTCGGTTCGTCGGTGTACTCGCTGTAGACCGGCTCGGAGCCCGCGGGGCGCTGGGAGACCAGCTCCAGACGGTGATCGGCGGCCCGGCCCCGGGCCTGCGCCAGCAGGCCGTTGGCGAGGTGGACGACCTGGGGGGTGGAACGGTAATCGCGGACCAGCTTGACGACGGTGGCTCCGGGGTGGCGGCCGCGGAAGTCGAGCAGGTGGTCGGGGGTTGCTCCCGTGAACGAATAGATCGTCTGGCTGGCATCGCCGACCACGCACAGATCGTCGCGGTCCCCCAGCCACAGCTCCAGCAGACGCTGCTGGAGGGGGCTGACGTCCTGGTACTCGTCGACCACGAAGTGCTGGTACTGGGCGCGGACCTGCTCGGCGACGTCGTGCCGGTCCTGGAGGACGGCCACCGTCAGCAGCAGTACGTCCTCGAAGTCGATGACGGAGCGGGCGCGCTTGAGGTCCTCGTAGGCGGCGTAGAGCTGGGCGATCTCCGCCGGGTCGCGGGGCGCCTCACGGCCGGCCTTGGCCGCCGCCAGGGCGTAGTCGGCGGGGACGGTCTGAGTCACCTTGGACCACTCGATCTCCGCGGTGGCGTCGCGCAGCTCGCCCCGGTCGAGGCGGATGCGGCAGGCGGCGGCCGCGTCGGCGACGAGCTGGACCTTGCGGTCGACGAGCCTGGGCAGGGAGCCACCGATGGCTTTCGGCCAGAAGTACTGGAGCTGGCGCAGCGCCGCCGAGTGGAAGGTGCGGGCCTGGACACCGGATGCGCCGAGCTGGCGGAGCCGGCCGCGCATCTCCCCGGCCGCGCGGTTGGTGAAGGTGACGGCGAGCACGCTGGAGGGGTGGAGGATGCCGGCGCGCACCCCGTAGGCGATGCGGTGGGTGATCGCCCGGGTCTTGCCCGTGCCGGCTCCCGCCAGCACGCACACCGGGCCGCGCAGGGCGGTCGCCACCTCGCGCTGCTCGGGGTCGAGCCCTTCGAGCACCGCGTCGGCCGAGTCCGGTGCCTGCGGAAAGAGGGTGGAGTGCGTTGCTGCTGTCACACCGCCATGCTGCCAGGTCTCGCGAGACGGGTGAGTCGGTTGTCCACAGGCGCGCACCGATAGTCGTACCGGTGCGACTGGCGTCACGCGGCGGGAATGGCGGCGCCGCCGTGGACGTTCCCTTCCTGCGACCTCATCCCCGAGCCGCCGCTTCCCGAGTCGCCGAAGGAGCACGAGAGACATGCCGGGCACTGTGACGATGTACAGCACCACGTGGTGCGGCTACTGCCGTCGGCTGAAGAGCCAGATGGACCGCGAGGGCATCGCGTACACCGAGGTCAACATCGAGCAGGACCCGGAGTCCGCCGCGTTCGTGGAGAAGGCGAATGGCGGAAATCAGACGGTGCCGACCGTGCTCTTCCCCGACGGCTCGACGCTGACGAACCCGTCGCTGGCGCAGGTGAAGCAGAAGGTCGGCGCGTAGCCGGTACGCCAGGACGTTGTCAGAGAACAGAAGTGGGGGGGGGGGGCCCCCCCCCCGCGGGGGGGGGGCCCCCCCGGCGGGGGGGGGGGGGGGGGGGGGGGGCGCCCCCCCCGCCCCCCCGCGCCGCGCGCCGCACCAAAGCGGTG
>NZ_JBICYB010000030.1:0-86100 GCF_043200575.1 Streptomyces sp. NPDC048392
ACCAGAGTTCGTCAGGAACCAACCGCTTCGACAGATCAGCACTCACGACCGACATCATGCCGCACGAGCATCACACCACGTGAGACAACCTCTAAATCTCTTGGCGTGTCCGTCGCGCAATAGGTGCCCGCGCCCCAGCCGGGATCTTTCCCCAAGCTTTTCGCGAACGCACCCCTCTCGATGCGGAATCGTGACAGGGCTCACGTAGTTTCCTCCAAGACTACGCGCGTAGAAATTTTGTACGGGTAGTCTGAAGGAACCTGCTCAGCACCACACACCGGGAGTGCCAGTGGCACGCGTCGTAGTCGACGTCATGCTCAAGCCGGAGATCCTCGACCCCCAGGGCCAGGCGGTGCAGCGCGCACTGCCGCGGCTGGGTTTCGAAGGGATCTCGGACGTCCGTCAGGGAAAGCGATTCGAACTGGAAGTGGACGGGCCGGTCGACGACGCCGCCCTCGCCCGTATCCATGATCTTGCGGAATCCTTCCTCGCCAACACCGTGATCGAGGACTTCACCGTCAAGGTCGAGTCCGTAGAGGCAGTCGCGGAGGCCGCGAAGTGACCGCTCGTATTGGCGTCGTCACTTTCCCCGGCAGTCTCGACGACCGGGACACGCAGCGCGCGATCCGCGTCGCGGGAGCCGAACCCGTCGCTCTCTGGCACAAGGACAAGGACCTCAAGCAGGTCGACGCCGTGGTGCTGTGCGGCGGTTTCTCGTACGGCGATTATCTGCGCGCCGGCGCCATCGCGCGCTTCTCGCCGGTGATGGACACCGTCATCGACCAGGCGAAGGCGGGCCTGCCGGTGCTGGGCATCTGCAACGGCTTCCAGATCCTCACGGAGGCCCACCTGCTGCCGGGCGGCATGCTGGGCAACGACCACCTGCACTTCATCTGCCGCGACCAGAAGCTGCGGGTGGAGAACGCGAGCACCTCCTGGACCAGCGACTACACCGCCGGCCAGGAGATCCACATCCCGCTGAAGAACATGGACGGCCGCTACGTCGCCGACCGGCGGACGCTGGAGGAGCTGGAGGCCGAGGGGCGGGTGGCCTTCCGCTACCTGGACATGAACCCCAACGGCTCGCTCAACGACATCGCCGGCATCACCAACGCCGCCGGGAACGTCGTCGGTCTCATGCCGCATCCCGAGCACGCCGTCGAGCCGCTGATCGGTACGGGCCGTACCGACGGCCTCCCGTTCTTCACCTCGATCCTCAAGAAGCTGGTCAACGCATGAGCCGGACGCCCTCCCGTCTCTCACCGCCGCCCTCGACCGAGGCCCTCCGGGCCGCCCCCAGGGTCCTGGACACGGTCGAGCACGCGACCGAGACCCCCGACGTCGAGCTGCCCTGGGCCGAGCTGGGCCTCAAGAAGGACGAGTACGAGCGGGTGGTGGAGATCCTCGGCCGCCGCCCCACCGGCGCCGAGCTCGCCATGTACTCCGTCATGTGGTCCGAGCACTGCTCGTACAAGAGCAGCAAGGTCCACCTGCGCCAGTTCGGCGAGAAGGCCCCCGAGTCCGAGGCGATGCTCGTCGGTATCGGCGAGAACGCCGGTGTCGTCGACGTCGGCCAGGGCTACGCGGTCACCTTCAAGGTCGAGTCGCACAACCACCCCTCCTACGTGGAGCCCTACCAGGGCGCGGCCACGGGCGTCGGCGGCATCGTGCGCGACATCATCGCGATGGGCGCCCGTCCCGTCGCCGTCGTGGACCCGCTCCGCTTCGGCGCCGCGGACCACCCGGACACCAAGCGCGTCCTGCCGGGCGTCGTCGCCGGCATCGGCGGGTACGGCAACTGCCTGGGCCTGCCCAACATCGGCGGCGAGGTCGTCTTCGACGCCTGCTACCAGGGCAACCCGCTGGTCAACGCCGGTGCCATCGGCGTCATGCGGCACGAGGACATCCACCTCGCGAAGGCGTCGGGCGCGGGCAACAAGGTCATCCTGTACGGCGCTCGCACGGGCGGCGACGGCATCGGCGGCGCGTCGATCCTGGCCTCCGAGACCTTCGACGACGCCAAGCCCTCCAAGCGCCCGGCCGTCCAGGTCGGCGACCCCTTCCAGGAGAAGCTCCTCATCGAGTGCACCCTGGAGGCGTTCGCCGAGAAGCTGGTCGTCGGCATCCAGGACCTCGGGGCGGCGGGCCTGTCCTGCGCGACGAGCGAGCTGGCGTCGAACGGCTCCGGCGGCATGCGCGTCACCCTGGACGACGTGCCCCTGCGCGACTCCACGCTCTCGCCCGAGGAAATCCTCATGAGCGAGTCGCAGGAGCGCATGTGCGCGGTGGTCGAGCCGGAGAAGGTCGACCGCTTCCTCGAGATCTGCGACAAGTGGGACGTCATCGCCACCGTCATCGGTGAGGTCACCGACGGCGACCGCCTGGAGATCTTCTGGCACGGCGGCAAGATCGTCGACGTCGACCCGCGCACCGTCGCCCACGACGGCCCGGTCTACGAGCGTCCCTACGCCCGCCCGGACTGGCAGGACGCCCTCCAGGCCGACGACGCGAACAAGCTGCCCCGGCCGCAGACGTCCGACGAGCTGAAGGACCAGGTCCTGAGGCTGGTCGGCTCGCCCAACCAGGCCTCCAAGCAGTGGATCACCCAGCAGTACGACCACTTCGTGCAGGGCAACACCGTCCTCGCCCAGCCCGAGGACTCGGGCATGATCCGCGTGGACGAGGAGAGCGGCCTCGGCGTCGCCATCGCCACGGACGGCAACGGCCGCTACGCCAAGCTCGACCCGTACACGGGCGCGCAACTGGCGCTGGCGGAGGCCTACCGGAACGTGGCCACGACCGGCGCGAAGCCGCTCGCGGTCTCCGACTGCCTGAACTTCGGCTCGCCCGAGGACCCGGCGGTGATGTGGCAGTTCGCGGAGGCCGTGCGCGGCCTGGCCGACGGCTGCCGGCAGCTCGGCACCCCGGTGACCGGCGGCAACGTCTCGCTCTACAACCAGACGGGCGAGGCGGCCATCCATCCCACGCCCGTGGTGGCCGTGCTGGGCGTCATCGACGACGTGGCCCGCCGCACGCCGGTCGGCTTCCGGGAGGAGGGCCAGCTGCTCTGCCTCCTCGGCGACACGCGTGAGGAGTTCGGCGGCTCGGCCTGGTCTCAGGTCATCCACGACCACCTCGGCGGTCTGCCCCCGGAGGTCGACCTGGAGCGCGAGCGCCTGCTCGGCGAGATCCTGATCTCCGCCTCCCGCGACGGCATGATCGACGCCGCGCACGACCTGTCCGACGGCGGTCTGGTCCAGGCGGTCGTCGAGTCGGCGCTGCTGGGCGGCAGGGGCGCGCGTCTGGTCGTACCGGACGGGCTCGACGCCTTCACCTTCCTGTTCTCGGAGTCGGCGGGCCGCGCGGTCGTCGCCGTCCCGCGCTCGGAAGAGCTCCGCTTCACCGACATGTGCGGCGCCCGCGGCCTGCCCGTCACCCGCATCGGCGTGGTGGACGGCGACGCGGTGGAGGTCCAGGGCGAGTTCTCGCTGCCCCTGGCCGAGCTGCGCGAGGCTCACGAGGGCACGATCCCGGCGCTGCTCGCGTAGCAGCGGTTCGACGTGGAAGGGCCACCCGGAGGGTTCGGGCGGCCCTTTCGCATGTCCCGGGGGAACACCCTTGCGCGAGATTACGTACTTACGTAATCTCGATGGAGTGGAGCAACTGGAACAACGCGTCGCCGCTCTCGAACGGCGGCTGGCGGCACTGGAAGAAGCCGGTGACCGGCCGGCTTCTCGCCCCGGTGAGGGTGACTTCTGGGCCCTGCGGGGACTGAAGGACCAGCTCACGGAGCTGGGGGCCGCGGACGGCGGGGTCCTGTTCACCGGCTCCGTGCGGCTGCCGGCCGGGGAGCGGTACGACTGGCAGCACGGTGCGCTGACCGAGGTCCTGATGGACGCCGACTGGGCCGAGTCCGCCGAGGCGTTCGCCGCGCTCGGGCATCCCGTGCGGCTGCGGCTGCTGCGGGAGGTCCTAGGCGGTCGGCGCACCGCGGCCGAGCTGGCCGAGCTGGACGGGATGGGCACGACCGGTCAGATCTACCACCACCTGCGCCAGCTCACCGGCGCCGGCTGGCTGCATCCGGCCGGCCGGGGCCGCCACGAGGTGCCGCCGGGACGGGTCGTTCCGCTGCTGGTCGCGCTGTCGACGGCCCGGAACTGACCGGGACCGCCGCGGCCGGGACCGCCGCCGCCGGGAACAGCACGACCGAGCACAACACGGCACGAGCACAACACGGCACGAGCCAAACACGGCAGGAGCGCACCGCGGCACGAGCAGACCACGACCGAGCACACCACGACCGAGGGGGAACGATGTCCGTCCGCAAGCTCGCAATGATCACCTTCCGGGTGCTGCAACTCGCCTTCCTCGCCCTGGTGGCCGTCGGCGTCCTCTTCGACCCGGGGTATCCGTGGTGGTGCGTGTTCCTGCCGCTGGCCCTCGCCTACCTCCTGATCACCGTGGTCAACCGGTGGAACGGCGGCGCCCCGGACGCGTCCGGCAGGGCCCGCGAGCCCGTCGAGGTCGCCCCGCCCGTCTCCGGCCGCTGGTCCGCGCTGAACAGTCCGGCCAGCCGCACCCCGAGCCACGGAGTCCACGCCTACGGCCAGACCTTCGCCATCGACCTCGTGGCCGAGCCGGAGCCCGGCGCCCGCCCCGGCTTCCGCGCCCTGTGGCCGCTCGCCCGGCGTGGCCGCGACTTCCCGGCGTTCGGCGCCCCGCTCCTCGCGGTGGCCGACGGCACGGTCGTACGGGCCGACGACGGCCAGCGCGACCACCTGAGCCGCAACTCGCTGCCCGCGCTGCTGTACCTGATGATCCTGGAGGGCTCGGCGCGGGAGATGGCAGGCGCCCGCCGCATCGTCGGCAACCACCTAGTCCTCGACCTCGGTGACGGCACCCACGCCCTGTACGCCCACGTCCAGCGAGGTTCCTTCGCGGTCCGCGAGGGCGACCGGGTGCGCGCCGGCCAGGTCCTCGCCCGGTGCGGCAACTCCGGCAACTCCACCGAGCCGCACGTGCACTTCCAGCTGATGGACGGACCCGACCCGGACACCGCGCGCGGTGTCCCCTTCACCTGGCGCGGCATCGGTGTCCCGCGCAACGGCGAGACCATCGAGACGCCCTCGCCGACCACCTCGCCCGCATAGGCTCGCCCCATGCCCCCGGCCAGGAAACGCCCCCGCGCCTACGACCCCGCCCGCACCCGCGCCGCCGTCCTCGCCCAGTTCGGCAACGTACGGGCGGCCGCCCGCACCCTCACACCCGAGCAGCTCGCGCTGCCCACCCGGCTCGGGGACCGGACCGTGCGGGAGCTGGTCGCGCACGCCGGGAGGGTGCTGACCGCCGTGGACCGGCTGCTCGACGAGCCCGAGCCCGCGCGGCAGGACGGCCGGCTGCTCGACTGGCCGTTCGCGATCGGCGCCGACGCGGACGCGGACGCCGACGCCGTCGCCCGGACCGCCCGCCGGCCGGCCGGCGAGCATCCCGGCCTCGACGCCCACCTCGCCGAGGCCGAGCGGCGCTTCACCGAGCGGCTCGACACCCACCCCGGGTCCCGGCTGCTGCCCACCGGCGCCGGTGCGCTCCCGTTGGCGGACTACGTCGTCACCCGCACCGTCGAGCTGGTCGTGCACACCGACGACCTCACCGCCGCGGTGCCCGGCCTCGACATCCCGTACGACCGTCAGGCGCTGGCCGCCGCGACCCGGCTGCTGGCCGACGCGCTCGCCGTGAAGGCGCCCGGCGGCTCGACGGAGGTGCGGATCCCGCCGTACGCCGTCGTGCAGTGCGGGGAAGGGCCCCGGCACACCCGCGGCACCCCGCCCAGCGTCGTCGAGACCGACCCGCTGACCTGGGTCCGGCTGGCCGCCGGGCGGCTGTCCTGGACGGACGCCGTGACCGAGGCCAAGGTGAGCGCGAGCGGGGAGCGGGCCGACCTCGGAGCCCTGCTGCCGCTGCTGAGCTGAGCGGAACCGGACCTTCCCCGGCTCCGTCGAATCGGCGTGTGCGGGCAGAAGCGGCAGCGCGGCACGCCCCTGACCGTGGCGGCCGTCGCCGCGCTCGTCCCGCCGGCCGCCGTCTGCGGCGGCGAGCGGGACGACGACGCCGGCAGCGGCTCCGTGGGCGCGGACGGACAGCGGATCACCGGCGTCCGGTGGAGCATCGACGGCATCACCGTCGACGCCGTCCACCACCCACCACCCACCACCCACCGGGGACCCGGGACGCGGCGCGAGTACGGATCGACGAGGGCGGCGGGGCGGTGGGCAGCACCGACTGCAACAGCTTTGGCGCCCGCGCCGCCGCCGACGACGGCGAGGGCGAGGGCGAACGCGTCCGGCCGAGCGACGCCATGTTCACCGAGAAGGCGCGCGAGAAGACGCCCGCCGGCTTCGAGAAGTCCCTCGCCCGCGCCCTCGCCACCGGCTCGCCCACCACGGAGAACGAGGGCGATCGGCTCACCCTCACCACCGCCGACGGCGACACCGTGCGGCTCGGCGGATCCGAGGACCCGTCCCTGTACGGCAGGGGTGGGCCGTGGACGCCCCGGGCCGCAAGGGCCGCGCCCACCCCGTCTTCGACCGGGACGCGAGGACCGTCTCCGACCGCCTCCGCTGCAACCACGTCGACGCCGAGGCCACCGTCAGCGACGGACATATCACCCTCGGCGCCCCGTCCACCACCCGAATGATGTGCGAAGGCTCACTCATGGACGCCGAGAAGCGGATACCGGACTTCCTCGCCGGTCCGGTCGCCTACCGGATCGATCATGAAACCATCACGCTGACCAGCGAAGACGGCGCCACGGTCCGGGCTGACGCCGACCAGTGATCCACCGGGGAGCCGATATCCCCAATTCGGACCAGTGGTCGGTCTCGCCTACACTCAAAGGCGTGCCACGTGGTGACGGTCGACTCAATCACGATCTGCTTCCCGGCGAGAAGGGCCCCCAGGACGCTTGCGGCGTCTTCGGTGTCTGGGCTCCGGGCGAAGAGGTCGCAAAGCTCACGTACTTCGGGCTCTACGCCCTCCAGCATCGGGGCCAGGAATCCGCGGGAATCGCGGTCAGCAACGGCTCCCAGATCCTCGTCTTCAAGGACATGGGCCTGGTTTCCCAGGTCTTCGACGAGACCTCGCTCGGTTCGCTCCAGGGTCACATCGCGGTCGGTCACGCCCGCTACTCGACCACCGGTGCCTCCGTGTGGGAGAACGCCCAGCCGACGTTCCGTGCCACCGCGCAGGGTTCCCTCGCGCTCGGGCACAACGGCAACCTCGTCAACACCGCCCAGCTCGCCGAGATGGTCGCCGACCTGCCCAAGCAGGAGGGCCGCTCCACCCGGGTCGCGGCGACCAACGACACCGACCTGATCACGGCCCTGCTCGCGGGCCAGGTCGACGACGACGGCAAGCCGCTGAACATCGAGGAGGCGGCCGGCAAGGTGCTGTCCCAGGCCCGCGGCGCCTTCTCCCTCGTCTTCATGGACGAGCACACCCTCTACGCCGCCCGGGACCCGCAGGGCATCCGCCCGCTGGTCCTCGGCCGCCTCGAACGCGGCTGGGTGGTCGCCTCCGAGTCCGCCGCCCTCGACATCTGCGGCGCCTCCTACGTCCGCGAGATCGAGCCGGGCGAGTTCGTCGCCATCGACGAGAACGGCCTGCGTACTTCCCGATTCGCAGAAGCGAAGCCCAAGGGCTGTGTCTTCGAGTACGTGTACCTGGCCCGACCGGACACCGACATCGCCGGCCGCAACGTCTATCTCTCGCGTGTCGAGATGGGCCGCAGGCTGGCGAAGGAGGCCCCCGCCGAGGCCGACCTCGTCATAGCGACCCCGGAGTCCGGCACCCCTGCCGCGATCGGCTACGCCGAGGCCTCCGGCATCCCCTTCGGCAACGGCCTGGTGAAGAACGCCTACGTCGGCCGGACCTTCATCCAGCCTTCACAGACCATCCGCCAGCTGGGCATCCGCCTCAAGCTGAACCCTCTGAAGGAAGTCATCAAGGGCAAGCGGCTGGTCGTCGTGGACGACTCCATCGTCCGCGGCAACACCCAGCGTGCCCTGGTCCGCATGCTCCGTGAGGCCGGTGCCGCCGAGATCCACATCCGGATCTCGTCCCCGCCCGTGAAGTGGCCCTGCTTCTTCGGCATCGACTTCGCCACCCGCGCCGAGCTCATCGCCAACGGCATGAGCGTCGAGGAGATCGGCACCTCGATGGGCGCCGACTCCCTGGCGTACATCTCCATCGACGGCATGATCGAGGCGACCACCATCGCCAAGCCGGACCTGTGCCGCGCCTGCTTCGACGGCGAGTACCCGATGGAGCTTCCCGACCCCGAGCTGCTCGGCAAGCAGCTCCTGGAGACCGAGCTGGCCGCCGGGCCCGCCGGCACGGCCGCCGCCGACGCCATCCGTCGCCCGTAGCCGTCCGCCTCCCTGGCCTCCCCGCAGTACGACACGAAGGTTCTCATCGTCATGCCTGACACAACTGGTGCCAGCTACGCAGCCGCCGGCGTCGACATCGAGGCGGGCGACCGCGCCGTCGAGCTCATGAAGGAATGGGTCAAGAAGACGCGGCGCCCCGAGGTCCTCGGCGGCCTCGGCGGCTTCGCCGGTCTGTTCGACGCCTCCGCCCTCAAGCACTACGAGCGTCCCCTGCTGGCCTCCGCTACCGACGGCGTCGGCACCAAGGTCGACGTCGCCCGGCAGCTCGGTGTCTACGACACCATCGGCCACGACCTGGTCGCCATGGTCATGGACGACATCGTGGTGTGCGGCGCCGAGCCGCTCTTCATGACCGACTACATCTGCGTCGGCAAGGTCCACCCGGAGCGGGTCGCCGCGATCGTCAAGGGCATCGCCGAGGGCTGTGTGCTGGCCGGGTGCGCCCTGGTGGGCGGCGAGACGGCCGAGCACCCCGGCCTGCTGGGCGCGGACGACTTCGACGTCGCCGGCGCCGGCACGGGCGTCGTGGAGGCCGACCGGCTGCTCGGCCCGGACCGCATCCGTACGGGTGACGCGGTGATCGCCATGGCGTCCTCCGGGCTTCACTCGAACGGGTACTCGCTCGTCCGCCACGTCCTGCTGAACGAGGGCGGCCTGTCCCTGGACGCGCACCTCGACGGCCTCGGCCGCACGCTCGGCGAGGAGCTGCTGGAGCCCACCAAGATCTACTCCCTGGACTGCCTGGCCCTCATGCGCACCGCCGAGGTCCACGCCTTCAGCCATGTCACCGGCGGCGGACTCGCGGCCAACCTGGCCCGCGTGATCCCCGACGGGCTGCACGCCGTCGTCGACCGCTCCACCTGGACCCCGGGCGCGATCTTCGACCTCGTCGGCCACACCGGCCGGGTCGAGCGCCTGGAGCTGGAGAAGACCCTGAACATGGGCGTGGGCATGATCGCGATCGTGCCCGAGGAATCGACGGACGTGGCCCTGACGGCCCTCGCCGACCGCGGCGTGGACGCCTGGGTGGCCGGCGAGATCACCGGCCGGGGCGAGCACCGGGCGGGCGCCGCCCTGGTGGGCGACTACGCCGCCTGAGACGCCGCGGGTAGCACAGAACCCGGTCGGTGACAGAGTCACCGACCGGGAAGGTGTTCAGTGCAAGGTCAAGCGCCGCGTCGCTGCTGAGACGGGGACTGGCCGTCCTCGTCCTCGGCGTCGTCCTCATAGAGGTCGGCGTACTTTGCGTACACGTCATCGTCCTGCTCATCGTCCTCGAATGGCCCGCCGTTAGGCGGTTGTGCATTCGACGGCGATGCGCCCAGCTCCTCGGCCAGGCGGGAGAGATCAGTCCCACCGCTGTTGTACTTCAGCTGGCGGGCGACCTTCGTCTGCTTGGCCTTGGCCCGGCCGCGCCCCATGGCTCGACCCCCTCAACGACGGGGCTCGACGGCCCCAGAGTCTTGACACGCGTTCATGGTCCGGAACGGGCTCTCCGCGAAGAGACCGGTCCGTAGGGCTTCCACGGTACCTGAGCCCACGCCCATACGGTACGTCGCCCGCAGCACGTGGCCATGCCCAGGACCCTCGAGGTGCCCCGTCCTCGCTGGTCAACGGCGATTTTAACCACCTTTCGACGGTCGACCCGCCGGGACAAGTGAGAGTTCTCTCCAACTGCCCCCCCGACGGGTACCGGTCAAACCTGCGAAGACCCCTGCCCGGTCACCGCCGGATCACGCCGGTCACCGCCGGGTGCGTGCCTCCGCCATCCGCTGCTCGGCGATCCGGTCGGCCGCCGCGGCCGGCGGAATACCGTCCTCCTTCGCACGTGCGAATATGGCCAGCGTGGTGTCGTAGATCTTCGCGGCCTTCGCCCTGCACCGGTCGAAGTCGAAGCCGTGCAGCTCGTCGGCGACCTGGACGACACCGCCCGCGTTCACCACGTAGTCCGGCGCGTAGAGGATCCCGCGGTCGGCGAGGTCCTTCTCCACGCCCGGGTGGGCGAGCTGGTTGTTGGCCGCGCCGCACACCACCTTGGCGGTCAGCGCCGGCACGGTGTCCTCGTTCAGCGCGCCGCCGAGCGCGCAGGGCGCGTAGATGTCCAGGTTCTCCACCCGGATCAGCGCGTCGGTGTCGGCGACGGCGACCACCGAAGGGTGCCGCTCGGTGATGCCCCGCACCACGTCCTCGCGCACGTCGGTGACGACCACGTGGGCGCCCTCCGCGAGCAGGTGCTCGACCAGGTGGCGGCCGACCTTGCCGACGCCCGTGATGCCGACGGTGCGGTCGCGCAGCGTCGGGTCGCCCCACAGGTGCTGGGCGGCGGCCCGCATGCCCTGGTAGACGCCGAAGGAGGTGAGCACCGACGAGTCGCCCGCGCCGCCGTTCTCGGGGGAGCGCCCGGTCGTCCAGCGGCACTCGCGGGCCACGACGTCCATGTCGGCCACGTAGGTGCCGACGTCGCACGCGGTGACGTAGCGGCCGCCGAGCGAGGCGACGAACCGGCCGTAGGCGAGGAGGAGTTCCTCGCTCTTGACCTGCTCCGGGTCGCCGATGATCACGGCCTTGCCGCCGCCGTGGTCGAGACCGGCCATGGCGTTCTTGTACGACATCCCGCGGGCGAGGTTCAGCGCGTCGGCGACGGCCTCCGCCTCGCTCGCGTACGGGTAGAAGCGGGTGCCGCCGAGGGCGGGGCCCAGGGCGGTGGAGTGGATGGCGATGACGGCCTTGAGACCGCTGGCACGGTCCTGGCAGAGCACGACTTGCTCATGACCCCCCTGGTCCGAGTGGAACAGGGTGTGCAGTACATCAGCAGGTGCGCCGGTTGCGTCGGTCACGGTGGTGACTCCTGTGCGGGTGCGGCGGTTGGTGGCAGGCCCCGTGCGGGTGGCGGGGACTGTGGCACGAGATTAGAGCCTGGCGGTGCCCGCCCGCCGCACAGTGCCCAGGATCACCTCCGCACGGAGTACGGGCGTGCGACGATGCGCGGAGATTCCCGCGCGTTCGTGATCCGTTTCCGCAGGTTTTCGCCTCGGTGCGCGGGGGAGGGAGCAGGCGTGCCCAAGGTGTCCTCGGTGATCGTCCCGTACGCGGCGTACCTGCGCGTGTACGAACCGCTGGCGGCCTTCCCCGACGAGGAACGCGCCCACTGGACCCGGTACGCCCGCCGCCAGGACCGGCCCTCCTGCCAGGACGAGCTCCGCCGCTCCCTGGCCGACCTGCTGCCCGTCCCGCCCGTCGCGGTGCCGGTGCACGAGAGCGCCGACGCCTTCGTGACGGAGGTGGACGGAGTGGTCTGCGTCTGCCCCTGGCGGACCCGGCTGCGCGGCTGGCAGGCGCTGGGGGACCTGGCCGAGGACTTCCCGGAACCGGTTCTGGACGCCCTGATCCCACCGGTCGTACGGCGTCAGAGCAGGCAGGACTACGAGCGCTGGCTGGAGCGCAACCCGGACGCCCGTCCCTGGATCCGCACGGCCACCTGGCAGGTGCCGATCAACTGGTTCGTCCTGGTCTCCGACGAGGAGCGGGAGTACGACGAGGGCGGTGGCGGCGAGGGGACGGCCGCGCCGGTGCTGCGCTACCGGACCCCGATGGTGCAGGCCCGCCGACGGGTGGCCCGGGGGCTGCGGACCCTGCGGGAGGCCGTGGACGAGGGGCCGCTCATCGACGGCCTGGTCGACGTGGGCCGCTGGCTGGAGGAGTTCCACCCGCGTTCCCTGGTCGAGCTGGACTACGGCGGACTGGTGCACGCCCTGCCTGCCGGGGAGTTGGCGGCCGACCACTCCGCGGCGGACGTGGCCGAGGGGATCGAGGCGCTGCGCCACGGCGACGGGGCCGCCGCGGGGGCCGCGTACGGGCGGCTGGTGGAGCGCTGGCGGGCGGTCAGGGACCGGCGGTCCGCGAACTGACGTTTGACGTACCGCCCGATGTGAGGTTTCGTCTTCCGCTCCGACACATGTTCGGTGTGGCCTGATCTCTTGTCGACAAGGGACGTAGGTCCCGATCCGGGCGTATGCGTCAAGCGTGACGGACCGCACGTACATCACTCTTGCGCCGCTTCCCCCTCCTCATGCCAAAATAGGACAAGGAGCCCGGGGAGGGCTCCTTCCGTCCTGCTGTGGTGCACTGTGGGCGGAATCTCGGCATTGCACGCTTTGGGGGGTCTGATGCCAGGTCGGGTGACCCCTGATCGCTCTGTGACTGATCGTCACAAGGGCGTGACTGTCCGCTATGGCATGGTCCATCGGCTTCCGTCGCTGATGAACACCTGGGAGGGCAATTCCATCGGTTTGGCCGACGCGGCTGGACAGATGGTGTAGTTGTAGTGCCGAGGACAAGCCGTTCGTCCTATAACCGACTCGACTCGCGTCCGCCATTTCGGGCAACGCGGGCCAAGGTGCAGAATTTAGAGGAATGAACCGAGAAGGTTCGGTTCTCCCGAGGAGGCCGCTCATGACCGCTCGCACCCCTGATGCCGAGCCGCTGCTGACCCCGGCTGAGGTCGCCACCATGTTCCGCGTCGACCCGAAGACGGTCACGCGCTGGGCGAAGGCCGGCAAGCTCACGTCGATCCGCACGCTCGGCGGGCATCGCCGCTACCGCGAAGCCGAGGTCCGCGCTCTGCTCGCGGGCATTCCGCAGCAGCGCAGCGAGGCCTGAACAACCGAATAACCGGGCAGAACGGCAGGTCCCCCAACCTGCCGAGGCGCCTGGACCACAGCTCCAAGCGACGCCGTCCCTGCCCCAACAGGGATGCGTCGTCGATCGCGCTGGACTCCGCCGGGTCCAGCGCGATTTTCTGTGTCCGGTCCTGTGTCCGGCGGCGGTCCGTCGGACGGTTCTGTGAGCGGGCTTGTCGGAGTCTGGGGAGGGGTGTCGGATCGGCTGTGCGGACACCCGCGCCAGGCGGTGCAATTGCACATATTAAATTGACCAGTTGTAGGTGAGCCGTAAATGCCACGGTTTCAAAAACTCATACGGTGACACCCGTCACACGGCACGGTGGTTGTTGGGTCCGGCGCCGGTGCGCTAATGGGGGCCTGGCCTTCAGAAGGTCTGCGTGGCAAGGGTGTTGGGGCCCGCGTGGTTCACGCCGTGGACGCGCTCCCATCCTCGACGCCCCCTTGACGGCCTGTCGGAGACTGTGGCGCCGGCGAGTCCAGCGCCTGCCGCAACAGCCGGTGGCAGATCGGGCAGTGGCGCGTCACATGACCGAACGACGACGCGGCCGACAGATGTGCGCGGAGCAGGGCCCGCGTCTCGTGCCTGACCGATGCCGCCATACGCCACCTCCAGGGGCCACACGGGGGATGTGCCCTGTCTTTGGAGTACCGAGCGAATGTGACGCCGTCAAGGCCGTGAGAGGGGCGCTGAGGGCTTCTGGGGCGGGTGGGGCCGACTGGGCCGGAGAGAGCGCGATCGAGGGCGCCTTGGGGGGATGGCGGCCGGCGACCGAACGGACTGCGGTGGGGCCGCGACGAAAAAGCCCCCGCACCGAACGGTGCGGGGGCTTTTGTCGCGGTCCTGACGGGATTTGAACCCGCGGCCTCCACCTTGACAGGGTGGCGAGCACTCCAAACTGCTCCACAGGACCAGGTTTCGCGGCGCCTCTTGTGCGTTGCGCTGCGAGAAGAGACTCTACAGGAGGGTGGGCCGCCGGTCGAACTCACCCTCCGCAGGGGCCCCGTCACGGCACGAGCGCGTCGATGGCCTTCACGATCCTCTTGTCGGAGACGGGGTACGCCGTGCCCAGCGCGTGCGCGAAATAGCTGACCCGGAGCTCCTCGATCATCCAGCGGACGTCCAGCACCTGCTGCGGCACCGGGCGCCCCTGCGGCATCTGCTCCAGCAGCCACGCGTACTCGTCCCGCATCTCGTGGACCTTCTCCATGCGGGACGTGTCGCGCTGGACACCGGTCGGCATCTGCTGCAGCCGGCGGTCCGCGGCGACCAGGTAGCGCATCAGGTCCGGCAGCCGCCCGATCCCCGCCTCCGTGACGAAGCCCGGCTTCACCAGCGCGTCCAGCTGCCCCCGCACGTCCTGGAGGTTGGCCAGCAGCGCGGGGCTGCGCACGGACTTCAGACGGCGCTCACAGGCCTGCCAGGCGGCCAGCACCTGTTGCACCTGGCCCACCGCGCGGACGGTCGTGTCGACGATCTCCGCGCGGACCTTGTCGTAGAGCCTCCGGTACGACCCCTCGTCCCACGGCGGCCCGCCGAAGTCGGCGATCAGCTTGTCCGCCGCCGCCATGGCGCAGTCGTCGAACAGCGCCTGGATCGAACCGTGCGGGTTCGCGGACAGGTTCAGCTTCTGCTGGTTGGTCAGTTTCTCGGACGCGAACTTCGCCGGATTGACCGGGATGTTGCGCAGGATCAGCCGGCGCGAGCCCTTCCACATCGCCCGCGCCTGCTCGGCCTCGGTGTCGAAGAGACGTACGGAGACGGTGTTCGCCGCCGCTCCGTCGTCGACCAGCGCCGGATACGCCTTCACCGGCTGACCGGCCCGGCGCGTCTCGAAGACCCGGGTCAGCGTGCCGATCGTCCAGTCCGTCAGCCCGGAGCGCTCCACTGACTCGCCGCCGCTGCGCTCCGCGGTGGCCGCCGCGGCCTGTGAGAGGGCCTCGCGCGCCTTGGGGCGCAGCCGGAGCTTGAGCGCCTCCAGGTCCTTGTCCTCGGCCAGCTTGCGGCGCCGCTCGTCGACGATCCGGAACGTGATCCGCAGATGGTCGGGAACCTTCGACCAGTCGAAGTCCTCGGCGTCGAACGGTACTCCCACCATGCGCTTCAGTTCCCGCGCCATGGTCACCGTCAGCGGCTCCCGAAGGGGCACGGCACGGTCCAGGAACGCCTGCGCGTAGTTCGGCGCCGGTACGTAGTTGCGGCGGACCGGCTTGGGGAGGGAGCGGATCAGCTCGGTGACGACCTGCTCGCGCAGGCCCGGGATCTGCCAGTCGAAGCCCTCGTCCGTGACCTGGTTGAGGACCTGGAGCGGCACGTGGACGGTGACGCCGTCGGCGTCCGCGCCCGGCCCGAACTGGTAGGTGACCCGGAGCTTCAGCGGCCCCTGCCGCCAGGAGTCCGGATAGTCGTCCTTGGTGACCGCCCCCGCCTTCTCGTTGATGAGCATCTCGCGCTCGAAGTCGAGGAAGTCGGGCTGCTCGTGCCGCTTGTGCTTCCACCACGAGTCGAAGTGCGCGCCGGAGACGACGTGTTCGGGCACCCGCTGGTCGTAGAAGTCGTACAGCGTCTCGTCGTCGACCAGGATGTCCCGGCGCCGGGCCCGGTGTTCCAGTTCCTCGACCTCGGTCAGCAGCCGGCGGTTGTCCGCGAAGAACTTGTGGTGCGTACGCCAGTCGCCCTCCACCAGGGCGTTGCGGATGAACAGCTCACGGCTGACCTCGGGGTCGATCCGCCCGTAGTTCACCTTGCGCTGCGCCACGATCGGCACGCCGTACAGCGTGACCTTCTCGTACGCCATCACGGCCGCCTGGTCCTTCTCCCAGTGCGGTTCGCTGTAGGTGCGCTTGAGGAGGTGCCCGGCGAGCGGCTCCACCCACTCCGGCTCGATCTTCGCGTTGACGCGGGCCCAGAGCCGGGAGGTCTCCACCAGTTCCGCCGACATCACGAAGCGCGGGGGCTTCTTGAACAGTGCCGAGCCGGGGAAGATCGCGAATCTGGCACTGCGCGCACCCAGGTACTCGTTCTTCGCCGTGTTCCTCCCGCCCTCCCCGCCGGCGTCCTTCACGTCCTTCATGCCGACGTGGGAGAGGAGCCCGGCCAGCAGCGACACGTGCACGCGGTCGTCGGGCGCGGCGTGGTCGTCGTCGTTGAGATGGATGCCCATCTGCTTGGCGACCGTACGCAGCTGCGTGTAGATGTCCTGCCACTCGCGGATGCGCAGGAAGTTGAGGTACTCCTGCTTGCACATCCGGCGGAAGGACGAGGAGCCCCGCTCCTTCTGCTGCTCGCGCACGTACCGCCAGAGGTTGAGGAACGCGAGGAAGTCGCTGCTCTCGTCCCTGAAGCGGGCGTGCTGCTGGTCGGCCTGGGCCTGCTTCTCCGCCGGGCGTTCCCGGGGGTCCTGGATGGACAGTGCCGCCGCTATGACCATGACCTCGCGGACGCAGCCGTTCCTGTCGGCCTCCAGCACCATCCGGGCCAGCCGCGGGTCGACCGGCAGCTGGGCCAGCTTGCGGCCGGTGTCGGTCAGCCGCTTGCGTACGTCCTTCTGCGCCGGGTCGAGCGCGCCGAGCTCCTGGAGCAGTTGCACACCGTCGCGGATGTTGCGGTGGTCCGGCGGGTCGATGAAGGGGAACTTCTCGATGTCGCCGAGGCCGGCCGCGGTCATCTGCAGGATGACGGAGGCGAGGTTCGTGCGGAGGACCTCCGCGTCCGTGAACTCCGGGCGCGCGGTGAAGTCGTCCTCGCTGTAGAGCCGGATGCAGATGCCGTCGGACGTACGGCCGCAGCGGCCCTTGCGCTGGTTGGCGCTGGCCTGCGAGATCGGCTCGATCGGCAGCCGCTGGACCTTGGTGCGGTGGCTGTAGCGGGAGACGCGGGCGAAGCCGGGGTCGATGACGTACCTGATGCCGGGGACGGTGAGGGAGGTCTCGGCGACGTTGGTCGCCAGAACGATCCTGCGTCCGGTGTGCCGCTGGAACACGCGGTGCTGCTCGGCGTGCGAAAGCCGCGCGTACAGCGGCAGCACTTCGGTGAACCGGTACTTCTTCTTCTCCAGCGCGTCCGCCGTGTCCCGGATCTCCCGCTCGCCGGAGAGGAAGACGAGGATGTCGCCCTTGCCCTCGCCCATCAGCTCCTCGACGGCGTCGGTGATCGCCGTGATCTGGTCCCGGTCGGCGTCGTCGCCGTCCTCCTCGAGCAGCGGCCGGTACCGCACCTCCACCGGGTACGTCCGCCCGCTGACCTCGATGACCGGGGCGTCGCCGAAGTGCCGGGAGAAGCGCTCGGGGTCGATGGTCGCCGAGGTGATGACGACCTTGAGGTCGGGCCGCTTCGGCAGCAGCTGGGCGAGGTAGCCCAGCAGGAAGTCGATGTTGAGGGACCGCTCGTGGGCCTCGTCGATGATGATCGTGTCGTAGGCGCGCAGCTCGCGGTCGGTCTGGATCTCGGCGAGCAGGATGCCGTCCGTCATCAGCTTGATGAAGGTGGACTCCGGGTTCACCTGGTCGGTGAAGCGGACCTTCCAGCCGACGGTCTCCCCGAGCGGGGTGCCCAGCTCGTCCGCCACCCGCTCGGCGACGGTGCGCGCGGCGATCCGGCGGGGCTGCGTGTGCCCGATCATGCCGCGGACACCACGGCCCAGCTCGACGCAGATCTTCGGGATCTGGGTGGTTTTGCCGGAGCCGGTCTCACCGGCGACGATCACGACCTGGTGATCACGGATGGCCTCCGCGATCACGTCCTTCTTCTGGCTGACCGGGAGCTGCTCGGGGTAGGTGACGGCGGGCACACGCGCCCGGCGTTCACCGACGCGCTGTTCGGCCTTGGCCACCTCCGTCTCGATCTCGGCGAGAACGGCGGCGCGGGCCTCCGGCTTACGGATCTTCCGCGCACCCTCGAGCCTGCGGCCGAGCCGGTGCGCGTCGCGCAGTGACAGCTCGGTCAGCCGGGGGGCGAGGGTGCCGAGGGAGGGAGCGGGGTGCGTAGACATACGGCTTCCAGGATCTCATCCCCGGGAAAATCCTGGCGAACGCTTTTGCCGCGGCCGTCTACGACCAGACCCCGGTCCGAAGACCAGGGTCTTTGCCGGGGCCGGGTCCGGGGCCGAACCGCCCCCGTCTGTGTCCCCCGGGTCCTGCCCGATCCGCCTGGATCCGGCCCCCGTGCCGACACGTCAGCACGGGGTGGTCAGCCGTGGTGATCGCGGATCCGGGGCTCACCCCCGACGTGTCAGGATGCGACCCGGTCCCTCGGCCCGTCCTCCGCTGTCCGCCCCCGGTGCACCGCCGGCGCCTGTGTGTCCATGGCGATGACCGACGTGTGCTGAGCGATCACCTGCTGGTAGATGAGGACCGCTTCGACCCGGTTATGCCGGAGACCTGGTGTACACCTCGTTCTCCGGATCGCACCAGGACGCGGTCAACAAGGGCTTCGCGGCGCTCGACGAGAAGGCCGCCGCCCTGGGCCGGCCGGTGGCGGACATCGCCTGGGAGGTGCCGTACCTGCCGATCGACCCGAAGGACGTCGGGCGTTCGTACGAAGCGGTGATCCGCGTCAACTCCCAGTCCGGGAAGGGCGGTGTGGCCTACGTACTGAAGACCAACCACCACATCGACCTGCCCCGCCGTCTACAGATCGAGTTCTCGCGGATCGTCCAGAACTACACGGACGCGCACGGCGGCGAGGTGACCCCGGAACGCATCTGGTTCCTCTTCTCCGACACCTACCTCAGCCGACAGGACACCCCCTGGGGCGGGATCTCGGTCCGTGACCACCACATCGACACCACGGCCGGCGGCACCTGCCACCTCACCCTCGACGTGGACGCCACCGGCCGGCCCAGAACCCTCACCGGTGCGGGCACCGACCTGCCCGAGGCCCTGAACGCCGCCCTGGCACCCCTACGGCACGTGTCCGTCCTGGAAACGGTGAACCAGCCCCTCGACACGGCCGCCGCGCAGACTGTCTGCGTCTACGCCGAATGCCTCGTCGAGGGCGAGGTGTGCTGGGGCGTCGGTATCGAGACCGACCTCACCAGGGCCCTCGTCAACGCGGTGGTCTCGGCGGCGAACCGGCACACAGGACCGAACAGCGCAGAACCAGGAAGCCCCGGGTTCGGATTCTGGGCCCGGGGTTTCGCACCTGGACGCGGCCCCGGCGACTGGCGCGCTGCCCGCAGGAGACGCGAGAAAGCTCCGGACGGCATGCTGTCCGGAGCCTTCTCATCGCGGTGGCTGGGGCCGGGGTCGAACCGGCGACCTATCGCTTTTCAGGCGATCGCTCGTACCAACTGAGCTACCCAGCCGCGAGGTTTCACGTGAAACCTCAGCGGTCCTGACGGGATTTGAACCCGCGGCCTCCACCTTGACAGGGTGGCGAGCACTCCAAACTGCTCCACAGGACCAAGCTTCGTACGACAGTGTCGCACATGTACTGCGTGCCCCCAACGGGATTCGAATCCGAAATCGTTACCTCACTGACCTGGGGCTCTGCCGGGAAACCTGGATATACACCCCTGTTTCCATCCTCCTGTATCCGGCTCGATCCTCTTCGATCCGGGCCCTGTGCTGACGTGTCAGCACGGCTGTCAGCGAGATTGCACGCGTGATTCGAGCAGCGCGTTACTCGGGGACGGGTGTCAACATGCCTGTCTCGTCCTCGGTGCGGTTCGGGTGCTTGCGCTGGGTGCAGGCTTCGGCGCGGGCGCGGCTGCGGTCGGCCAGGGCGGCGGGCACCCCGGTGCGCTCGGTGAGCCAGCCGGTGAGGTCGGGAAGGAGACGTACCAGGACCGAGGCGAAGTTGTCGTCGTAGAAGTCGAGGATCTGCGTGGTCACCGAAGAGATCCGGTGCGGGGAGCAGGCGTAGGAGACTTCGGGGAAATCGGTCACGGACCAGCTGTCGGCCAGTTCCGCGAGTACGTCCTGTTCGGTGGGCGGTTGTTCGCCCTCGGCCGGCGCGTAGTCGTCCGGGACGGTCGGCTGTCCTGGGCTGTGCGTGGCGCGCCAGGCGCGGAATTCCGAGATCCATTTCTCCTTGGCGACGTGGTGCTTCCCAGGTTTCGGGCCCTCCGCGGCCCGGCCGTCGAGTGTGGGGGAGCTGGTCAGTTCCTGGGCCAGGCGGCGGCAGCGGTGGAACTCAGCGAACTGCTCCTCACTCTCACCGCCGGGGTGCAGGAAGTCCGGCAGGTCGGGCAGCAGCCGGGCGGCGAAACGCGGGTTGTTCACCGGGATGAGTACGGCGTCCTGCGTCGCTTCCCGCCCGGCGGTCTCGCGCCAGGCGGTCAGTGCCGCCTCGGGGCTGTCGTGGTATCCGGAGTCGACGGTGAACGCGTCGGTGGCGCAGACGTCGATGTCCCAGAGGTACCAGCGGTCCGGAACGTCACCGCTCGCGGGGAAGGGCGCGGTGATCGCGAAGCGGCTGCCGTACGCGTCCCGGCACCACAGGGCGGTACCCCGTGGCTCGCGGGCCAGGGCACCGGAGGAGTCGAGGCCGAGGCGGGAGGCCAGCCGGTCGGCGGCGCGGACGAGGTCCTGGGACACGGGGTGGGGAGAGACCCTGGCCAGGGCCGCCAACAGCTGCCACAAGTTCTCCGCGGCCGATGTCTCTTCGCCGTCGGCGGAGTTGCACGACGGGCCGTCTGCCGCTTCCGAGGCGGCCTGCGCCCTGCTGACGAGTTCCGTGGTGAGGGCGTCCAGCAGCTGGTCGGGGCTGTAGGCCTGGAGCGGGTCGACATCTTCTTCCCGCCGGGCCTCCGGCCCGGGATGCTGCGCGCTGAGGAGTGTGCCCAGGCGCAGACACAGGTGGTCCTCGATCTCGTCCAGCGAGCCCGACAGTCCGAGTAGTTCTGTGACGGCCGGCACCGTGTCCTGCCTGGCTGCCTTTTCCCGCCGTCCGTCCAAGCGGCGCCGGTGCTCGCCGAAGCGGCCGAACAGTCCGGTGTGCGGTGCGGGGCGTGTCCCAGGTGGTCGACGCCCCGAGCAGCTTTAGGCTGCCGGACGGCCGGATCGACGTGGACAAGCTGCTGAGCTCGTTCGCCGAGTTCTGGCGAGAGAACAGCGAGATCCTGGCCACCGGCTCGACCTATCCGGAGGCGGCGGCGCAGTTGGTGATGATGGCGTATCTGCATCGCATTGTGAACGGTGCGGGTTTCATCGACCGGGAGTACGGGGTGGGCCGCCGCCGGATCGATCTGCTGATCCGCCAGCCGTACGCCGGGGCCGACGGTTCGCGGACCGTGCAGCGCGAAGCGCTGGAGCTGAAGGTGTGGCGCCAGGGCCGCCCCGACCCCCTGGCCGAGGGCCTCGCCCAGCTGGACGACTACCTCGACCGCACGGAGCTGCCCACGGGCACTCTCGTCGTCTTCGACACCCGTCCCCAGGCGGCCCCGGTCCACGAACGCACCACCTTCTCCCAGCAGACCACGCCCTCCGGCCGCACCATCACCCTGCTGCGCGCCTGACGGCCGGCAACGCCATCAGATCGCCGGGCATGGCCGCGCTCCCGAAGCAGCACGGGTTCCGTTCGGCAGCCGGAGGGGCTCGGCAACCAAGGTGCGCGGCGGTGCGGTGCTGACGTGTCAGCACCGTGTCAGCACACGAAGCCCTGGAAGTCGGCTGCCGCCAGGGGCGTGCCTTTGCCGGGGCACGTAACAGAAAACGTCCCGGACGGCATGCCGTCCGGGACGTTTTCTGAACTGTGGCTGGGGCCGGGATCGAACCGGCGACCTATCGCTTTTCAGGCGATCGCTCGTACCAACTGAGCTACCCAGCCACGCAGTTCACCGAAATGAACTGCAAGCGGTCCTGACGGGATTTGAACCCGCGGCCTCCACCTTGACAGGGTGGCGAGCACTCCAAACTGCTCCACAGGACCAAGCTGTGTCCGAAAAATCCGTACACATTATTACACGTGCCCCCAACGGGATTCGAACCCGTGCTACCGCCTTGAAAGGGCGGCGTCCTAGGCCGCTAGACGATGAGGGCTATCGGCCCGCCGGGGCGCCTCACGGCGCGTCGGGGACGAGAGAAGCATAGGTGACGGCGCGGCGGATCGCCAAAACGGTTCACGGAGTGCCGGAAGCGGAGCCGGACGGGCCGACCAGCGTCGCTGTGGGCGCCGTGGGCGCCGTGCGCGACGGGGTCGCCGTGGACGACGGGGACGGCGTGGACGACGGGGACGGCGTCGCGCCCGGCTGGTTCTCCTTGGGCAGGTGGCGGCTGACCTCTGCCGTCGTCAGGCCGAGGCCGCCCAGCTTGATCTCGTCCCAGGCCTGCAGGTGCCGGGTGTCCCGGTCGAAGTAGAGGATGGACGCCTGGATGGGGTCGGGGTACTTGCCCTCGACCGCGCGCAGACCGCTGCCGCCGGTGGAGCCCTCGACGCGCAGCCGGGTGCCGTACTTCATCACCTCCATGTCCTCGTGGTGGAGGTGTCCGGCGAGCACCAGCGGCACGTCCCCGTCGACCTCGCGGGCGGCCGACGGCTCGTGGGCGACGGCCACGTCCACGGGGGTGCCGGCCGCGCTCTGGTCGCGCAGGGCGGAGGCGAGGCGGGCGCCGGCCAGCTCCTGGGAGGCCTCGGCGCCGTCCGCCCGGGAGCGGTCCGGGGTGTACTGCGGATCGCCCATGCCGGCGAAGCGCAGGCCCGCGACGGTCCGGGCCCGGCCGTCGTCCAGGACGTGCACGTTCTTCAGATGCTTCAGGTACTCCTGGGTGCCGCGCGAGTCGTGGTTGCCGCGGACCCAGACGTAGGGGGCGCCGAGGTCCTCGATCGGGTCCAGGAAGCCGTTCTCCGCCGCCGTGCCGTGGTCCATCGTGTCGCCGGAGTCGACGATCACGTTCACCTTGTACTGCGCCACAAGCGAGGCGATGATCTTCCAGCCCGCCGGGTTGAGGTGGATGTCCGACACGTGCAGGACGCGGATCGTGGTCGGGTCGGGCTGGTAGGCGGGGAGGGTGGACGTGACGTCGTAGAGCTTGGTCACGTTTGTCACCAGTCGTGCCAGTTCCTTCTGATAGACGTCGAACTCGGTCACGATGCTGCGCGCGTTGCCGACGAGGGAGGGCGCGGAGGAGAGCAGGCCGGAGAACTTCGGCTCCAGCACGGAGTCGGGGTTCCAGGTCGCGTACGCGGTGCCGCCGGAGGCGACCAGGAGGGTGAGCGCGAGTCCGCCCGCGGCGAGGGCGCGCCGGGGGCGGCGGTAGACGGCCAGGCCGAGCGCGGTGGCGCCGGTGACGACGGCGACGCAGGAGCGGAGGGCGAGGTCGAGCGTGCCGTGTTCGACGTCGTGGGCGACCTCGTCCTGGAGGCCGGAGAGGCGTTCGGGGTGGTCGACGAGGGCCTGGGCGCGGTTGGGGTCGAGCTGGTCCACGTTGACGTCGAGGCGCACCGGGGCGACGTGGCTGTCGAGCTGGAGGGCGCCCAGCGGCGACACGTTGATCTTCGTACCCCCGGTGAGCGAGGGCCGCAGGGTCATCGTCGTGTTCATGGGGCCGACCGGGGCCCGGACGTTGCCGACTACCAGCAGGCCCAGCCAGGCGCCGAGCAGGACGACGGCGACGAGGCCGGCGGCACGGGCCCAGGGGTGCGAGCGGGCGGCGAGTTCGGGGGGCGGGGACGTCGGGCGGGCGCGGTACCGGAAGGCGCGGTACCGGAGGGCGCGGGCGCGCGGGGCGTTGCGGATGGGGTTCATCACCTCGGCCAGGGCGTGCAGTGCGGCGGCGGGGACGCGGACCATTGGTCCCGTATGCCCAAGGCCGGGGGCGGATATGCGGGTCGTACTCCACGGTCGTACCCGACAATGGGCCTGTGCTGGAGATGACGCGCGAGGAGTTCGAGGAACTGGTCGCCGAGGCCCTGGACCGGATCCCGCCGGAGCTGACGCGGCTGATGGACAACGTCGCGGTGTTCGTCGAGGACGAACCGCCGACGGACGATCCCGAGCTGCTCGGACTGTACGAGGGGACGCCGCTGACGGAGCGCGGGGAGTGGTACGCGGGTGTGCTGCCGGACCGGATCACCGTCTACCGGGGGCCGACACTGCGGTTCTGCGACACCCGGGCGGACGTCGTGGCCGAGACCGAGGTGACGGTGGTGCACGAGATCGCCCACCACTTCGGGATCGACGACGCGCGGCTGCACGCCCTCGGGTACGGGTGACGCCCACGCGGGCGGGCGACGCGCCCGGGTACGGATGACGTCCACGCGGGCGGACGACGCGCCCGGATGCGGGTGACGCCCACGTGTGCGGGCACGCGCCTGCTTGAGGTGTTCGGCGACATCCCGGCGGAAGGTGACGCCCGCGCGGGCGGGCACGCGCCCGGATGCGGGTGACGCGCGCGGGTCAAGTCCGCCTCGCCGGGCGCGTGTCCTCTTGTGGGTGACGGGAGTTGGGCACGGCGACTCCTTGAACCCCGGAGGTGGCCGCCCGTGCGCCCCTTGTACGTACCCGTCCGTCTGGCCGTCACGGCCATGGCCGTCGTCGCCGCCGCCGGCTGCATGAGCGTCGGCGACGACGAGTCAGGCGGGGGCGGCAGGCCGTCGCACTCCGCCGGGGAGCGGGGCGACGAGGCGCCCGGGGAGGGCGCCGCGGTCTCCGGCGGGAACGCCGGGTACGGCGCCGCGGCCGTCGACGAGGAACACGGCAAGGGCAAGAAGGGCAGGGGCAAGGGCAAGGGCAAGGAAGACGGCAAGGCAGAGGGCGCGGGGCAGGGCGGCGAGGGCGGGAAGGGCGAGGACGCGTCCTCCCCGGCTCCCCCCGGCGCGCACCCGACCGGGGCCCGGCCGCCGAAGGGCGGGAACCACGAGCCCGAGCCCACCCGGACGCCCCCGGCGCAGCCCACCCGCACGGCAGAGCCGGAGCCGACGCCGACCCAGGAGCCGCCCGCCTCCCCGACGCCGGAGCCGACGGTGGCCGAGCCGTCCTCGTCGGCGCACGAACCGCCGGGGACCCAGCTCGCGCAGCGGGAGCCGGCACCGGCGGCCGGGGCACCGGCGTAGGCCTGGGCGGAGCGCCGCTGAGCTGGGCATGTGCCACCCGGTTTGCCTTGGGGGGTGGAGGGTGCGTATGGTGGTAGATCGTTTGATCCCATTTGCCCGGCGCCACCGCAGAGCGCGCCGTGTGGCGCGTACTCTCCCCTTGCCGTGGTGGACCGCATCGAGGCGGTCGATATTGCGAATCGCGATTCACGGAGTTGACGGGCGCGTGCCGACGAGAGACTCCGGAAGGTTTCGCATTCGCATGTCCATGATCACTACTGACCACGTCGTCGTGCCCGAGAACGCCGAGGGCGTCGCGGGTGCCGAGGGCGCGCCGGAGGCCGTCGAGGCCTCCGCGGCCCCCGCGGCCCCCGAGTCCCCCGAGGCTTCCGAGCCGACGTTCTCCGACCTCGGTCTGCCCGAGGGTGTCGTGCGCAAGCTCGCGCAGAACGGCGTGACCACCCCCTTCCCGATCCAGGCCGCGACCATCCCGGACGCGCTGGCGGGCAAGGACATCCTCGGCCGGGGCCGCACCGGTTCCGGCAAGACCCTCTCCTTCGGTCTGCCGGCCCTGGCCACGCTGTCCGGCGGCCGCACCGAGAAGCACAAGCCGCGCGCCGTCATCCTCACCCCGACCCGCGAGCTGGCCATGCAGGTCGCCGACGCGCTCCAGCCCTACGGCGACGTCCTCGGCCTGAAGATGAAGGTCGTCTGCGGCGGCACCTCGATGGGCAACCAGATCTACGCCCTCGAGCGCGGCGTCGACGTCCTGGTCGCCACCCCGGGCCGCCTGCGCGACATCATCAACCGCGGCGCCTGCTCCCTGGAGAACGTGCAGATCGCGGTCATCGACGAGGCCGACCAGATGTCCGACCTGGGCTTCCTGCCCGAGGTCACCGAGCTGCTCGACCAGGTCCCCGCGGGTGGTCAGCGCATGCTCTTCTCCGCCACCATGGAGAACGAGATCAAGACCCTCGTCGACCGGTACCTGAAGGACCCGGCGCTCCACGAGGTCGACGCCGCCCAGGGCGCGGTGACGACCATGTCGCACCACATCCTGGTCGTGAAGCCCAAGGACAAGGCGCCGGTCACCGCGGCCATCGCCTCCCGCAAGGGCCGCACCATCATCTTCGTCCGCACCCAGCTGGGCGCCGACCGCATCGCGGAGCAGCTGCGCGACGCCGGTGTGAAGTCGGACGCGCTGCACGGCGGCATGACCCAGGGCGCGCGCACCCGCACGCTGGCCGACTTCAAGGACGGCTACGTCAACGTCCTGGTCGCCACCGACGTCGCCGCCCGCGGCATCCACGTCGACGGCATCGACCTGGTCCTGAACGTGGACCCGGCCGGTGACCACAAGGACTACCTGCACCGCGCCGGCCGTACGGCCCGCGCCGGCCGCACCGGCACCGTCGTCTCCCTGTCCCTGCCGCACCAGCGCCGCCAGATCTTCCGGCTGATGGAGGACGCGGGCGTCGACGCCACGCGCCATATCGTCCAGGGCGGCGCGGCCTTCGACCCCGAGGTCGCCGAGATCACCGGCGCCCGGTCGATGACCGAGGTCCAGGCCGAGTCCGCGGGCAACGCGGCGCAGCAGGCCGAGCGCGAGGTCACCCAGCTCACCAAGGAGCTGGAGCGGGCCCAGCGCCGCGCCACCGAACTGCGCGGGGAGGCGGACCGCCTGGTCGCCAGGGCCGCGCGGGAACGGGGCGAGGACCCGGAGGCGGTGCTGGCCGAGGTGGCCGCCGCCGCGACCGAGACCGAGGTCTCGTTGCCCGAGCAGTCCGGCGCGCGGGACGTGGAGAAGACGGAGCGCACCGCCGGCAACGGCCGTGACCGCTTCGCCGACCGTGGTGGGCGTCCGTTCGAGCGTCGTGACGACCGTGGTGACCGTGGTGGGCGTTCGTTCGAGCGTCGTGACGACCGGGGCGGCTTCCGCCGTGACGACCGGAACGACCGTGGTGACCGTGGTGGCCGTTCCTTCGAGCGTCGTGACGACCGCGGTGACCGTGGTGGGCGTCCGTTCGAGCGCCGTGACGACCGTGGTGACCGTGGTGGGCGTTCGTTCGAGCGTCGTGACGACCGGGGCGGCTTCCGCCGTGACGACCGGAACGACCGCGGTGACCGTGGTGGCCGTTCCTTCGAGCGTCGTGACGACCGCGGTGACCGTGGTGGACGTCCCTTCGAGCGCCGCGACGACCGCGGTGAGCGCGGCGGGCACCGTGGCAGCGACCGTCCGTTCAACCGCGACCGCCAGGGCGACCGCCCCGGCTTCCGTTCCGGCGGCCACGACCGTCCGTACGGCCGCCGCGACGACCACCGCGGTTCGACCGTCGGCCGTCGTGACGACAAGCCGCGCTGGAAGCGCAACGGCTGACGCCTGAACAGCTGACGAGCGCCGTGGCCTCCGCCCTCAGGGGTGGGGGCCACGGCGCTCTGCCGTTCAGCCGCTCCGGACGATGTCGGCCACAGGGTGACGCATGTCACGCCCGCCGCGAGGGAATTGCTGGGGGCATGACAGATGACGCCATGGCGAGTGGGCTGTCGGACGAGGAACGGCTGGCCCAGCTCGGCTACACCCAGGTTCTGGCCCGCCGCATGTCGGCGTTCTCCAACTACGCGGTCTCCTTCACGATCATCTCGGTCCTGTCGGGCTGCCTGACCCTCTATCTCTTCGGCATGAACACGGGCGGCCCCGCCGTCATCACGTGGGGCTGGGTCGCCGTCGGCCTGATGACCCTCTTCGTCGGCCTGGCGATGGCCGAGATCTGCTCGGCGTACCCGACCTCGGCGGGCCTGTACTTCTGGGCGCACCGCCTGGCACCCCCGCGCACGGCGGCGGCCTGGGCCTGGTTCACGGGCTGGTTCAACGTACTGGGCCAGGTCGCGGTCACCGCCGGCATCGACTTCGGTGCCGCGTCCTTCCTGGGCGCCTACCTGAACCTCCAGTTCGACTTCGAGGTGACGCCGGGCCGCACGATCCTGCTCTTCGCCGCGATCCTGATCCTCCACGGCCTGCTGAACACCTTCGGCGTCCGCATCGTCGGCCTGCTGAACGGCATCAGCGTCTGGTGGCACGTCCTCGGCGTCGCGGTCATCGTCGGCGCGCTGACCTTCGCCCCCGACCACCACCGGCCGGCGTCCTTCGTCTTCGGCGAGTTCGTGAACAACACGGGCTGGGGGAGCGGCGTCTACGTGGTCCTCATCGGCCTCCTGATGGCCCAGTACACCTTCACCGGCTACGACGCCTCCGCCCACATGACCGAGGAGACGCACGACGCGTCCACGGCCGGTCCGAAGGGCATCGTCCGCTCCATCTGGACCTCCTGGATCGCCGGTTTCGTCCTCCTCCTGGGCTTCACCTTCGCCATCCAGTCCTACGAGGGCGCTCTGACGTCCCCGACCGGCGCCCCGCCCGCCCAGATCCTTCTCGACGCCCTCGGCGCGACGGCGGGCAAGCTCCTGCTCCTCGTCGTCATCGGGGCCCAGCTCTTCTGCGGGATGGCGTCGGTGACGGCCAACAGCCGCATGATCTACGCCTTCTCCCGCGACGGTGCGCTGCCCTGGTCCCATCTCTGGCACTCGGTGAACCCGCGCACCCGCACGCCGGTCGCGGCGGTCTGGCTGGCCGCACTGGCCGCGCTGGTCCTGGGCCTCCCGTACCTGATCAACGTCACGGCATACGCCGCGGTGACCTCGATCGCGGTCATCGGCCTCTACCTCGCCTACGTCATCCCGACCCTCCTGCGCGTCCGCAAGGGCGCCGCCTTCGAACGCGGGCCCTGGCACCTGGGCCGCTGGTCGCGGCCGGTGGGCGTGGTCGCGGTGACGTGGGTCGGCGTCATCACGGTCCTGTTCATGCTGCCCCAGGTCTCCCCGGTCACCTGGGAGACCTTCAACTACGCCCCCGTCGCCGTCCTGGTCGTCCTGGGCTTCGCCGCGACCTGGTGGCTGGCCTCGGCCCGGCACTGGTTCCTCAACCCCGACCACGAACGCACCCGCGCCCGCGCGGCCGCCCGCGCGAACACCCCCGAGCCGGTGGACCCGTAGCCCCGCCCCCCACTACCCTCCGACGCGGCCGTGCCCCCGATACCCGATCGGCGTCCCGGCCGAGGCGGGCTATGCTCGGTGTGGCAACATCACGCAACACACCGCCTGGGCCCTTAGCTCAATTGGCAGAGCAGTGGACTTTTAATCCATTGGTTGTGGGTTCGAGTCCCACAGGGCCTACCGAGGCCAGGACCGTTCTGTGGCTCTGACCAGCGGTTTCGTGGCCCCGACCAGTCGTCCTGGCCGGGGCCACGCCACGTGTGGAGTCCGTCTGCGTGAGCGGGTGTGCCAACAGGCAGCGTGGCTTGTTCAGCTGACGCGTCCTTTCTCAGGGTTCGCCGCCCCAGGCGTGGTCCCCTTTGCGGCATCGAAGGCGTTGGTGAGACCGCCGAGGCGGTCGGCAAGCTCCCGGAGCCGATCCGCGTGTGCCGTGAGGAACTCCGAGAGGCGGCGCAAATCGTCGGAACTGTGCGGATGCCAGTCGCCATCCGTCTCGACGTTCATGAAGGGGACGTGACCGGGTGGGTGCTCGGCGAAGGGGCGCTGTTCGAAGCACGCACGCAGAACCACCGGCGTGCCACGGCTCGTTGAGACTGTGAGTCCGTAGTCACGGCTCGCGTGCGTGATGTCGACGTGGTAGCCGCCGGGCTGATGCTCTGTTTCGCATCCGGTACACCAGTCGGGCTCCCAGACGGTGACGGGCCCATGGTCGCACGTGGGGACAGTCACTGTCCGGGACGAGTTGTCACGATCCATTTGGGTGAGGACTCCGGCTCAGTCTTCGTTCAGGAGTTCAGCCGCGGCCTTTGGATCCATGAGGGTCGACCAGGCTTGCTCGGCGGGAAGAAGGGGCGGCCGGCCGCCTGCCCGGCCTGGTCAGCGACCGGCGGCGCTTGACCGTCCGGCCCGCCAGCCCGAGCTCGGCCATCAGCTTCGCGACGGTGTTTACCGACACCCGCCAGCCCCGGCGCACCAGCTCGATGAACACCTTCGGCGAGCCGTAAGTACCTCCGGAGCAGCGGAAGATCTCCTCGATGTCCTCCGCCAGGTGCTGTCGGCGCTTCTCCCGCTCGGTGGGCGGGCGGTCGCGCCATTTGTAGTACCACGACTCCGATACCCCCAGAGCCCGGCAGGCGACGCGGTGCGGTATGCCCTCCTCGGTCTTGCAGCTGCTGATCACCCCGACCGCCACGGCCGGGTCCGCCTCAGCTACTTCACCCACAAGGCCACGAATCGCTTGCACACATCACGCTCCATCTCCAGCTCGCGGATGCGCTTGTCCTTCTCCCCGGCCTCGGCCCGCGGCCGCTCCAGCTCGGCCCGCTCACTCTCCCGCATCCGGCCACCAGAGGGCTCGGCAGCCGGCCGGTCCGACGACGGTGACCCGTTGCGCCGGGCCCGTGAGACCCAGCTGTGCAGCGTCCCGGGATGGATGCCCAGATCCTCGGCCACCTCCGGAATCGGCTTCCCGGTCTCCGTCACGATCCGCACCGCCCCCTCACGGAACTCGGCGTCGTAGATGCGCTTCCTGGATGCCATGACCCCCAACTATCCCTCCGGTCACGGTCTCCACAGTAGGAGGGGAGGTGCACACACCGTCCGAGCCCGCGCCGTGGTCCCGGGCGGACGCAAGGTCCCGATATGCGGCCAATCGGGCGCACGCCTGCCACTAGGATGCCGCTGGAGGTCAGGCGCGGCGCGTGCGCGGGCAGGCCCGGCCGGCCCACCGGATGGGGGCCGGTGTGCACCTGGTGTGCTGCGGCCCGAGGTCTCCGTCTGCACCCACGTCCCATTCCCCGAGGAGGCCCTCAGTGACGCCAGCCGCGCGGCCGTCCGCTCCCGAGCCCGGGCCGCCCCCGGTGCGCGAACGCTGGTTCCAGCCGAGGCGCAGTGGTCATGCGTGGGAACAGGAGGGGCTGGACCACGTCCGGCAGCGGATGCCGAAGGCCGAGCCCTACCGGGCGTGGGCGACGTTTCAGTTCACCGGTCCCTCCGGCCGGGTCAGCGAGTGCGACCTGCTGATCGCCGTGCCCGGCGGCGTGTACCTGTTGGAGCTGAAGGGCCACCCGGGCCGGGTGGTGAACCATGGGGACACCTGGCAGTTCCACGACGACCGGGTACGCACGATCAAGAACCCCCTGCACCTGACCGATCTCAAGGCCAAGGAGCTGAAGGACCAGCTGGCGCGCGCCGCACGCGCCATGAACGAGGATCCCCGGCGGGTCCCCTTCATCAAACCGGCCGTCTTTCTCCACGATCCCGACCTGGTGAGTGGCCTCGACGAGTTCCAGCGGACCGGTGTCTACGGACGCGACGGCGGCGGGAGCGGTCTGCCCGGGATCTGGGACGAGCTGCTGAGCCTGCCGCCCGAGCGCGAGAGCTGGCGCGTCACCCCGCAGACCAGTCGGCTGCTCGAAGAGCTGATGAAGCGCATCGGGGTCAGCCACTCGACGGCGCACCTGCGCTTCGGTGACGACTGGCGGCTGGAGCCCCGCGCGCTGGACGCGGGCCCCGGCTGGGAGGACCGGCTCGCGGAACGCGACGACGGCCTGGTCCGCGAGAGCGGCCGGGTGCGGATCTACCTGGCCGGAGAGGCTGCCTCGCAGCATCAGCGGGACCAGGTGGACCGGGCGGCTCGCCGCGAGTACCACGTGCTGCAGGGCATCAACCACCGCGGCATCGTGCAGGCGGTGCAGATCCAGGAGCATGCCAGCGGCCCGGCGATCCTGTTCCGGCACCGCAGGTCGGACCTGCGCCTCGACGCCTACCTGGACGCATACGGCGGTCGGCTCAGCCCGGAGGCCCGGACGGACCTGGTCCGGCAGCTCGCCGAGGCGGTGCGCTACGCCCACAACCGCTCGCTCTACCACCGTGCTCTGTCCGCCCGGTCGGTGTACGTGTCGGCGCGGGAGGACGGCAGCGAGCCGGTGCTGCGCATCGCGGACTGGCAGACCGCCGCCCGCGACTTCAAGACCACGATGCACCACACGCTCGGTGACACCCCGCTGGACGGCGACCTGATCGCGGACGTGGCGCAGGTGTACCTCGCCCCCGAGACCGATCAGGAGTTCGCCGACCCGGTGGACCTCGACGTGTTCGGGCTGGGCAGCCTCGCGTATCTGCTGCTCACCGGGCGCCCGCCGGCCGATCGGCGCAGCGCCCTGGTCGACCGGCTGCGGGAGGAGGGCGGCCTTCACCCGTACGCCGTCGCCGACGGGGTGTCCACCGCCCTGGACTCCCTGGTCTTCCGCGCCACAGCGGCCGACGTACAGGACCGGTTGACGTCGGCCGAGGAGTTCCTGCGGCTGCTGGACGCGGCCGAGGCCGACGCCGCGGCACCCGAGCCGGCCGGGGCGGCGGCCCCCGACCCCCTGACGGTGCAGCCGGGCCAGCCGCTCGACGCCACCTGGACGGTGGCCCGGGTGCTCGGCACCGGTGCGACGGCGCGCGCCCTTCTGGTGCGCCGCACGGAGGGCGAACCGGGCGGCGAAGCGGACTCTCCGAGGGTGTTCAAGGTCGCGCTCGACCACGAGAAGGACGCCCGGCTCACCGCGGAGGCCGCGGCCCTCAAGGAGGTCGGCGGCGGACGCATCGTGAAACTGCTGGCCGAGCCGCGTGAGCTCGGCGGGCGCATGATCCTGGAGATCGAGTACGCGGGTGGCTTCCGGCCGGCCGGCGACCGTGAGCCGGTGAGTCTCGGATCCAGGCTGCGCGGCGAGGGAGCCCTCGGCTACGACCAGCTGGAGCGCTTCGGCAACGACCTGTTCGAGGCCTTGGACAGCCTCTCCGCGCGCGGCGTGCGGCACCGGGACATCAAGCCGGACAACCTGGGTCTGTTCAAGCGCAGCGACGGCTCCTGGCAGCTGATGCTGTTCGACTTCTCGCTGGCCGACGCGCCCGACAAGGACCTGCACGCGGGTACGCGCGGTTACCTCGACCCGTTCCTGGGCGGCAGCAGGCGTGAACGCTACGACGACCACGCGGAGTGGTACGCCGCGGCGGTCACGCTGCACGAGATGGCCTCGGGCGAGCGCCCGGTGTGGGGCGACGGCCAGGGCAACCCGCTCACGGCCACCGACGCCGAACTGCATGTCGCCGGCGAGCTGTTCGACCAGGCGCTCCGCGACGGCCTGAGCGACTTCTTCCAGCGTGCCCTGCACCGTGACGTCGAGCAGCGCTACGACAGCCTGCGCGAGATGCAGGAGGCATGGCGGCGCCTGTTCCGTACGGCGGACAAGGCGCCTCCCGCCACCACCCCCGCCACGGTCGGGATGACCGTCGAGGACATCGAGGAAGCCCGAGACCGGGCCGCCGAGGCGGCCGAGCCGGGTACTCCGCTGGATGCCGCAGGACTGTCCCCGCGTGCCGTGTCCGTCGCCGCCGCCCTCGGCGCGTCCACCGTCGGGGCACTGCTCGACATCGCCCCGCACACCATCTCCCGCGCCCGCGGCGCGGGCAACGTGATCCGCAAGGAGCTCAATCGCCGCCACCGCCAGTGGACGCAGGTCCTGCGCAAGCGAGTCGTCCGGCCCGCTGCGGCCGTCCCGGCGGACGCGTCCGAGGACGCGCTGGAGTCCGTGGAGACGCTGGCGGCGCGGCTCACCCCGCCGGAGGGCAAGCGCCGTACGAAGCCCCGCCCCGACGTCGTACGGGCCATGCTCCAGCTGCCGGGCGCCGAACGGCTGGAACTGTGGCCCGCGCAGTCGGCCATCGCCCGTGCACTGGGCATCACCCAGACCACCGTTTCCCATCACCAGCAGGCGGCCGTCGAGCTGTGGTCGGCCCTCGGGTGGCTGCGCCGGGTACGGGACGAGATGGTGGCGATCCTGTCCGAACAAGGCAGGGTCATGACCGCCGAGGAACTTGCCGCGGACCTGCGCGCCCGGCACGGCGCGGGCGACGGCGATCCCGCCGACACGCTGGCACAGGCGCTGGCCGTGGTCCGGGCCGCGGCGGAGGTGGAGTACCGCAAGCGCGAGGAAACCACCGGCCCCGACGCCGAGCCGCCGGCCCGGCTGGCGGTCCTGCGGCGCGGTGGGCGGGTCCTGCTGGCCCTTGAGGACCAGCCGGGCACCGACGACCCCACCCCGGCCGAACTCGCGGACTACGCCGCGATGCTGGGTGAGGCGGCCGTCGCGGTAGCCCGCCGCGACCCCCTGCCGGGCCGGGCGACAGTACTGCGCGAACTGCGTGCGGTGCCCGCACCGGAGGGCATGACGGCCATCGCGGACACCCGGCTCGTCGACCTGGCGGCGGCCATGACGCCCGGCATCTCCGTCTCCCCGCGCCTGGAACTCTTCCCGCTGGACCTGGACCTGGTCCGTGCCCTGCGCATCTCCCAGGCCCCCGCGGGCGTGCGCGCCGACGCCGGCATAGGCGTCGCGGACCTGGTCGCCCGCATCCGCGCCCGTTTCCCCGGCCTGGAGGTCCTGGCCGACACCACGTACGTGGACCTGGAGGAGGCCCTCACCCAGACCGACTTCCCGCTCACCTACGACCACCAGCGCAAGCGGTTCATGCCGCGGGTCCGCGAGGCCGACAGCAGCCGTTACGAACCGTCGGTGTCCATGCTCACCAGCACCGGCACGCTCGTCGCCGCCGCGCAGAGCGAGCTGGCCCTGGGCAACGACCCGCGCCGGATCATGGCGGCGCGGTTGCAGGCGGCACGCCGGCGTGGCGGGTTCCTCGCCCTCACCGTCAAGGCCGCCGAGCTTCCAGGGGTCGCGGCGCGGCTGGCGGAGCGCTTCGAGGTCGTGCCGGTGTCGCTGGACGACCTGTTCCTCACGGCGCTGCGGGAGCTGGCCGCCGAGAACGGCGTCGAGTGGCAGGCACTGCTGCGCGCGGACGCCGCGTTCGCCACCTCGGGCACGATCGGCGCGGGCCTCGCCTCCTACGCCCGGGCAGCGACCGAGCGGGTCGCCGAGCGAGCCGTTTCCCTGGCGGAGCAGTCGGGCCCGCGTACGGTGCTCTTCGCCCACGAGGCCGCGCTCACCGCCCGCTACTGGGCCGCTGGAGGCCGGGACCTGCTCGTCGGGCTCCAGGACTTCGCCCGCCGTCCGGCCGACATCCCTCACGGGCTGTGGCTGCTGGTCCCCATGGAGGACCCGGACGCGTCGCCCGCGCTGGACGGGCGGACGGTGGATATCCCGGACCGCAGGAGCGAGTGGGAGCCGCTGAAGGGGCTGTTCCTCAAGGAGCTGAAGGCACGGGAGGCTGCCGCCGACCAGTCGGCGGGGCGGGGCTGACACGATGCCGAACGGCCGGCCCGTCGTCTCACGACGGGCCGGCCTCCCGCAGTGGAAAGCTCAGGACAGGCGGTGCCCCAGCTTTGCCGACTGCCGGTTGTGCCCCTTGGTGTCCCACCACTCCTCCAGCAGCGCACGCACCAGGTGCACGAGCTGCTGGAGTCGGGCGGGGTCCGGGGCTGCCGAGTCGAGGACGTCGGTGAAGGAGCTGTCCTCCCAGGGCAGACCGACGGTCCAGCGTTCGTCCGGTCGGCCCGGCTGCTCCACCGTGAGGTCGTACGTCAGCAGGGCGTGGCCTCCCGGACGCCGTTCGACCGACAGTCCGGTGATGCCGAACCGCACACTGTCGTCACCGGTGGTGTAGGAGCGGGCCAGTGCCCGCTCGGCCGGCGTCTGCGCAGGCATGCGTGTCCCTTCACATTCAGCCCGTGAACGTGGGCCGGCGTCCGTCTCGCGCCCAACCGGCGCTCAGCACTTGGCGGCCGAGGCGGCTGCCGCCGACTGGTTCACCTTGTACGCCGTCAGCAGGTCGTTGGTTCCGGCCGGGGTGCCGATGATCGTCCGGAACTTCTCGATTCGCGGGCAGGAGTTGGTGTAGGTGGAGTACCCGCCCCGGCCGTTGGCGCTTCCGGACCAGATGGCCGTGCTTATCTTCTTGTCCATGGTCGCGTTCCAGCCGTGGCGGGCCTTGATGTGCTTCCACCCCCACGTCTTGGTTCCGCAGCGCAGCGTGTAGAACTGCGGGCCACGGTAGTACTTGCGGACCACGTAGTTTCGGCTGTGACTCCTGCACGTGGCGTCGATGCTGTCGACGGCGACACCGACGGCCCGGCCGTCCGGGTCGGGCGCGGCGGACGCGGAGGTGGCCGGTACCAGCAGAGCCGAGGCGGCGACAGCGGTCACCAGTGCTGCACCGGCAGTGTTGAAAGCGAGGCGAGGCAAGCTTCCCCCCTTGTGACGACGGCCCCCGTGGTCAGCGGAGGCACTGTTGGTCGGCCCTTGGTCCAGGGCCGCGTACAGCCCAACATGATCCGTTCGGGGGGAACAAGAGAGGTTTCAAGCCGCTTTCGGCCCTTTGGCCGCAAAGCGCCGAAAGGAGCCCATTCTGCTCGCTGGAACCACCAACGTCTGTCAGCGCGGGCCTGGTTCGGTGGCAGCAGATCTCGGAGGGCAGGTGATGGCCGCCGATAGGATCCGAATGTGCCGGAGACCTTACAAGAGGATCATTTCGCCAAGGCGGCGAAGCGTCACTTCGACGACGCGGACTATGTCCACCGCGACAGCCGCCTGCCGACCGCCGACCACCTCTACGGTTTCGCGGCGGAGTGCGCCATCAAGAGTCTGCTGCTGCGCTTCACGGATGTGGAGATGGGTCCGTCCAACAAGCCGGAGATCGCGCACCCGGATCCGCCGGAGGACGATCACGACCGAACACTCCAGTTCGGCCACATCAACGAACTGGTCAAGGAAATCAAGCTGCTGGCCCACGGTCGCAGTGGGGCGCCACTGCACGCGGCGGTCGACACGGACCTGCGCGCGTTCAGGAGATGGCGCGTGAGCGCCCGTTACTCGGACGGGACCTACGCCCAGGCGGAGATGGTGCAACGCCGATGCGACGCCGCCCGCCGCATACTCGTCCTGCACGAACAGGCCCTGCTCAACGGAAGGCTCCCCTGATGTCCGCCGCGCACTCCGTCCGCTTCGACCGGGCCCGGGAGCGTGCCTTCGAAGCCGCCCGTGAGGTCGCCGGGCAGGGCTTCCCCGTGGTCCTGGTCCGCGACGTGCTCGGGCGCTTCTCGCTCGTCGTCGACGACTCCGGGAAGGACAAGGGCGCGGTACGCGGGCTGGTGGCGGGCTGGGAGACGGTTTTCTCCGACGGGCTGGGACGGTACCGGTCCGGCCAGCCCGTGCTGCTGGCCTCGGACATGTTCTCGGCGGACACCCTGCTGGGCTCGCCGCGTGCGGTGGCCGACCAGGACGGCCCGCACGGTCCGGGCTCCGTCCGCTTCATCGACAACACCGTCGTCGGCGAGGACTGGGCGATGGTCAGCACGCCGGACAACGGGGACGCCCGGGGCCGCCCGCACCGCACCGCGTTGTACGGGTTCAAGGGCGGCGTGGGCCGTACGACCGCGATGGCCGTACTGGCCCGGCACCTGGCCGACCGGGGCCACGCCGTGCTGGTCGTCGACCTCGACCTGGAATCCCCGGGAGCGGGCCCGCTCCTCATGGGCCGCGAACTGCCCCCGCACGGGCTGGTGGACCACCTGGTCGAGGACGCGGTCGGCAACGCCGACGGCCTGGAGCTCGTGGCCCGCACCCCCTACGCCCCGCCCCGAGCGGCGGACGGCCGGTACGGGGAGCTGTGGGTGGCTCCGGCTCGGGGCAGCGGCACGGGGGACGCGCGTTACTCGTACGTCGACAAACTGAACCGCGTCTACGCGGACACCGCTGACGCGTCCTTCGCGGAGCGGCTGGAGCGGGCGGTGTGCGCCTGCGAGGACACGATGGAACGGGACAGCGACACCGGCCGCCGCCCGGACGTCGTCCTTCTCGACAGCCGCGCCGGCATCCACGACGTCGCGGCCGTCGCCATCTCCCGGCTGAGCGATCTGGCCCTGCTGTTCGCCGGGAACAACGACCAGACGTGGATGGGCTACCAGGACCTGTTCACCGCCTGGCAGACCACGGGGCAGGCGGCGCGCATCCGGAGCAGGCTGCGCATGGTCGCCTCGATGGTGCCCGACTCCGTGCACCATTCGATGGAGACCTATCTGACGGCCTTCCGCAAGCGCGCCTTCGAGTGCTTCGACGAGGTCCTCTACGACACCGTCGAGGCGGTCGACGTGCATGCCGACGACGCGCTTGCCGACGCCGTGGCAGCCGCGCGGGACGACGTTTTCGCCCCACCGCTGACCGACGACCAGGCACCGCACTGGGCCATCCCCATCCTGTTCGAACCCGGCCTGGTCGGCATGGACGCGATCAACGCGCCGGGCTGGCAGGACCGCGCGTTCGTGCAGGCCGCGTACCGTGACTTCCTGGCCGCGGCCACTCCGCTGATCGAGCAGGAGTTGCGCGCCGGACGGGATCAGGAAGGGACGCGAGACAGGTGACGAACGAGGAGGCCCTCAGCGCCGGCGAGTACCGCGATCTCCTGACGGCGGCGCTGCGGGAGTCCGGACACGCCGACACCAGCCGCCCCACCGCGCACACCTTGTTCATGCCGGACTCCCACCGCACCGCGCTCTACGTCGACAACGTGGTGGTGCCGGGCGGACGGGGCGTGGGCAAGACCTTCTGGTATCACACGCTTCTGGACGAGCGACTGCGCGAGCTGGCCGCCAGTGAGTACCGCATCAACCGGCTCCGCCGTCTGAAGGTCCACCCGGGGCACGGACTGGACCTGCGGTCCGAGCTGTACCCGGGGCCGCCCGCCCTCCGTGGACTGGTCGAAGCGAAGGAGGACCCGTACTACATCTGGTACGCGGTGCTGCTGACGGCGCTCGGGCAGGAAGAGCTGCGGGACCTGCTGGAGTGGCGGGACAAGGCCGCCTGGGTGCGTGCCAATCCCGGCGCGGCACAGCGCACCCTGGAGCGGGCGGACGAGGAGGCCCACGCGGCGAAGATCGTCCACCTGCTGCTCTTCGACGCCCTCGAACACCTGCATCCGGAGCGCGCGCACGCGGACCGGCTGGTCGTGGGCATCCTGCGGCTCGCGTTGGAGATGCGGTTCGGTACGCACAACATCCGGCTCAAGGTCTTCATCCGCCCCGACATGTTCGAGTCCGCGCAGGCCGCCTTCGCCGACGCGTCGAAGCTGTCCGGTTACGCGGCGGCCCTGGAGTGGACGCAGACGGACCTGTACGGGTTGATGTTCCACTGCCTGGGCAACGAGGACGAGGACGCGCCCGAGCTGGCGCGCCGGTTCCGTGAGGTCACCGGAGGCTGGGAGACCGCGGTGGCCGGGACGCGGCACGATCCGCCGATGTTGCTGCGCAACGACGCCTTCGTCCAGGAGGCGCTCTTCGGCAAGATCGCCGACCCGTTCATGGGCGGCAACTACCGCAAGGGCAAGCCGTACACCTGGCTGCCGAACCACCTGATGGACGGCAAGGGGAAGACCAGTCCCCGCAGCTTCCTCCAGGCCCTGGCCACGGCCGCGGACGCGACGCGCTCGACGAACCCCGGGCACGGCCGTGCCCTGCACCACGAGGCGATCCGCGCGGGCGTGCAGGACGCGTCGAAGCGGCGGGTGAAGGAGGTCGGCGAGGACACGCCGTGGGTGAAGCTGGCGATAGAGCCGCTGGTCGGATGCCAGGTGCCCATTGAGGAGTCGATGGTCCTCAAGCTGTGGAAGGACGCGGGCCTGTCCGACGTGCTGGCCGAGGACGCGGCGCGTTACGTGCAGGCCGACAAGCCCGAGTATGTCCGCACCGGCCCACGCCACCCGGACGACCTGCCCCGGCTCGTCCGGGAGCTGATCGACCTGGGTGTGATGACGGAACCGCGCAGCGACGGCCGGCTGGACCTGCCCGACGTGTACCGGATCGCGTTCGGGCTGGGGCGCCGGGGCGGGGTTCCGAGGCCGAAGCACTGACCGGGGGCGTGGGTCGGCCGGTGCCGGGCCGTGAGTTGCCTGGGGGTGGCTTCCGCCGCGGGCCAGGGTTGCGTTGCGGGGAGCGGACCATGCAGTGTCATGTCCTGATGCGCGTCGCTCGTGCGCGGGTTGTGCGGCGCGGTAGCAGCGGCGCAGCCCGGAGGCTGGCCAGGCCGGAGAACGGGGACACGCGTGGGCAAGTCGGATCTGACGGTCGACATCACGCTGCTCAAGGCGACGGAAAAGCAGCTCCGCTCCATCCAGGGTGAGTTCGAGGGGATCGACGACTGGAAGAAGGAGCTGCGGGCCGTCGTCGGGGCGGAACGCATGGTCAAGGCGATGTCGACCTTCGTCGACAACTGGGACAGGCACCGCAAGGAGCTGGTCGAGGAGATCGGCAAGGTCGGCGGATGGGTCGGTTCGACCCGCAAGGCCTTCGAGGACCTCGACCTTGACCTGGCCAACCAGGTCACGCAGAAGAAGGCGAAGGAGAAGTAGCGATGGCCCGCCCTGTCGACTGGCAGCCGCTGGCGGACGGTGATCCGGTCCCCGGGTCCGTCAAGGACATCGAGGACGAAGTCGGCCACATGGAGAAGGTCGCCAAGAAGCTGCGCGACCAGGCCGACAAGCTCCACAAAATAGCCAAGAAAGAAGGCCTGAAGGGCAAGTACTCGGACAAACTGACCGAGGGTGCCGCGGCGCTGGGCAAGAAGCTGGACCAGACGGCGGAGCGCTACGAGGGTGTGAAGAAGCACCTGTCCGGCTGGGCCGAGGACCTGCGCAGTGTTCAGGCCGCCGCCGACGACGCGCTGGACCTGGCGAAGACGGACAAGGAGCAGGCCGAGAAGGACCTGAAGAAGGCGACCGACAGGTACCACAACCAGGCCGACCACTACGCGTCGTTGATCGAGAAGGCCATCGACGACGACCCGCTGACCGACAGTTGGTGGGACAACGTCAAGGACTGGATCGACAAGAACGCCGACTGGCTGAAGGTCGTCATCGAGGTCGCGAGCTACGTCGCCACGGCCCTCGCCATCGCGGCGATCTTCGTCTCCGGCATCGGGATCGGCATCGTCCTCGCCGCGGGCATCGCCGTACTCGTGGCGAGAGTGGTGATGGCCGCGGCCGGGCAGGGGTCCTGGGCCGATGTCGCGCTGGACGTGTTCGCACTGGCCACGATGGGGCTGGGGCGGGGTGCCGTCACCGGGCTGAAGGCCGGGCAGGCCGCGACCCGGGCGGCTGCGGCGGCGGGCGCGAAGAAGGCCGCCACGAGCACCGCGAAGAACGGCATGAGCAAGGCGTACGGCCAGGCCGGACGCACCCTCGCGAGCAAGAGCGCGTCCAAGGCGCAGAAGCGCGCGGCACGCGAGGCCATCGAGCAGGCGGACGCCCTCGCCGCCAAGGCGGGCACCGGTGCCGAGACGGTGGCTGCGAAGGCACCGCTGCCCAAGGTCGGCAAGACGGACATCATCAAGGCCGGCGGCGACAAGGACGCGGCCGTGGCGTACAAGGACATCATGAAGACACGGGCCGCCTACGCGGAGCACAGCGGTGTTCACGTGGCCAGCCAGGGCGCCGAGGAGTACCTGCGCCACAGTCAGCAGGTCTTCATCGCCGGACAGGGCATCGACCTGGGCGGCAAGGCCCTCGGTGCCAGCGACACGGTGACCGACAAGCCGTACTTCGAACCGTTCCAGGAGTACAAGAACATGTACACCGCCGAGGTCGGGTCCACCTGGTGAGCCGGCGCGAGCCGGGCGAGCGCTACTTCGAGCGCTTGCGGGAAGGCAGACGGGAGGTGCAGCGCGAGCGGGAGGCGGCCGAGCGCGCCTACTCCCGGGACGTCGCCGTCGCACGCGTGGTCTCGATGGTCCCGCCGCTCCTCTTCTGCGCCGCCATGGTCGCGGGTGCGGCCTCGGAGGACGTGGCGACGGCCGTGCTCCGGTACGTGCTGGGGCCCGCCGTCGTCGTCGCCACGGCCTTCCTGGTGCGGCTCGTGGTGAAGTACGCGCGCTCGCCCGAGCGGGACTCCTCGCTGCCCGTCGTGCTCTTCGGCGGCGCCCTGCTGAACTGCCTGACCGGCTTCGCGACGGGCTCCCTCGCCTACGTACTGTTTCCTCTGGCCGCGCCCCTCGCTCAGTGGGCGCTCCCGAGACTGCACACGCTGCGGAAAGGCAACCGTGACTGACCGCACGACCACCGCCCCGCACGGCTACCAGCTGATCCTGCCGCCGGAGTGGGTCCGCATACCGATGCGGTCCGGAACCGACGAGGCGATACGTTCCGTCGTCGACGACGCCTTCGCGGAGCTCCCGGCGGACGCCCCCCACGACAGGATCGGCCCGTACCGGCGCGAGATGGAGCGGCGGCTGACCGAGGCCGTGAAGGAGGCCCGCCGCGCCGAAGCCCTGGACCTCTACCTGCCCCTCGAACGGATGCACGGCATCGCCGTCCCCGCCTCGATCGTGGTCTCGGAGATGAAGTTCCCGGATCAGGTTGCCGTCGACCCCTCGGCCGTCGCGCACCGGCTCCTCGAAGCACCGGGCCGGGGGGGCGAGACGAGCGTCGTCGAACTCGACGGCGTGCGCGCGGTCCGTACGGAGCGGACGGTCGCCGCCGACGCCCCGGCCGGCGGCGAACTCGCCTCGCGCCGCGTCGACTACGTCGTACCCGTCCCCGAGGACCACGGCCGCTGGCTCGGCGTCGTCTTCTCCACCCTCGGCGCGGGCGATCCCGAGGACGCGATCGCCGACCTCTTCGTGGAACTCTTCGACGCGATGATGACCACCTTCCGATGGAGCCGCGCGTGAGCTGGCCGCATGTGGACTACGACACCGACCTGTGGATGAAACTCCCGGACGCGTGGGAGACGACACCCTGGAAGGGCCCCAAGCAGTGGGCCCGGCACATGTCCGAGGCGTGGTGGGGCGACAGCGACCTCGATCCGACCCGCAAGGACATCAAGGGCCTGGCCGCCACCCTGCAAGCCTGCGCCGAGCAGTTCCCGGGCAGCCACCCCGGCTTCGACGTCTACCTCCACCTGCCGGACCCGCGCCTGATGCCCCTGCCCGTGTACGTCGGCGCCTTCGAGGCGGACGGCGACCGGGAGGAGACCCTGCGGGCACTGGTCACCACCGAGGACCCGTACCTGGTGGAGAAGCCGGTGGTCGAGGACTTCACCACCGAGCCGCTCGGCACCGGCCTGCGTTCCCTGCGCTACACGCAGACGGAGGAGGACCGCACGATCGTCGCGGGCGTGCGCTACGCCTGGCGGGTGGAGGAGGCCGGCTGCGACGTGCTGGTCGTCGTCGCCGCTCCGGACCCGCGCCGGGTCCTCGGCGCCATGGACGACGTCGACGCCTTCGCCGGGCGGATCAGCGTGCCGGTGTAGCACGCGATACGGGGCACCCCTCGGGCTGCCACTCGCCTCCGTCCTGCCGTTCCCCGGGCCCGAACTGGCAGGATGGTCGGGCACGCCGTGTCCACACGGCGGGTCGGTCGGGATGGAGAGTGTTCACCGGTGTCGTCTGCGGAAGTCCAGGGTGCGGAGTCGCCCGCATCGTCCGAGGAGAGCGCGTCGCCGCGCCACGAGACGCTGCTGAAGGACCTGCAGAAGCAGGTCGCGTTGCTGGAGGCGGATCTCAGGGAGCGGGCGGCGGGTGAGGAGTTCGCGTCGTCGCTGGTCGCCGAGTACGAGCGCGCTGACGATGAGGGCCGTATCGGCGTCGGCTACGAGACCTGGCTTGAGGACCGACTCGTCCAGATCGCTGCCGCGTGGGTGCTGGCTTGTGTGTTCGTCCGCTTCAGCGAGGACAACGGGCTGATCCCGGACGCGTGGCTGTCGGGCCCGGGGGAGCGGTTGTCCGAGGCGCAGGACCGTCACGACGACTACTTCCGGGCGCATCCGGAGCACAACGACCGGGACTGGCTGTTCGAGGCGTTCAAGGCGCTGCGTGATTCCCACCCGACTGCGGCGGGACTGTTCGACGAGCGGTTCAATCCGTTGTGGGAGGTCACTCCGTCGTACGGGGCCGCGACCCGCCTGCTTTCCTTCTGGCGTGAGCGTGACGCGGAGGGGCAGGTTCGGCACGACTTCACCGACCCCGATCTGAACACCCGTTTCCTCGGTGACCTGTACCAGGACCTGTCGGAGCACGCCCGCAAAACGTACGCGCTGCTCCAGACGCCGGTCTTCGTCGAGGAGTTCATCCTCGACCTGACGCTGGAACCCGCCGTTGAGGAGTTCGGGCTCGACCCGCTGTGGAAGCACCGGCCTGACGGCTGGCGGGGAGAGATCGACGATGACGGGCAGGTACGGGGGCTGCGCTGCATCGACCCCGCATGCGGCTCCGGGCACTTCCTGCTCGGCTTGTTCGAGCGGATCTTCAACAAGTGGCGTGAGCTGGAGCCCGGTACGGACCGGTGGGTCCTCGTCCGGCGGGCGCTGGAGTCGGTTCACGGCGCCGACAAGAACCCGTTCGCCGCGTCGATCGCGCGGTTCCGGTTGCTTGTCGCCGCGTTGAAAGAGGGTGGCGTACGGGAGCTTCGACGGGCGCCGGCAATGCCTATCCGGGTGGCGGTGGGGGATTCGCTGCTGCATGGGCGGGAGGCGGGTCAGGAGGCCGACCCGACGTTCGATGACGCCGCGCGCGCTGAGGTCTTCACGTATCGGACGGAGGACGTCAAGGAGTACGTGCGGGAGGTGGACCTCCTGGGGCGCGGGTCGTATCACGTGGTGGTGGCCAATCCGCCGTACATCACCGTCAAGGACAAGCGGGAGAACCAGAATTACCGGGACGTGTATTGGGCGTGCTCGGGCAAGTACGCGTTGTCGGTTCCGTTCGCTCAGCGAATTTTCGAGCTTGCGCTGCGGGCGGGGGGCAGCCATCAGGACGGTGGCTTCACGGGGCAGATCACGGCGAACTCGTTCATGAAGAGGGAGTTCGGCAAGGTTCTGATCGAGTCGTTCTTTCACGGAGGGCCTTATAAGGACCCGAAGAGTAAGCGGAAGCGGGACTTCGGGGGTGTGGACCTGACGCACATCATTGATACGTCTGGGGCGTACATTCCGGGGCATGGTACGCCGACGGTGATTCTGGTGGGGCGGAACCAGGTGGCTCGGCAGGCGAAGCCGATTCGGGCTGTGTTGGGCGTGCGGGGGGAGGCAAGTGTTCCGCAAGAGGGAGCCCTTGGGCCGGTTTGGGTAGCGATCACTCGGCAGGTAGGGCAGCCAGGGAGTGAGTCGGAATGGGTGAGTGTTGAGAACGCGCTGAGGGATCGGTTTGCAGAGCATCCGTGGTCGCTGAGTGGGGGTGGTGCGGGTGCTCTCCTTGAGCAGATCGAGGCGGCTGCTCAAGTCAGCCTCGGATCACAAGCAGAATCGCTCGGTATCACCTGTTTCACTTTGGAAGACGACCTTTACCTGCTCCCCGACCATGCAGCACGGAGGGCGGGAATCGGTGCTCAGTGGACTCGCCCGATGGTGACTGGTGACTTGTTGCGTGATTGGTCGGGGAGAGACTTTGAAAGCGCTCTGTTTCCGTATACTGAAGACTATAAGCCGATCGATGTTGAGTTCGTTGAACCTCTCCACCGATTTATGTGGCCGAGTCGGACGACGATCGCTAATAATGTCCTCTTCGGCCGGAAAACCAAGCTGGAGGGCGGTCTCAAATGGTCGGAGTATGGGCGGCTGACCTCAAGCAAGCTACGAACCAAGCTGTCGATTACATACGGTGAGGTTGCTACGCATAACCACTTCGTGCTGGATCGAGGGGGGAAGGTATTCAAGCAGACTGCCCCCGTGATCAAATTCCCTGAAGGGGTGGATGAAGAGCAGCATCTACGGATAATGGCACTGTTGAACTCATCAACGGCGTGCTTCTGGATGAAGCAGGTCAGTCATGACAAAGGTATTCGCGGGGAAGGCGGAGGGTTTACGAGTAGTGAATGGGAGCGATTTTACCAGTTCGGTTCCTCCAAGCTTGATAGCTTTCCCGTTCCCGTAACGGCCCCTCTTGCCTTGTCCCGTGAACTTGACGCCCTCGCTCAGAGGCTGGCTCAGTATGAGCCTTCCGCCGTAGCTGTCTCTGCCTCCGACACTCCCACCCGTGCTGCCCTCGATGACTCCGCTGAGGCACAGGATCGTATCCGTTCGCGGATGATCCTGCTGCAGGAGGAGCTGGACTGGGCTGTCTACGGGGCTTACGGGCTGCTCGCCCGCAAAGAGGTTGCGATGGCCACGCTCCCCGGTAATCCAGCCGAGTTGAGCGATGAGGACGTGCCGCAACTTAAACTCGGGCAGAGAGCCTTCGAGATCGTGCTGAAGCGAAAGGTTGATGCTGACGAGCTCGACAGCGCTTGGTTCGAGCGACACAGGTCACAGAGTGCGGCCATCACCGATACCCCTGCGGAATGGCCAGGCGCGTATCAGAAGGTCGTGCAGTCTCGGCTCGAACTCATCGCCTCCAATAGCCACATCCGGCTCCTGGAACGTCCCGAGTACAAGCGCCGCTGGTCCACCGAACCGTGGGACAAGCGGGAAGCCGCAGCGCTCCGGGCCTGGTTGTTGGATGCCGCCGAGCGGAAAGAATTGTGGTTCGGGGAGCGCGGTGAGTACACCGCGCCCCGCACGCTCACCGTCTACCAGCTCGCCGACGCCCTGCGTCACGACGAGGACGTGCAGTCCGTCGCCGCGCTCTACGCGGCCGACCACCTCAAGAAGCCCGAGGCGTCCCTCGCCACCGTGCTACAAGCCGTCATCGAGAACGAGCACGTTCCCTACCTCGCCGCCCTCCGCTACAAGGAGTCCGGCCTACGCAAGAGAGCCCAGTGGGAGCGGGTCTGGGAGCAGCAGCGCGAGGAGGACCGCACCGGCGAGCGGCTCGACATCAAGGTGCCGCCGAAGTACAGCGGTGCCGATTTCCTCCGGCACTCCTACTGGTCCCATCGCGGCAAGCTCGACGTGCCGAAGGAGCGGTTCATCTCCTACCCCGGTGCCTCCACCGACAGTGACCCCTCCCTGCTGCTGGGCTGGGCCGGCTGGAACCACCGGGATCAAGCCGAAGGGCTCGTCAACCTCATCAGCGACCGTGCCGAGGAGGACGGCTGGAAGCGGGAGGATCCGAGGTTCGTGCCGCTGCTGGCGGGACTGTTGGAGATCATGCCCTGGGTTCATCAGTGGTACGACGAGTACGACGAGGAGTGGGGCGACAGCCCCGCTCGCGAGTTCCAGACCGCGCTGAACAAGGGCTGCGCCGACCGACACCTTTCGGAGTCCGACCTTCGCGACTGGCGTCCTGAAAAGGGACGGGGCGGGCGCAAGAAGGCTGCCCAGTAGCGATACGACGAGAACAGGGCGGGACGGTCAGTCGGTGGTCCCGCCCTCGTTTTCGGGCGAGATGGTCGGTGGCTGCTCCACGACAAAGGAGCCCTTGCCGCGCACGGTGACGATGAGACCTCGTTCCCGCAGTTCCTGAGCAGTTCGGCGCGCGGTGAGGCGTGCCACGCCGTACTCGTCAGCGAGATGGTTCTCCGATGGGATGGGCCTGTCCGGCGCCAGTTCCCCCGACTGGATCTTCTTGGCGATCACGTCGGCCAGTTGGACGTAGAGCGGTCTGGCGCTCATCGGGTCCAAGGGAGTCGGCTGGTCCTTATCGCTCATATGTCCAACGTAGGCGTGTCATCATCTCCACGTTCGGATGGATCTCTCTGCACTTGTATGTAGAGGGATGCAGCCAGGTGTAGCTTCAGCAACGTAAAGACCCCGGCGAGGTGGCTAGACCTCCCGGGGCACGGCCAACGCTTACGTAGGAGCGTCGACATGCAAGACCTTATCCGCCGCCTCACCCACCGGCTCACCCTTCTCTTCGGCCCCGGGACCGGCACCCACCGAGCAGGCGCCCCCCGCCACCGAACCCCCCGCCCCACCCACCGCACCCCGCGAGCCACCGCCCCCACACGCCTCCCCCTCCACCACTCCCCGTACTGCCGACACCTCCCCCTCGACGGCGCGGCCACCCGCCTCGTCCGCCCCTACCTCGCCGCCCACGAAGAAGAACGGGCGCGTCAGCAGTACCGCCGCCTCGCCCTCGCCCTCGCCGCCGACTTCGGGATCGACCTCGACCAGCACATCGTCGGCGCCGAGCAGCGGACGGTGGCAGCGTGACGTATCAGCACAGCCCTCTCCGCCTCCTCCCCTGGCTGTCACCGGAGGGCAAGCCCTGCTACCTCGCCCCCGGCAGCAACGGCGGGATCGTGACCCGTCTCGCCGACGAGACGGAGGCCCGGCAGCTCGCCGAGGGGCTGGACGTGTGCCGTTCCGCCCGCCGGGTGCTGGACGACCCGCTCACCCCGAACGCCGAGGTCCGCTACACCGCGATCCGGCTCACCGAATGCCTCGCCGACGCCCTGCGGGTCGCGGAGTCCCGAGGCCGACGCCTGCCTCCGGCCGACGACGACGCTGACGACCTGGATGACGAGCCCATCCCCGAGGTCGGCAATGGCACCGCTGACCGTGATCCGGGAGCACGCCCATGACCTATCGCGTCATGTCCCTCGCGCAGCCGCAGGCCCCAGTCGACGACCCCCTCACCCGGGCCACCGAGGCGGGCTATCGTCGGAGGCACGGTGCGTCGAAGGAGCACGAAGGAGTACATCCGGTCATGTCCGCACACGCCCCAGAGCCCACGCCGGTCGTCCCGCCCATGCCCGAGCGGACCCCGAAGGCGCTGCGCGCCGCCATCGCCCAGCACACTCCCCAGCTCCTGCCCGACTTCGACGAACACTGGAAGCGGGCGATCGCCGACACCTTCGACATCGGGCCGCTTCCCGCGTTCATGGCCCGCTGGTGGAGCGAATACGCGATCGCCCGTGATCCGGAGCTGGACGCGTACGTGATGGATCTCCACCGGCGTGCGGCGGAGTCCACCGACCTCGCCGAGGCCAAGGCCCTCCTCGAAGAGGCGTCGGAGATCCGCCACAAGGTGCGAACGACGGAGCCCGGCGAGTGACCGACGCGCTCATGGGGCCGCCTTGGCAGATGGACTGGCGGGGCGACGCGCTGGCGGACCGTGACGGACTGCCGGAGTCGGCCCGGAAGATGGTCGACGCGGCCCGCGCCGAGCTGGTCACCGCCAAGGACCCGTACTTCCGGGGTATCGACGCCGATGCCGACCTCCCGACGTCCATGTACGTCGAACCGGTACGGTCCACCGATCCCAAAGGCCCCCACATCCTGTTCTTCGACCACCATCGGGGATGGCTCGTCTACACCTTCGTCCCGCGTATCCAGGATCCCCAGATCACTGTGGAAGAGGTCTTCTGGCAGTGACCGGGAATCCGATGCCCCATCGGAAGCCCCTCGACCGATCCCGACGGACGGCACCCTGCACCCCCGAGCAGTCGCCCCCGGTCCCGCACACCCCCCGCCCCCGCCCCGCCGAGCTGGCAGGATGGAAGGGTTGTGTGCGGGGCCCGGGTGACCGCCGGGCCGCGCCGGGCAGCCGGCCGGGTGGCGGTCGGGTGGGACGTTGTGGGAAGCAGGGGCGGCAGATGGCCAGGGGCGGCGGAAATGTCGTACTGAAGGACGTTCTCGAGATCAAGGAGGACGCCCACGCCGGCGACTTCAAGATCGAGCTGTCCCGGGGGTTCGGTGACGACTCGGCCGGTTCCGTCGCGGACTACGTCGTCACCGAGCAGCTGGCCAAGGAGTTCGACAAGGCGCTCAGGCTGGTCCGCGGCGCCGTCCGGAAGAACAGCTCGTACGCCGCCTACCTGCACGGATCCTTCGGCTCCGGTAAGAGCCACTTCCTGACCGTGCTGCACGCCGTGCTGAACGGCGAGCCGTCCGTCCAGGGCAAGCCCCGGCTGCGCGAGGTCGTCGCGGAGCACCGCGAGTGGCTCGGCGGCCGGAAGTTCCTCATGGTGCCGTACCACCTGATCGGTGCCGAAAATCTGGAGTCCGCCCTGCTCGGCGGCTACGTCAAGACCGTACGGGCGCTGCCCGGCAACGTGTCCGTGCCGACCGTGTACAAGTCGGACGCGCTGCTGGCCGACGCCCGTGCGCTCCGGGAGTCCATCGGTGACGAGGCCTTCATCCGGCTTCTGGGGGACGCGGCCACCGCCTCGCCCCAGGGAGCCGGGGGCGACGGCCTGGTCCCCATCGGTGCCCCGTCCGCCGTCGCGGGCGACCTCGCGCCCATCGGGTCCGGTGCATCCACCCCCTGGACCGGCGACGAACTCGGCGCCGCCTTCGCCGCGCCCGCCGGGGACAAGGGGCGGGAGCGGCTGGTGTCCGCCCTGGTCAACGGGCCCATGAAGTCCTACGCCGGAGGTGCGGACGGCTTCCTGTCCCTCGATGACGGGCTCAGCGTGATCAGCAAGCACGCCCGCAGCATCGGGTACGACGGCGTCGTACTGTTCCTCGACGAGCTGATCCTCTGGCTCCAGGCCCGGATGCGGGAGCGGACGTGGGTCAACGAGGAGATCCAGAAGCTCGTCAAGCTGATCGAGTCGGACAACCCCGACCGGCCCGTGCCGATCGTCTCCTTCATCTCCCGCCAGCGTGACCTGTCCCAGCTCGTCGGCAAGGACATCCTCGGCTCCGACGTGCAGAACATGGAGCAGGCGCTGGAGTACCTGAAGGAGCGCTTCACGGTCATCAACCTGGAGGACCGCAATCTCCCGGAGATCATCAAGGAGCGGGTGCTCAAGCCCAAGGCGGGGCAGGAAGAGGTACTGGAAGCGGCCTTCCGGGGCGTCGACAAGTCGAACCAGCAGGTGAAGGACGTCCTGCTGGACGACAAGGGCGTCACGCACGCCGACTGGGACGACTTCCGCGCCGTCTATCCGCTCTCGCCCGCCCTGCTGAACGTGCTTGTCGCCCTGTCCGGCGCGCTCCAGCGCGAGCGCAGCGGTCTGAAGCTCGTCCAGCAGCTGCTGGAACGGAACGCCGACGCGCCGCTCGGCGGGCTCATCCCGCTCGGTGATCTGTGGGACGTACTGGTCGACGAGACCGGTGCCGCCTTCACCGACCAGCTCGCGCACGAGGCCGAGGCGGCGAAGAAGTTCCACGCCAAGGCCCGTCAGTTCCTGCTGGGGAAGTACGGGCGTCCGGACCACAAGGACTTCCTCGCCGACGACCGCTTCGTCAAGACGCTGCTGCTCGCCGCCCTCGCCCCCGAGGTGCCCGCGCTGCGCAGGCTCACCGGTACCCGGCTCGCCGCCCTCAACCACGGGTCCGTGCACTCGCGGACCGTGCCCGTCGGTGACAAGGTCGTCGAGCGGATGGCCGCGCTCCAGGGCGAGTTCATCACCGAGGTGCGCACCGAGGGCGACACGGACCCCGTCTTCTCGCTGCATCTGTCCGACCTGGACATCGAGCCGCTGCTCAACACGGTGGCCGGTGAGGACAAGGACGGTGTGCGCCGGGTGTGGGTGCGCGACCGGCTGTGGGAGCTGTTCGGCGTCAAGCAGGGTGAGCTGCTCGACCAGAAGGACATCGTCTGGCGAGGCACCAAACGCACCGTGGAGTTCGTCTTCGGAAACGTCTGCGACTCCGGGAAGCTCGCCGACGAGCAGTTCGCCCCGGGCACCGGCGGGAACATCCGGTTCGTCGTCGACTACCCCTTCGACGAGGACAACGACCGTACCCCGTCGTACGACTACCAGCGGGTCATGGAGCTCCAGCAGAACGGCGTCGAGGAACCCACCCTCGTCTGGCTGCCCGACTTCTTCTCCGAGCAGCGAAAGGCCCAGCTCGGCCGCCTGATGCGGATCAGCTTCCTCCTGGAGCGCAACCGGCTCGACGAGTTCACCCGCAACTACGCACCCGATGACCGCGCCAAGATCCGGCGGCAGCTGGAGATGGGACGCGACAACCTCACCAACACCCTGGTGGACTCCCTCGGAGAGCTGTACGGCATCTCCCATCCCCGGGAGGACACCAAGGGCGCCGAGGTGGTGGCCGGCAGGCACGTGCTGTCTCTGCTGCCCGCCTTCGGGCGACCCGAGCCCGAGGGCGGCAAGACCTTCGCCGACAACGTCCTCCACCTCGCCGACGGCGTCTTCGGCGCCCTGTACGACAAGCACCCCGACTTCGGGCCCGACCCGCGCAGCGGACAGCGCCGGGCCGTCACCGTGGGCGAACTGCGGACCACCCTGGAGTGGATCACGCGGGCCATGGACGAGGAGGGCCGCGTCGAGGTCGACAACGGCCACCTCGCCACCGTCAAGCGCATCGTGGAGCCCCTGGAGATCGGCACCGTCCACGACGGGCCGCTGGTGCTGCGCGGGGAGTGGCGCACCCGGATCAACCAGGCCGCGGCCAAGCACGGCGAGCGCGAGCTGCTCAAGGTCGAGGACATCCGGCGCTGGCTCGCCGAGGACCTCGGGTACACCGGCCTCGACCGGCAGACCGAGAACCTGGTCATCGCCGTGTACGCGCTGCTCGACGACCGCGCCTGGGTGTTCCACTCGGGCCCGGAGACCGCCGCGCCCGACCTGACGTCGATCGCCCCCGGCTGGGCCCTGCGCGCCCAGCCGCTGCCCGACAAGGACGTGTACGAGGCGGCCCGGGACCAGGCCGCCCGCCTGTTCGGCGTGCCCGCCAAGCCGAACCCGTACGCCCGCCACGTCAACAAGCTCGCCGAGGACGTGCGTGCCCGCGCCGGGAAGTTCGAGGACGACGTGGCCGCCGTACGCGCCACCCTGGAGCGGCACGCGGGACTGCTCGGCCTCGACGGCCCGGACCCGGCCCCGCGCACGGTCGTCCTGCGGGAGGCCGCCGGGCTGCTCGCACGGCTCACCCGGCACGCCACCGACGCCACCGCGCTGGTCGCGGAACTCGCCGGGCTCTCCTACCGGACACCCGCCCGTGAGCTGGCCCAGGCCATGGAGAGCGCGGCGGACGTCCTGGCCGCCCTGGACGGCACCGACTGGCGGCTGCTGAAGAGCGTCCGCGAGCTGACCGGCCGCGACGACAGCGTCGGCGACCGCGCGAGCCGGCTTCTCGCCCAGCTCACCGAGGCGGGCCGTGCCTCGGAGTACGAGCGGTCGCTGGTGCCGGTACTGGGCGGCGTACGGGAGACGGCCATGGCCGTCGTCGATGCCGCGCTGCGGGTCGAGCGGACCGTTCCGGTCGCCCCGGAGCCGCCCGCGCCGGGACCCGAGCAGGTGTCCCTGACCCAGCACGGGAATCCGGCCGTGCCCTCGCAGCCCGTCCTGCCGAGGCCCGCCGACGGGGAGCCGTCCGGGGCGTCGCAGTCCGGAGCGGCGCCGGCCGGAGGCTCCCTGCCGCCCGGTACGTCCGCCGGGGGCGTCCGACGGGTCATCGGTGCGGGGACCAGTGGCCTGGAGACCCTCATGACCGAACTGACCGCCGTACGGCAGGAGATCGAGGAGTTCCGGGCCGGGCATCCGGACGCCGAGGTGGAGATCATCTGGCGCCGGGCCGACGGCACGGACAGCACCGGCCGGGACTCCGGCGGCGCCGATACCGGAGGTACTCGTTGACGACCACGCGTCCCGTCGTCGGCCGACGTGCGATCGAGGTCCTGCTGCAGGCCGAACTGCCCAAGGCCCCGGACCGGCGTCTCGTGCTGGTCGACGCCGCCTACGAGGCCCGCGGCCAGGAGACCGAGTTCGGCCTGCGCATCGACGGCAGGACCCACTGGGTGCGGGTCAGTGACCAGGACTCCGTGCTCGGCATCACCGACGCCTGGCAGCGCCACCGCGCCGAGGCCGAGCCGGACCGCGCCGACGTGCTCGTCATCACCGGACAGGTCCCCGCCGACCAGCTCGGCTGGGACCTGCGGGCGCACGCCGTACGTCACCACCCCCTGGCCGTCGACCGCGCCGACATCGTCAAGCAGCTCTTCGGCGCGGCCGACCTGGACACCCGCATGGCCGGGGAACGCTGGCTCCTCGACGCCCTGCTGGAGGCCGAACCGGTCGACGGCTGGCCGCGCGTCGGCGCTGTCCTCACCCGGGACCGCGCGGTGCGGGCCCTGATCGCCGCCCGCCTCGGGATCGGGGACACCACCTCCGACACCCTCGACCTCGACGCCGACACGCTGTTCGTGTGGTCCCGGAACGCCACGGGACCGGCACGCTACGCCGCGCTGTCCGCGGCCGAACGGGACGGAATCGGTGCGTGGCTCGCCATGACCGTGGGGTTCGCCGCCCCGACCCTGCTTGCCCTCGCCGCCGACGGGCGGGGCACCGACGCCCTGCCGCTGGGCACCCTGGCCTCCGCCGCGCTGTCCTCCACGGCGGCCGAAGCCGCCGGGTTCGCCCTCGGTACGCTCTTCGGCTCCGCTCTGGCCTCCTTCGACGCCCTGCGGCCCTTCGCCAACGCCGCGACCGGCGTCGTCAGCCGCTGGATCGCCCAGGCCGAGGGCAGCGGACCACAGCGCGGCGCGGCCCGCGACCGGGTCCTCGACGTCCTCGACCACGCCGACCGGCTCGCCGCCGATGCCAGGCTCAGCCCCCTGATCGGCGCCGACCGGCTGCTGCCCTCCGGGTACCGGGCGCGGCTGCGCGCTCTGGCCGCCGTCCTCGACGGCCCCGCGGCGCCCGCGGAAACCGCCCTGCGGGAACTGACCGAACACCAGCTGAGCGGGCTGTACGCGGAGTCCACGGAAACCGCGCGCACCGCGGTACGGCTCGTGCGCTGGATGCGGGCGCCCCTGCCGGAGGTGGAGTCGGTGGCCCAGGGCGTGCGCGCCCACCTCGCTTCGTCCGGCTGGGCCGACCTGGCCGTGGGCGTCCTCGCCGAAGGGGAGAGCTCCCGGGACCCGGCCGTCGCCGACGCCTACCAGCGGCTGATAGGAGCCGTACGCGCCCGCCGCTCCGGACTCGACGAGGCGTTCGCCCGCAGACTCACCCGGTGGACCGAGACAGCCTGCCAGCAGGCTCCCGGCGGCGCTCTTCTGATCGAGGACGTACTCGCTCAGGCGGCGGCGCCCCTCGCCCGCGACGGCGGCCGGCCACTGATCCTCGTCCTGGACGGCATGAGCGCCGATGTCGCCGTGCAGCTCGCCGGGGAGCTGGACCGGCGTGTGTGGACCGAGGTGGTGCCCAAGCCCCGCGAGGGAGCCCGGCCCGCCCGGCAGGCCGCCGTGTCCATGCTGCCGTCCGTCACCCGGACCAGCCGGACCTCCCTGCTGTGCGGGCAGTCGGCCGAGGGTGGGCAGGACAGGGAGCGCAGCGGATTCGGCACCTTCTGGAAGAAGCGTCACCGGGGCGCCCACCTCTTCCACAAGGGCGGCTTCGAAGGCCCGCCCGGCCACCGGCTGGCCCCGGAACTGCTTCAGGCGCTCTCCACGGACGACATCGTCGCCGTAGTCGTCAACACCATCGACGACGCGCTCGACGACGGCCGGGAGGGCGCCCGGGGACGCTGGTCGCTCGGCGACATCGCCAAACTGCCCGACCTGCTGAACGCCGCCCGCGACTACGGCAGGCCCGTCCTGCTCGTCTCCGACCACGGCCACGTCCTCGACCGCACCCCGCGGGGGCGGCAGCAGCCCTCCGCCGAGGGAGTCGAAGGCGCCCGCTGGCGCACCGGAACGCCGGGTGACGGCGAGATCGCGGTGTCCGGGCCACGGGTGCGTACGTCCGGAGGCCGGGCCGTCCTGCCCTGGCGCGAGGACCTCCGCTACACCGCCCGGCAGGCCGGATACCACGGTGGAGCCTCCCTGGCAGAGGTCACCGTGCCCGTGATCACCCTCGTACCGTCCGCCGACCAGATCCCGGCCGGATGGACGCTGCTGCCCATCGAGGACATCGCTCCCGGCTGGTGGCGAGGCAGCGACGAACACACGCCCGCCGCGTCCGCATCCGCGTCCGACACCCGGACCCCCGCGGGCGGGACACGTCGGCAGAAGCCGGAGCCGCAGCGCGAGGGCATCTTCGAGGTGCCGGGTCAGGGCTCGCTCGGGGAACGGACCGTGCGGTCGGATCCCTACAAGGCCCAGCGCGAGTTCGTACGGCTCGCCCCGGCGGACAAGGCCGTCGCCGCCGTACTCGACGCACTGCTCACGGCGGGCGGGAAACTGTCCCCCGGAGCGGTGGCGGCTGCGGCACAGGCGGCCACGGGCAAGTCGCAGCGCAACCCCGAGCGATTCGCCACCGTGCTGGAGCGCCTCCTCAACATCGACGGCTACCCCGTGCTCCAGCTCGTCGAGTCCGGACGCACCGTCCAGCTCGACAAGGCGCTGCTCGTCCAGCAGTTCCTGGGAGAACCGGCATGAGTGGCACGCCCGCACCCGGAACGGACATCAGCCTCGCCCGCAGGCGCGACGTGATCGACGCCCTGCGCCGGGGCACCGTGCCCCAGACCGGTCTCGGCCTCTTCGCCGTCGGCCTGGAGCGCTTCGAGGCCGCCCTCGACGACGACCTCGCCACCGTCGCCCGCGGTGGCTCCGCCTTCCACGCGCTGCGTGGCGAGTACGGCTCCGGCAAGACGTTCTTCGCGCGCTGGCTCGCCGAACGGGCCAAGCGGCACGGGCTCGCCGTGAGCGAGGTGCAGATCTCCGAGACCGAAACGCCGCTGCACCGCCTGGAGACCGTCTACCGCCGGCTCGGCGAGCGCCTCACCACGGCGACCCACCCGGCTTCCGCACTCCGGGCGGTGGTCGATTCCTGGTTCTACGCGCTGGAGGAGGAGGTCCTCGACGGCGGTGAGGTCGACGAGGACGACGAGGACGCGCTGGCCGAGGCGGTCGACGCGCTGCTGGAGCGCCGGCTCGCCGACGTGGCCCGCACCACCCCGGCCTTCTCCGCGGCCCTGCGCGGCTACCGGCGGGCCGTGGCGGCCGGTGACGGCGCGAGCGCGGAGGCGCTGATCGCCTGGCTCGGCGGGCAGCGTTCCGTGGCGGCGTCCGCGAAGCGCGCCGCCGGCGTCCGGGGCGACCTCGACCACTTCGCCGCCCTCGGCTTCCTCCAAGGCCTGCTCACCGTGTTGCGGGACTGCGGCCACCCCGGGCTGCTCCTCGTCCTCGACGAGGTCGAGACCCTCCAGCGGGTGCGCAGCGACGTGCGCGAGAAGTCCCTGAACGCGCTGCGCCAGCTCCTCGACGAGATCGACGCGGGCCGTTTCCCCGGACTGTTCCTCGTCATCACCGGCACTCCGGCCTTCTACGACGGTCAGCAGGGCGCGCAGCGCCTGGCGCCGCTCGCCCAGCGACTGGCGACCGACTTCACCACCGACCCCCGGTTCGACTCCCCACGGGCCGTACAGCTGCGCCTGCCCGGCTTCGACCTGGCCTCCCTCGGCGAGCTGGGGCGCAAGGTGCGAGACCTGTACGCGGGGGCCGCCCGCCATCCCGAACGGCTCACCGAGCGGGCCGACGACGTCTACCTCGACGAGCTGGCGCGCGCGGTCACCGGATCCCTCGGCGGCAAGGTCGGCGTCGCGCCGCGGCTCTATCTGCGCAAGCTCGTCGCCGACATCCTGGACCGAGTGGACGAGTTCGCCGACTTCGACCCGCGCGCCCACTACGCGCTCACCGTGCACACCGAGGAGCTGACGGAGACCGAACGGAACGCGGCCGCGAACGCCGCGGACGTCGCCCTGGATCTGGACCCGTGATGAGCGACACCGGCGCAGGCGAACACCCGGGCGCGGGAGGAGAGCCCCCCGACGTCTTCGACCTGCTCGACCCGGTCCTCGGCCACCACATCGTCAACTCGCTGGGCTGGCGCTCCCTGCGCCCCCTCCAGGAGGCGGCGATCGAACCGCTCCTCGGCGGCGAGGACGCGCTGCTTCTCGCCCCCACGGCCGGGGGCAAGACCGAGGCCGCCGCCTTTCCGCTCCTGACCCGCATGAGCCGGCACGGCTGGAAGGGCACCAGCGTCCTGTACGTCTGCCCGCTCAAAGCCCTGCTCAACAATCTCCACCCCCGGCTGAGGACCTACACCGAGTGGCTGGGCCGCACCGCCGAGCTGTGGCACGGCGACATCACGACGCCGCGCCGCCGCCGCATCCTCACCCAACGTCCCGACGTCCTCCTCACCACGCCGGAGTCCCTGGAGTCCATGCTGGTGAGCACGCATGTCGATCACCGGGCCTTCTTCTCCGGACTGCACACAGTCGTGGTCGACGAGGTGCACGCCTTCGCGGGCGACGACCGGGGCTGGCACCTGCTCGCCGTGCTCGAACGCCTCAGCCGCACGGCCGGACGCCCGCTCCAGCGCGTCGGCCTCTCGGCCACCATCGGCAACCCGCAGCAACTGCTGGCCTGGCTCCAGGGCTCGGGACGGGGGCGCCGGCCCGCTCGTGTCGTGGCCCCGCACCTGGTCGGGCACTCCGACCCCCGCCAGGCAGCCGCCGCTCCGTCACCGCCGCCACCTCCCGGGGACATCGAGCTCGACTACGTCGGTTCGGTCGCGAACGCCGCGACCGTCATCGCGGCCCTGCACCAAGGCGAGAAGCGCCTGGTCTTCTGCGAAACGCGCCGCACGGTCGAGGAACTGGGCGAACGGCTTCGTGCGAAGGGCGTCACCACCTTCCTCTCCCACGCCTCGCTCGCCGTCGACGAACGACGACGTGCCGAGGCCGCCTTCGCGGAGGAACGGGACTGCGTGATCGTGTCCACCAGCACCCTGGAACTCGGGATCGACGTGGGAGACCTGGACCGTGTCATCCAGCTCGACGCCCCCTCTTCCGTCGCCTCCTTCCTGCAACGCCTCGGCCGCACCGGCCGACGCCCCGGCACGACACGCAACTGCCTCTTCCTGGCCCTGGACGGTGAAGGGCTGCTCTCCGCCGCAGCGCTGCTGCTCCAGTGGTCCCGCGGGTGGGTGGAGCCGGTCGTCGCCCCGCCCGAACCACGCCACTTGGTCGCTCAGCAACTCCTGGCGCTGTGCCTGCAGGAACAGCGGGTCGGTGAGAACCTGTGGCAGGAATGGTGGAACGGCATGGGACCCTTCGGGCCGGGTGCCGCACCCGTCGTACGCCACCTCGTGGAGCAGGGGTACCTTGACGAGGACGGCGGACTGCTGTTCGTCGGACCGGAAGCGGAACGCCGCTACGGCTACCGGCACTTCATGAACCTGACGGCGGTCTTCACGGCCCCACCCGAATTCACCGTGTTCCACGGCCGCACCGAGATCGGCCGCACCGACCCGGACCTGCTCACCGAGCACGTCGAGGGCCCACGCAAGTTGCTGCTCGCGGGGCGCAACTGGCTGGTCACCCACATCGACTGGAACCGCAAGCGCTGCTTCGTGGAACCGGCCGACGAGGGCGGACGCGCACGGTGGAGCGGGTTCGCGACCGGGCGCGTCCGCTCCTTCCATCTCGCCCGTGCCGCCCGCGACGTCCTGCTCGGAGAGAACCCGCCGGTCCGGCTGACGCCCCGCGCGGCCGCCAGACTCGCCGAGGCCCGCGACAGGCATCTGCACACCGTCCACCCCGGCGGAACTCTCGTCACCCGGCACACCGAAGGCGACATCCGCTGGTGGACCTGGGCGGGACACCGGGCCAACGCCACCCTCGCCGCGTCTCTGTCAGCCGTCGTCGTGCCGCATCGGCGGGCCAGTGACCAGTGGGTTCCGCTCCGGGAGGACGTCACACCCGCAAGCTGGGGCGCTGCCGTCGCCCAAGTCCCCTCGGGGCTGTGCCTGCCCGAGGTGGACGAGCGGGCGGTGCGCGGCCTGAAGTTCGCGGAGGCACTGCCGGCCCGGCTCGCGGTGGCGACGCTCGCCGCCCGTACCGCGGACGTGCCCCATGCCGGCGAGATCCTGGCGGAGCCGGTGCGGTTCGTCCGTCTGACGGGCACGTAGAACTCACCGGCCGCCCCTCAGCCCGTCCGCTCGCCCCACCGGAGTGCCACGCATGCCCCTGCCCCACGTCCTCCTCTCCGCCGCCGTCTCCCTCGACGGCTACCTGGACGACGCCGGCCCCGACCGGCTGCTGCTGTCCAGCCCCGCCGACTTCGACCGGGTCGACGAGGTACGGGCCTCCGTGGACGCCATCCTGATCGGGGCCGGGACGATCCGGGCCGACAACCCGCGGCTGCTGGTGAACTCGGCCGAGCGGCGGGCGGCGCGGGTCGCGGCCGGGGAGGCGGCGTACCCGCTCAAGGTCACCGTCAGCGGCAGCGGGGAGCTGGACCCGGCGGCGCGGTTCTGGCACACCGGCGGGGACAAGGTGCTGCTGACCACGGACGACGGTGCCCGGCGGGCCCGCGGGCTCGGGATCGGCGCCGATGTGGTGTCCCTCGGGCCGGAGCTCGACTGGCACACCGCGCTGGAGTACCTGCACGACCGGCGGGGTGTGCGGCGGCTCATGGTGGAAGGGGGCGGGACCGTCCACACCCAGCTGCTCCAGCGGGAACTCGCCGACGAACTGCAGCTCGTCCTCGCGCCGCTGTTCGTGGGGGACCCGGCCGCGCCCCGCCTGTTCGGGCCCGGTGCCTATCAGGGCGGGCGGCTCGCGCTGGTGGAGTCCCGGCGGATCGAGGACGTCGTGCTCATGCGGTACCGGCCCACCGCCCCCGGCACCGGCGAGGGCGTGAGCGCCGCCGACCGGCACTGGCTGGCGCTCGCCTGCGAGCTGGCCGAGCTGTGCCCGCCGTCGGAGACGGCGTTCAGCGTGGGGGCGGTCGTGGTCGCCGCCGACGGGAGCGAGCTGGCGCGGGGGTATTCGCGGGAGGTCGGTGATCCCGCCGTGCACGCCGAGGAGGCCGCGCTCGCGAAGGTCGACCCCGAAGATCCCCGGCTCGCCCGCGCCACCGTGTACAGCAGTCTCGAGCCCTGTGCCCGCCGGGCCTCCCGGCCCGTGCCCTGCGCCCGGCTGATCCTCGACGCCGGGGTGCGCCGCGTCGTCACGGCCTGGCGGGAGCCGGACACCTTCGTACCGGGGGCGGACGGGAGCGGGATGCTCGCCGAAGGGGGCGCCGCCGTCGTCGTACTGGCCGGGTACGAGGAGCGGGCCAAGGCGCCCAACCGCCACCTGGAGGGGTAGGGAGACGGGGCAGGGAGACGCCGATGTGCATTCCGCCCCCGGGATGACGTACAGTGGTGAACACAACGGCGCGGGGTGGAGCAGCTCGGTAGCTCGCTGGGCTCATAACCCAGAGGTCGCAGGTTCAAATCCTGTCCCCGCTACTGAAGGCCGAGGGCCGGAATCCGAAAGGGTTCCGGCCCTCGGTGCGTTTCGGGCCACCCGTCACGGCCCGCCCCGCGCGCCCGCTGCGCGTCGTCATCCGGTCGGCCCCTCACCGCTCGCCGCCCGCCTCCCCTCCGGGAAACCTGGAGTACCGGACGGCAAGCGGCGCGGACGTGCGGGGTGGCGGGAGACGAGTGGTGCGGCCAGGTGACGTGGACGACGAGGGAGTGGCCGCCAGAGCCGGTGGCAGGCTCCCCGGCGATCCCGTGCCCGACCCGGGTCTCGGCTCCGGCGACGAGGCGCGGCCCGTGTCGCCCCCCGGGGCGCCGCCGCGTCGGCGGACCAGGTACGGGCGGGCCCTCCTGTACGCGCTCCCCGCACTGCTGATCGTCGTCGCCGTCCTGTACGACATCTTCACCCCGCGGTACTTCACCGCCGGTCCCCTCTACACGGCCGCGCCCCTGATCGCCGCCCCGATCTACTCACGGCGCGGCACGGCGCTCACCGGTGTCGCCGTGGTCGCCGCGGTGATCGGTCTCCAGCTCGGCAAGGGCGTCATCCACTACGTCGACTCCCTCACGGAACTGATCACCATCGCCACGGTCGCCGTGCTCGCCGTCCTCGTCAACGGCCTCGTCCGCCGCAGCGACGAGCGCCTCGTCTCCGTCCGCGAGATCGCCGAGGCCGCCCAGCGCGCCGTACTGCCCCAACCCGCCGAGCGGATCGCCGGTTTCGAGGTCGCCGTCTGCTACGAGGCCGCGCAGGCCGACGCCTTCATCGGCGGTGACCTGTACGCGGTGCAGGACAGCGCCCGCGGCGTCCGGCTCATCGTCGGGGACGTGCGCGGCAAGGGCATGGGCGCGGTCGCCGCCGTCGCCGTCGTGATCGGCGCCTTCCGCGAGGCCGCCGAGCAGGAGGCGACGCTGGAGGCGGTGGCGCAGCGGCTGGAGCGGGCGCTGGCGCGCGAGGGCACCCGGCGGGACGGGCTGGACGCCTTCGAGGGATTCACCACCGCCGTCCTCGCCGAACTACCGCACGGCGACGGCACCGTCCGCATCGTCAACCGCGGCCACCCACCCCCTCTCCTGCTCTACGCCGACGGCACCCTCGGCCCGCTGCCCGCCCGCGAGTCGGCGCTGCCGCTCGGCATGGGCGAGCTGGGCGTGTGGCCCGACCGGGCGGAGGAGATCGCCTTCCCCGGTGGGGCCACACTGCTGCTCTACACCGACGGGCTGACCGAAGCCCGGGACGCGAAGGGCGAGTTCTACGATCCGCAGGAGCGGCTGGCCGGCCGCGTCTTCCGTCACCCGGCGAAACTGCTCGACGCCCTCGCCGAAGACGTGCGCAGGCACTCCGGGGGCGGCATGGCGGACGACATGGCGCTGCTCGCCGTACGGCGTCCGCCGCACGGCAACCATGATCAATGTCACGAGTCGTGACAGCACGACCCCCCTCCGCATAACAACTGATACACCGTCAGGAGAAAGTGCGGTGAAGGGGAATACTGATGCCCGGTCAACTCGCCCGGTTTTCACCGTTCGTGGGGTGTACGTCCCGCCCGTTTTCGTTAATGATCAAGAGGAACGGCTTGGAAACCGTGCCCCCCGTCTATTAACGTTCGATAACGCAGCGCGGTCGTCCCAGCCGTCACAGAAGGCGGCTCCGTGCGCACGCGCCGAATCCCGCAAGGGAACCGGGGAACCACCACATTGGGGTGAATCGGGCGTATTGGTGCCGTGGAAACACGGTCGGCACCCGCCCGTAGGAGACCTTCCTGCTCCGAACCCGTCAGCTAACCCGGTAGGCGAAAGGAAGGAAAGGAGTACGCCCACGTGGCGTCCAACCGGCCTGCCCCCGAGGCCCCGTTCGTGTCCAGCGGGCACGACACCGACATCTTCGGCCATGACGCCCGCCGCGCCGAAGAGGGCCCCTGGGAGGAGTGGAATCCCACCGCGGAATCCATCCGTCCCGTGCGCGGCCGGCACCGCGTCGCCAAGCAGCGCGGCGGGCTCGCCCGCAGCTCCACCGTCCTCGGCGTCGGTGTCATAGCCGCCGTCGGCGCGGGCGGCATGGCCAGCGCGCAGACCGGCAAGCCGCCGGTGTCCATCTCCATGCCGGACCTGCCGAACGTCGGCTCCCTCATCTCCGACGACGAGGAGCCGGAGCCCGAGAGTCCCGCCGCCCCGCTCAGCGGCATCGCCGCCGCCGCGGACACCGGCGAGGACACCGCCACCACCGGCGCCGGTGAGTCGCTGCGGGCCCGGATCATGGCGCAGGCCGAGCAGCAGCAGGCCCAGGTCGAGAGCAAGGCCGCCGCCGAGGCCGCGGCCGCCGCCGAGAAGAAGGCCGCGGACGCCGCCGCCAAGGCGGAGAAGGAGGCCGAGGCCAAGGCCGCCGCCGCCAAGAAGAAGGCGGCGGAGGAGGCCGCGAAGAAGGCCGAGGCCGAACGGCTCGCGGAGCTGGCCAAGCAGTACACGCTGCCGACCTCCTCGTACACGATCTCCTCCACCTTCAACCAGGCCGGTTCCCTGTGGGCCTCCGGCCACCACACCGGCCTCGACTTCGCCGCCCCCACGGGCACCCTGCTCAAGGCGGTGCACAGCGGCACGATCACGTCGGCCGGCTGGGACGGGTCGTACGGCTACAAGACCGTGCTCACCCTCGACGACGGCACCGAGCTCTGGTACGCGCACCAGTCCTCCATCAGCGTCAGCGTCGGCCAGAAGGTCGCCACCGGCGACGTCATCGGCCGTGTCGGCGCCACCGGCAACGTCACCGGTGCCCACCTCCACCTGGAGGTCCACCCGGGCGGGGGTTCCGGCATCGACCCGATGGCCTGGCTGCAGGGCAAGGGCCTCGCCCCCTGACCCGCACCCGCTGACCCGCACCGCTTCCGGCCCCGCTGGTCCCTCCCGGTCCCTCCTGGTCCCCCCCGGGCACCCACTGGTCCCCGGCGGTCCTGACGGCGGCCCCCCGACGTCAGGACCGCGGTTTGCGGGCTTTTTGCGTGCGCGCCGGAATGGTCCGCTCCGGTGCGCTCGTTGACGCGATACATGACTTCTCTGCGCAAACTCGGCTCCTCCGACCTGGAGGTCTTCCCCCTCACCCTCGGCGGCAACGTCTTCGGCTGGACCGCCGACGAGGACCAGTCCTTCGCCGTCCTGGACGCCTACACGGCGGCCGGCGGCAACTTCGTCGACACCGCCGACGTCTACTCGGCCTGGGGCGAAGGCCTCAGCGGCGGCGAGTCCGAGACGGTCCTCGGCAAGTGGCTCGCGTCCCGCGGCCACCGCGACGACGTCGTCCTCGCCACCAAGGTCAGCCAGCACCCCGAGTACCCGGGCCTGTCCGCCGCGAACATCAGGGCCGCGGCCGACGCCTCGCTGCGCCGCCTGGGCACCGACCACATCGACCTCTACTACACCCACTTCGACCAGCCCGAGGTGCCGGTCGAGGAGATCATCGGCGCGCTCGACGAACTCGTGAGGGCCGGCAAGGTGCGGCACATCGCCGCCTCCAACATCTCCGCCGAGCGGCTCGCGGCGTCCCTGGAGTTCTCCGACCGCGAGAGCCTCGCCCGGTACGTGGCCCTCCAGCCGCACTACAACCTGGTCTCCCGCGACACGTACGAGGGCGGGCTGCGCGACCTCGCCGAGCGGGCGGGCCTCGCCGCCGTGCCGTACTACGCCCTCGCGGCCGGTTTCCTCACCGGCAAGTACCGGCCGGGCACGACCGTCGACAGCCCGCGCGCCGGTGGCGCGGCGAAGCACCTGGAGACCGAGCGCGGGCGACGCGTACTCACCGCCCTGGACGAGATCGCCGAGGCCCACGACGCTCCCGTCGCCACGGTCGCCCTGGCCTGGCTGGCCGCACAGCCGACGGTGGCGGCGCCGATCGCGTCCGCGCGCACGGTGGAGCAGCTGCCGGCGCTGCTGGGCGTGGCCGAGCTGAGCCTGACGGAGGACGAGGTCGGCAGGCTGACGCGGGCGTCCGACTGAACGGACGCTACGGCCGGTGGGGGCGGGGCGGCGCGTCCGGACTGTGCGGCGAGTGCGAGCCGTAGGGGGCGTACGGGGTGTACGGGGCGTAGGACGGGTGCGGAGCGTAGGCGGCCGGCGCGGTCTGGGGCGGGTACGGCGTCGGGTGACCGCCGCCGGGCGCCCCGTAGGACCCGTGCGGCCCGTATCCGTGCGGCCCGTATCCGTGCGGCCCGTATCCGTGCGGGTACGCCCACGGCGGGACGGGCTGTGGCACGGGCGGCGCCGTGGCGCGGGCCGCGTAGTCCAGTGCCGGGCGGGCCATGCCCCGCAAGCGCCACAGGGCGTCCAGCAGTTCCCGCTCCCGTAGGGCGAAGTCGGCGCCCGCCCTGCCCCGGCGCCCGCGCTGCCGCAGGAACGCCACCGAGGTCGCGCAGGCCTGGTACCGCGCCACCGCCCGCGCCCCCTCCTTCCCGGCGTGCCGGCGGGCGTACTGCCGTGCCATGCGGCGGGCCCGCATCGAGCCGAGCGCGTACGGCTCCGCGGGCGCCAGCCACCCGGCCGCGGCGTACGCGGGCAGCTCGGCCCGTACGGTGCCCAGCTCGCGCTGCCGGGTCCAGATCACCAGCCAGGTCAGCAGGCCGAAGGACGGCACCATGAACGCCGCGTACACGGCGAAGAAGCCGTACTCGCCGAACGCGGCCGAGCCGTTCCACAGGGCGTGCATGCCCATCGCGAGCAGCAGCCCGGCCAGGGGGAGCAGGGACCGGCGCAGGCGGTGCCGGCCCGCGGAGAGTGCGGCGATGCCGAAGCCGATGCCGGTGAGGACCGTGAACAGCGGGTGCGCGAACGGCGACATCACGACGCGGACGAAGAAGGTCGCCGCGGTGACGGAGGCGATGCCGCTGTCGCCGGTGAGCTGGTCGGTGCCGAAGGCGGTGCCCAGGTAGAGGATGTTCTCGGTGAAGGCGAAGCCGGTGGCGGTGACCCCGGCGACGACCACGCCGTCGACGATGCCGGTGAAGTCCCGTCTGCGGAAGAGGAAGACCAGGACCACGGCGGCGGCCTTGGCGGACTCCTCGACGACCGGGGCTATGACCGTGGCGCCCAGGGTGTCCGCGCCGGCGGGGTCGGCGGTCGCGGTCGCTATCCACCGCGTCGCGAAACTGTTGGCGACGATCGCTATCAGCGCCGCCGCGCAGGCGCCCCAGGCGAAGCAGAACAGCAGGTTCCGCCAGGGACCTGGATCGACCCGGTCCAGCCAGCGGAACGCGGCCGTCAGCAGCGGCACCGGCAGGACGGCCAGGCCGAGTCCCACCAGGAACCCCTGCGTGCCGGTCTGTTCGCGGACCAGGGCCAGGATCACCAGACCGGGGAGCGCGAGCAGGGTGATCAGCGCGCCGTAACGCACCCAGGTGCGCTGCCACCAGTGCGTATGCCGGTGCGGATGCGCGGACGGACGCGTGGGATACGGGGGGACAGGTGGCCACGGCATGGACCCTAACCGGTGGGGGGCCGCTCCTTGTGCCCGTCCTCGTTCCGATCAGGCCGCCGGTCCCCGTGGGGTACGCGGCGGAAGAGCAAGTCGTTCACCACATGCCCCTTGTCCAGCCCCTGGGCCTCGAAACGGGTCAGCGGCCGGTGGGCGGGGCGTGGCGCGAAACCGCCGCCGGGCACGGTGTTCTCGAAGCCGGGATGCGCGGTGAGCACGTCGAGCATCTGCGCGGCGTACGGCTCCCAGTCGGTGGCGCAGTGCACGAGGGCCCCCGGGGCGAGCCGGGCCGCCGCCAGGGTCAGGAACTCCGGCTGGATCAGCCGGCGCTTGTGGTGGCGCTTCTTGGGCCACGGGTCGGGGAAGTAGACGCGCAGCCCGGCGAGGGAGTCGGGGGCGAGCATCTCGCGCAGCAGGATGATCGCGTCGCCGTTGCCGACCCGGATGTTGGACAGACCTCCCCCACTCTCGGCTCCGCTCGGGCGGGAGGACCCCCACCGCTCCGCGAGACCGAGCAGGTTGCCCTGTCCGGGGGTGTGGACGTCGACGGCGAGGATGTTGGTGTCCGGGTCGGCGGCGGCCATCCGGGCGGTGGCCTCGCCCATGCCGAAGCCGACCTCCAGGACGACGGGGCGGTCGTTCCCGAACAGCTCGGCGAGGTCGATGACCCGCCGGCCGTCGATGTCCAGCCCCCACAGGGGCCACAGCCGCTGCAGCGCGTCCGCCTGCCCGGCGGTCACCCGGCTCCGCCGGGGCTGGAAACTGCGGATCCGCCGCTCGAAGTGCGACCCGGCGGGATCGGCCTTCGGCCCGTCCGGGAAGCGGGGCTCGCCCTTGGCACGGACGTGCCGCAGGGGGGCGCCGGCGGACGGCTGAGCGGACGGCCGGCGGGTCTCGGGGACATGGGAATCAGTCACAATGAGGCAATTTTACGAGGGACGCGGCGGTGGGTGCCCGGTGCGGTCGGCGTGCGGTCAGTGTGCGGCCAGTGCGGTCAGCGCCCGGCGGGCCACCTCGCGGCCGATGGGCAGGGACGCGGTCGCCGCGGGCGACGGCGCGTTCAGGACGTGCACCGCGTGGGCGCCCTCCTTGATCAGGAAGTCGTCCACCAGCGTCCCGTCCGCCAGCACCGCCTGGGCCCGCACCCCGGCGGGCGCGGCGACCAGGTCGCTTTCCGTCACCGCCGGCAGCAGCCTGCGGACCGCCGCCGTGAACGCGCTCCTGGACAGCGACCGCCGCAGCTCGCCCGCCCCGTACCTCCAGTGCCGCCGCGCTATCCGCCACGAGCCCGGCCAGGCCAGGGTCGCGCCCAGTTCGCGGGGGCGCACCACGCCCCAGCCGTATCCCTCGCGGGCCAGCGCCGGTACCGCGTTCGGCCCGACGTGCACGCCCCCGTCGATCCCCCGGGTGAGGTGCACGCCGAGGAACGGGAACGCCGGGTCCGGCACCGGATACACCAGCCCCCGCACCAGCTCGGGCCGCGCCAGCTCGTAGTACTCGCCCCGGAAGGGCACGATCCGCATGCCGGGGTCGTCCCCGGTCAGCCGGGCGATCTCGTCGCAGTGCAGCCCCCCGCAGTTGACCAGGACCCGGGCCCGCAGCACGTCCCCGGCGCGGGTGCGGACGGCGACGCCGAGGCCGGGCCGCCGGTCGACGTGCCGCACCTCGGCGCCGTAGCGGATCTCCGCGCCGGACGCCCGGGCCAGCTGCCGGGCCACCGCTCCGTAGTCGCAGATGCCGGTGGTGCCGACGTGTATGGCGGCCAGGCCCCGCACCTGCGGCTCGTACTCCTGGATCTGGCAGGCGCCCAGCTCGCGCACCGGTATGCCGTTCTCCCGGGCGCGCTGCACGAGGGAGTGCAGGCGGGGCAGCTCGGCGCGGTCGGTGGCGACGATCAGCTTGCCGGTGACGGCGTGGGCGATGCCGTACTCGGCGCAGAACTTCACCATCTCGGCGGCGCCCCGGACCGCGTAGCGGGCCTTCAGCGAGCCCGGACGGTAGTAGACGCCGCTGTGGATGACGCCGCTGTTGCGGCCCGTCTGGTGGCGGGCCGGGCCAGGCTCCTTCTCCAGGACCGTGACACGGGTGCCCGGGGCGGCGCGCGTGATCGCGTACGCCGTCGACAGGCCGACGATCCCGCCGCCGACCACCAGCACGTCGCAGTCGTACGCGATGCTCCGAACGATCCTCGCCCGCACTCGTCCTCCTCCCGGCACGCCCCCGGCCCGTCTCCCGGGTTCGATACTGCACTGCGCCACTGACAACGCCCTCAAACCCGGCAGGGGCGGCGGATCGGGCCGGAGTCAGGCCGGAGTCACCAGCAGGGGCCGGGCGCGCTCGCGCAGCTCCACCACGCGCGGCTCGTCGCCGTACGGCTCCAGGCGGTGCAGGAGGTCCTTCACGTACTCGGTGGTGCGGGCCGAGGAGATACGGCCGGCCACCTCGACCGCCCGCACGCCCTGCTCGCAGGCCGCGTCCAGATTGCCCGACTCCAGCTCGGCCACCGCCGAGACGACGAGTCTGAGGCCGTGCGAGCGTACGAACTCCTCCGTCGGTTTCGACAGAGCCTGCTCGGTGAAGCGGCGGACCTGGCGTGGTGCCTTCAGGTCGCGGTAGCACTCGGCCGCGTCGGCGGCGAACCGGTCGTAGGAGTAGAAACCCAGCCACGACGGGTCGCTGTCACCCGGACGGGCGCGCTCCAGCCAGCTCTCGGCGGCCTTCAGAGCGGCGCCGGCCGCCACCGCGTCGCTCGCCCGCGCGTGGGCGCGGGCCTCGACCAGGCGGAAGAAGCTCATGGTGCGGGCCGTGGCCAGGCCCCGGTTGCGCTCCAGGGCGGCCTGCGCGAGGTCCACGCCCTCGTCGCCGAAGCCGCGGTAGGTGGCCTGCAGGGACATGGAGGCGAGCACGTAGCCGCCCAGGGGGACGTCGGCCGCCGCCCGGGCCAGACGCAGGGCCTGGATGTAGTACCGCTGGGCGGCCTCCTGCTGGCCGGTGTCGAACGCCATCCAGCCGGCCAGGCGGGTCAGCTCGGCCGAGGCGCCGAACAGGGCACGGCCGACCTCGTCGGAGTAGGAGCCGAGGAGCAGGGGCGCCGCCTCGACGCGTAAGCACTCGGGGACCATCGACGAACGCCAGTCGCCGCCGCCGTACTTGGAGTCCCAGCGGCGGGCGTCCTCGGCGGCCTCGCGGAGCTTCTGCACATCACTGTGGCCGACTTTGAGCGGTGCGCCGGAGCCCTCGGCCGGACTCACCTCGCGCGCCACCGAGCTGTCGGCCGGGGTTATCAGCCATCGCGAGGCGGGCGTCGCGTACGCGCTCACCGCGAAGGAGCCAGCGAGCGACTGCCAGATGCCGCCGCCGGTCCGGCGGCCGACGAGGTCGAGACGGTACAGCTCGGTGGCGGACCTGACCGCCTGGCCGACGTCCCGGGGGAAGGCGAGGCCCACTTCGGGGGCGGGATCCGCGTCCGCCAGGCCGATCTCGTGGAGCGGCACCGGGCGGCCGAGCTTCTGGCCGATGGCGGCGGCGATGAGGTGCGGCGCCGCACCCTGCGGCACCATGCCCTTCGACACCCAGCGCGCCACCGACGTCTTGTCGTAGCGAAGCGTCAACCCCCGTTGGGCGCCGAGGTCGTTGACGCGCCGGGCGAGTCCTGCGTTGCTGATTCCCGCGAGGGCGAGAACGGTGCCGAGCTTTTCGTTCGGCCCGCGTTGCTCCCTGGACATGCGCCACCCCTCGACACAGACGGCTGCCGCGCTGGCATAACCACGCGGCATTCGTAAACCCAGCGTAGTTCGCCGCATCCCAGGCGTTAAGAGGCATTGTTCCGGATGGCGGGATTGTGGTCCGCACTCAAGTGCGGCGTACGCACCGTCCGTTGCCGCGTGCTCCCGTTGTGTGGCCGTGCGCCCGCCCGTGCGCTCTACTCCGGCCACGACGGGAGCGGTTCCATGGGCGGTGCGTGGGTCGGCCCGCTGTACTGGATCCAGTGGGCTGGGGGACGCCGCCGCCTACATCCCCGCGGGCGGCGGACCGGTCCGGGGGGCGGCTTCCGTCCCCCGGACCACGCGCCGCCGGTACGTCACCGGCACGGCGCCGAGTGGTACGCAGAGCCTGTACGGAGCGTGTTCGAATGTGTCCGCGTGGCGCCGAATTGGCTGAAAATCGTCCCCGGTGATTTGGGGGACTACCGCCCTCACCACGGGAGTTGAGGGCGCGTTGGGTAGCCAAACGGCGCGTTGTGGGGGCGCATTCGCGTCGTCTCCGCGCCCTTCGGAGCGTTGTCCGAGCGGCCGCGGAGAGGGAGTCGACGCTCTCGCGTGAGTTTCCGCGAGGGCGCACTCGGGGAGCCCACGCGGCTCCGCCGACGCTCTGTGGCGCGCCCTTCATGGCAGCATGGGGAACCAGTTCGTACGGTGCACTGGTTGTCCCCAGCCTGTGGAGGCGTCGATGCGGTGGTTGGTGGGGTGGAGCAGCGCCGCCGTGGGAGCAGCGGGGATCGCCGGCGCGGGTGGCTCCGCCGGTGCCACCGGCTACGACGGCGAGACCGTACAGCCCGTCGGCGCCCAGCCGTTGTGGGGCGACCCCGATCCGCTGTGGGCGGTCGGCGACTGGCGCCCCGACGAGGTACGTGTCGTCTCGGCCGATCCCCGGACCCGGATCGCCGTCCTCGGCATCTGCGGCGCGAGCGACGAGCAGTTGCGGGTCGCGCTGTTCGCCGCGCGCGGGGGCGCTCTGCGGCATCTGACGGCGTGGCCAGGCAGCTACACGGCCGTCGTCCAGGTGGGGCGGCGGATCACCGTCTGCGGCGACCTCGCGGGCGCGCGGCCGGTCTTCCACACTCCCTGGGCGGGCGGCACCGCCTACGCGACCGCCGCGCTTCCCCTGGCCGACCTCGTCGAGGCCAACCTCGACTTCGGCCACCTCGCCGCGCTGCTCGCCACGCCCGACGTGCCGGCCGCGCTGGACGACTCCACCCCGTACGACGGCGTGAAGCGCGTTCCGCCGGGGCATGCGCTGATCCTGCGCGCCGGGGCGCGCGAGATCGCCGGGTACGAACCGGTGGCCTCGCTCGCCGTCGCGGCGCCCACGGCCGATCCCGACCGTGCGGTGGACGGCGTGCGGGACGCCCTGGTGGAGGCCGTACGCACACGGCTCGCCGCACCCCGGCACGTCCCCGGGGACGGCATCGACCCCGGGCCGGTGCCGGGCATGGGGCCCGCGGAACGGCGCGCGGCGCGCGGCATGCCGGCACCGGGGATCGGCGCCGACCTGTCCGGCGGCCCGGCCTCGGGCACGCTGGCGCTGCTGGCGGCCGGGCTGCCGGGGCTGCCGGGGACCGTGCTCGGACACGGCACCGGGACCGGGGAGCGGCTGCTGGCCGTCACCTTCAACGACCTCACCGCCGGCGGGCAGGAGTCCGAGCTGACCCGGGCGGGGGCACTGGCCGCCAACCCGCGCCTGCACCACGTGGTCGTCACCGGCGGCGAGGACACCCTGCCGTACGCCGCGCTGGACGGGCCGCTGACCGACGAACCGGGCTCCTCCCTGGTCACCGCCGCACGGCACCGGGCGCGGCTGGCCGCGGGCAGCGCGGACCACTTCACCGGGTACGGGGCGCGGCAGGTCCTCGACGCCCATCCGGCACGGCTGGCCGACCTGCTCATGGACCGCAAACGGCGTCACCTCGTCCGGCCGGTCGCCGCGCTCGCCAAGGCCGACGGGTCGGTCCTGGTCCCCGCGCGCGTGTACGCGGCGGCCCGGCGCCTGGCGCGCACGCCGTACCGGAGCGGTCTCGAGGTGCTCGCCGAACGGCTGCTGCACCGACGCTTCGACGCGCCGGGCGACGGGGCGATGGACGCCTCGCTGGCCGCGCTGACCTGGGCCGGACAGGGGCCCGCGGCGCGGTGGCTGACCGGAGAGGCGCTGGCTGAAGTATCGGTTCGCCTCCAGACCTCCTCGCAGCGGTCGGGGGTGGGACCCGGGCAGCGTCCGGGCGACTTCCGCGCGCGGACGACGCTGGCGCGGCAGGCCGCCGAGGTACGGGTGCTGGAGCAGGCCGCCGAGATCCGCTTCCAGCGGTTGCACACGCCGTTCCTCGACAACCAGGTCGTCCGCGCGTGCCGTGCCCTGCCGGAGGCGCTGCGGGTGCGGCCGGGGGCGCGGGCGGCGATCCTGCGGACGGTGCTGGAAGGAGCGGGGGTGAGCGGGCTGCCGAGTGGGTGGGGGGCGCCCACCCAGGCGCTGGCCGCCTCCGCCGCGCGGACGGGGCTGCGGGTCGCCGCGGACTCCCTGCTGGGACTGTTCGACACGCCGCTCCTCGCGGAGGCGGGGCTGGTGGAGGCCCGGGTCGTGCGCAAGGCGTTGCGCGCGGCGGCCGCGGGTGAACCACTGCCGCTGGACGGGCTGGCCGACCTCGTCGCCCTCGAACTCTGGCTGCGCCGCCTCCTCGCCCGCCGCGGCACCTGCTGGACCGGCACCCCGGCCCGCCAGCGCGCGGTCCCCGCGGGGATCGCCCCGCAGCGGGGGGCGCTGGGCGGGGCGGGGGCGGTCGTGCGGCGGGTCTGACGGGTGTCGGCGGGTGCCCGCGGGTGCCCGCGGGCGCTGGGGGCGCCCGCGGCGCCTGTGCTGTGGGTGGCCTGCGGCCGCCTGTGCTGGGGTGCCTGCGGCGCCTGTGCTGTGGGTGGTCTGCGGGCGCCTGTGCTGGGGTGCCTGCGGCGCCTGTGCTGTGGGTGGCCTGCGGCCGCCTGTGCTGGGGTGCCTGCGGCGCCTGTGCGGGTTGGTGCCCGCGGCGCCTGCGCGGGTTCCCGGACAGCGCCGGACCGCTGTCCGCTCACGCCAGGTGCCCGCACCGCACCGATGCGGCGACAATGGCCCCGTGCGGTACAGAATCCTGGGCGTCGCCCAGACGGAGGACCACGGCACCGTCGCGAGCCCCGGCGGCCCCCGCCTGCGCGCGCTGCTCACCGCCCTCGCCCTGCGTCCCGGCCGCGTCGTCGCGCCCGCCACCCTGATCGACGAGGTCTGGGCGGGGGACGACGTGCCACAGGACGCCCCCGCCGCCCTCCAGGCACTGGTCGGCCGTCTCCGCCGTACCGTCGGCAGGGACGCCGTCGTCTCCGCCCCCGGCGGCTACCGGCTCGCGGCGACCCGCGACGACGTGGACCTGTACGTCTTCGAACGCCTCGTACGGCAGGGCGGCACCGCCCTCGGACGCGGCGACGCCGCGTCCGCGGCACGGCTCCTGGACGAGGCCCTCGCCCTCTGGCGCGGTCCCGCCCTGACCGACCTGCCCGGTCACGCCGCCGGCCCCGACGCCCTGCGCCTGGAGGCGACCCGCACCCGTATCGAAGCCGGACTGCGCCTCGGTGACACCCACGGCGCCGTACCGCGGCTGCGCGAGCTGACCGCCGCGCACCCGTACGACGAACCGCTGCACGCCCTCCTCGTCCGCGCCCTGCGCGCCGCCGGCCGCGACGCCGATGCCCTGGCCGCCTACGAGAGCGTCCGCCGCGCCCTCGCGGAAGCCCTCGGCACCGAACCCGGACCCCGGCTCCGCGCCCTGCACGCCGAACTGCTCGCGGGGCGGGACACGGAGCGGCACACTCCGGAGCCCGGGCGGAGTACGGCACCCGGGCGGGCCCCCGCACCCGGGCGACGGGGCAACATCCGGCCCCGCCTGACCACCTTCGTGGGGCGGGAACGCGAACTCGGCGCCATCCGCGGCGAACTGCGCAGGGCCCGACTCGTCACCCTCACCGGACCGGGCGGCTCCGGAAAGACCCGTCTCGCCGAGGAGGCCGCCGCCGGGCTCCCGCAGGCATGGCTGGTCGAACTCGCCCCGCTCGACCGGCCGGAGGCGGTGCCCGGCGCGGTCGTCAACGCCCTCGGGCTGCGCGAGACCGTGCTGCTGACCGGCGACCGGCCGGCCGTGCAGGACGATCCCGTAGCCCTGCTCGTCGAGTACTGCGCCTCGCGCACCCGGCTCCTGGTCCTCGACAACTGCGAACACGTCATCGGCGCGGCGGCCCTGCTCGCCGAGACCCTGCTGACCCGCTGCCCCGGCCTCACCATCCTCGCCACCAGCCGCGAACCCCTGGGCGTCCCCGGCGAGTCGGTGCGCCCGGTCGAGCCGCTCACCCCCGATCAGGCACACCGCCTCTTCACCGCCCGCGCGGCCGCCGTACGTCCCGACGCGGACGCCCTACCGCGCGACGAGGACGCGGTCGCCGAGATCTGCCGGCGCCTCGACGGGCTGCCCCTCGCCATCGAGCTGGCGGCCGCCCGGCTGCGCATGCTCACCCCACGCGAGATCGCCGACCGCCTCGACGACCGCTTCCGCCTGCTCACCTCGGGCAGCCGCACCGTCCTGCCCCGCCAGCAGACGCTGCGCGCGGTCGTCGACTGGTCCTGGGACCTCCTCGACGAGGCGGAACGCACGATGCTGCGCGAGCTGTCCGTCTTCGCGGGCGGCTGGGACCTGGAGGCCGCGGAAGCCGTGGGCACCGGGCCCGCGGCGGAACTCGTCGGCGCCCTCGTCGACAAGTCCCTGGTCGTCGCCGACCCGGGCACCCGGGGCGCCGGAATGCGCTATCGCATGCTGGAGACCATCCACGAGTACGCCGACGAACGCGCCGCCGAGACCCCCGAGCTGCGCGCCGCCGCCGAGCGGGCCCACCGCGCGTGGGCGCGCGCCCTGGCCGAGGAGGCCGATCCGCGACTGCGCTCGTCCGGACAACTGCCCTACATAGCCCGTCTGGAGACCGAGCACGACAACATCCGAGCGGCCCTCGACCGCTCCCTCGTCGCGGGCGACGAGGAGGAGGCCGCCGCGGTCGCCCTCGCGATGAGCTGGTTCTGGTGGCTGCGCAACTACCGTCGCGAGGGCGTCGGATGGCTGGACCGGGCCCTGCGCCTCGGTGCCGCCCTCGACGCGTACGGTGCCGAGGTACCGCCGAAGGACGTCCTCGCCCGTCGTACGGCCGCCGCCGACCCCGTCGGGGCGCTCCTCGCCGTACCGGTGGACGCTCCCCGGCACCCGCTGCACCCGTCGCGCATGCGGGTGCGGATGATGCACATCCTCCTCACCTTCGAGGCCGGGCCGGGAGAGGGCCTGTCGGACGAGCGCATGCGGCGGTATGTCAGGCGGGTGCGGGACCACTTCGCGGCGGGCGGTCCGGAGGCGGCCCGGGTACCCGGCCTCATCTGGCCGCTGACCGAGTTCTTCGTCGGCGACTCGGACGACGTACAGCACTCCATGGACGCCTCCGTCGCCAACTGCCGCGCGTACGGGGGTGAGTGGGAGGTCGCCGCCAGCCTCATGTTCCGTACGCACGCGGTGGTCGACCTCTCGGGCACTCCGACCGGCATCGACGACGACCTGGCGGAACTGCGCCTGCTCAGCCGCCGCGTCGGCGACCGTCTGGTGGAGGCCCAGGTGTGCAGCGCCTTCGGCGAGGCCGCCATGGTGCGCGGCCGCTACGAGGACGCCAGGGCCGAGTACGAGGAGGCGCTGCGGCTCGCCGGGGAGGTGGGCGCGTTCGCGGAGGCGCCGTTCCTCATCGCCCGGCTCGCCGAGATCGCCTACCGCGAGGGAGACCGCGACACGGCACTCGCCGTACTCGACGAGGCCGGCGCCGCCGCCGAGCGGTACGGCGTGGTGGACTCCAAGGCCTTCGTCCTGATGCTGCGGGCCGGACTCGCCGTGGAGGACGGGGAGTTCACGCGGGCGCGCGTGCTGTGGGAAGCGGCCCGCGAGCAGTGCGCGCGCGGCACGCCACCGCCGCAGTTCCTCGCGACGCTGGGGCTGGTGGACGCGCTCGTGACGGCGGGCGAGTCGGGTCCGCGGTCGGCCCTGCCACTGCTGGCGGACACCATCCGCACCGCCGTCGAGGAGCGGTGCGCCGAGCTGGTCGTCGCGGCCCTGGTGGACAGCGCGGCGGGCCTGCTCTGCGACCTCGGCGACCACGGCCGCGCGGTGCGGCTGCTCGGCGCGGCCGGACACTGGCGCGGCGACCGTCCGCGCCCCATGCCGGACCGCGCGCACGCCGAGCGCGCCGGCACCGCCGCCCGCGGCGCCCTCGGCGGTGAGCGGTACGCCGCCGAGATGGCCGAGGGCGCCGTCCGCACGCCGCGGGACGTCCTGGGCGAGCTGGACGAGGCGGTGCGGCACCACAGGGCGCGGCAGCCGGTACCGCAGGTCCCTACGCGCAGGTGAAGCGCGACCGGGCCCAGTCCGCGAGCGCCACCGAGTCGAAGGGGCTGTGCGGCTCGGTCACCAGCCGCAGGGTCTCGCGCCCCGAGATGTCCACCTGGACGGGGACCGCCGGATCCCCGCCCTCGACCATCCCCGAAGTCCACAACCGGACGCCGTCGGCGAACACCGAGAAGCGCACCTTGCCGAGCTTCATCGTCAGGTCGTCGACCCCGGCCAGCGCGTCGTAGGACGAGCAGGCACGGTTGAGGTCGACGGTGACCGAGGAGCGTCCGTTGACGGTGACACCGTGCGCGTACCGCACGTCGTCGACCGACAGGGCGGAGCGCTGCCAGACCCAGCTGCTCCCGGCCAGCCGCATCTCCGGGCCGGTGCCGTCGCCGCTCACGTCGTACGCCAGCTCGCTCCACTGGTAGACGGCCGGGGCGGGCGGAGGCGCCGGGGCGGGGGGCGGTGTGGGAGTGGGCTTCGGGGTCGGGGTCGGGGGCGAGGGCGAGGGCGGGGCCGGGGTTGGCTTCGGAGCCGGGGGCGGCTTGGGAGTGGGAGTGGGCGTGAGTGTCGGGGAGTGGGCGGGGGCGGCCGCCGGGGGGTGTGGGCTCGGCGGCGGCGTCGAAGGCGTGGGGGCGTCGGGGGCGGGCTGCGCCACCGGTGAGGAGGCGGGCGGGGCGGCCTTCGGGGGCTCCTCGTCCGGGGCGTCGTTGCCGGCCAGCGCGAAGACCAGGGCCGCCGCGGCGGCCACCGCGACCACACCGGCCGCGATGCCGGCCTTCACCGGCGCGCCCAGCCCCTCGGAGGCCGCCGCACCACCTCCGGCGCCCGCTCCGCCGGACGTACCACCGCTCGCCGCGGCCGCCGCACCCGCGGCTCCCGCGCCCGCGCCTCCGGCGATGAGTCCGGCCGCCTTGGCGTACCCGGCGGCACCGAACCAGCCGATGACCGCGACCGGCACCACGGCGGGAATGCCGCTTGCGACCTCCTCGATCTGGGTCGCGGCCAGCCTGCACCTGGCGCACTCCTCCAGGTGCTTGCGCAGCCCGCGTTCGGCCCGGACGCGCAGCCTGCCGCGCGCGTACGTGCCGAGCTGGTCGGCGTAGCGGGCGCACTCCTCGTCGGCGGCGAGGGCATCACTGACGTGGGCCTGGAGGTAGGCCTGCTTCAGACCCTCGCGGGCGCGGCTGGCGAGAACGCGGGTGCCGTTGGCGTCCAGCCCGAAGAGCACGGCCACCTCGCTCGGCGACTCGTCCTCGACCTCGGTGTGCCACAACACGGCCTGCCACCGCTCCGGCAGCGACCGGAAGGCCCGCATGGCCATCGACTGCTCGGCCTCGTGCATGGCGCGGACGTCGGCGCCCAGCTCCAGGGTGTCGTCGTCCGGGGCCTTGGCGGTGTGCGCGGCCTGCGCGGCGAACACCGCGAAGTCCTCGACCAGCTGCTCCCGCCCGGCCGACCGGGTCCAGCCGGCGGCGACGCGCCGGACCGCGGTGAGCAGGTAGGCGCGTAGGGCGTGCTCGGGCCCCGAACCGCCGCGCACCGCCTGGAGCATGCGGGCGAACACCTCGGCGGTGAGGTCGTCCGCGGTGTGGGCGTCGCGGCAGCAGGTGCGCGCGTACCGGCGGACCGCGTCCGCGTGGCGCCGGTACAGCTCCTCGTAGGCCGTGTCGTCGCCCGAGCGCATCCTCCCGATCAGCTCCGCGTCGGACGCCGGAACCTCCCGCGGCGGCGGCAGGATGCCACCGTCGTACGGACCGCGCGGCGGCGGCAGAACGCTGTCCTCGTGCAGCTCACGCTGCGCCGGCACCCCGACCCCCGCGCGGTCGTGGTCCTCGGCGGAACCACCGGGGTCACCGCCCCTGGCGGGACCGCCGGGACCACCGACCCTGGCAGGACCACGGCGGTGACCGTCCCCGGCGGGGCCACGGCGGTGACCGTCCCCGGCGGGGCCACGGCGGTCACCGTCCCCGGCGGGGCCACGGCGGTCACCGTCCCCGGCGGGGCCGCTGCGGTGACCGTCTTCGGCGGGGCCGCTGTGGCGGCTGTCCCCGGTCGGGTCGGCACGGCGATCGTCTTCGGCCGGACTGCTGGGGCGCCTGTCACCGGTGGGGCCGCTGCGGTCGCTGTCCCCACCGAGACCGGCACGGTGACCGTCCTCGGCCGGGACGGTACGGCGATGGTTGTCGGCGGTCCCGCCGGTGCCACCGGGCCCGACCTCGCCGTCACCGAGTGACCCGTCCCGCCCGTCAACGCTCATCGCGGAATGCCCCCGCCACCTGCCCAGCCCGTCCGAACACCGGGTCAGCGTGCCATATTGGCTCTTGTTCAGGACCCCCCTGTACCGACCATCACTCGTCCGTGGGGACTGGCGGTGCCGCGGTGATAGCGCTCAGCCGTTCGGGGAAGGAAGAAGTACCGCGTGGCACCCCCTCCCGGCGGGCGTTGAGCGAGACGCGCAGAATGCCCCCGACCCGACCCGACCCGACCCGACCCGACCCGACCCGACCCGACCGCTCGCTCGGACAGCGCCGTCTCACACCGGCCGCGACCGCAGCCCCTCCAGCAGGATGTCCAGCAGCCGGGCCGAGGCCGCCGCCTGCTGTGCCGGATCCGGCAGCGAGGGCGCCGCCGTGGCTATCACCAGCAGCACGTCCGACACCGACACCTCCGCTCGCAGCTCGCCCGCCGTCCGCGCCCGCTCCACGAGCCGGCCCACGACCTCCAGCAGCGCCCCGGCCCCGGCGTCGCCCGTCACGGAACCCGGCCCGCCGACCGTTGCTCCGGCCGAGGCCCCGACCGTCGTGGCGGCGGCCCCCTCGGACACCAGCCGCAGCTCGCCGGTGCCCGGCTGTATCCGCTGCTGGGGCACCCGCGGATCACCGGCCGCGGCAGCGCCGTCGCCGTCGTCCGACACGCCGACCCGCAGCACCTGCGGCGGCAGCAGCCGGCCCGCGCCCGAGGCCACCGACGTCCGCAGGAAGCGGGACAGCGCCGACCACGGCTCGTCCTCCTGCCCGAGCGCCGTCCGAGCCTGGTCGGTCAGCCGCGCCGTCTCCTCCTCGGCTATCCGGCGCACCAGGACGTCCTTGCTCGGAAATCGCCGGTACACCGTGCCGACACCGACCCGCGCGCGCCGCGCCACGTCCTCCATCGGCGCGCCGTACCCCAGCTCGCCGAACACCTCGCGCGCCGCGCGCAGCACGTGCTCCAGATTGCGCTGGGCGTCCACGCGCAGGGGCGCGCTCCGCGCCACCTCGCCGCGTGCGCCGCCCGCCGTCGCACTCATCGCGCCGCCGGGCGCGACAGCCGACGCGGACGACCAATGAGAGTCCTGAACATGCATAGACAATCCCCCGGTAATGACGTCTCCCCCCGGAGACTCTCCCCGCCATCGAATAGCCGGCGTGCGCGGAACGGCCCCGGCTCTGCGGCCCGCCCGTCGCGGACCCCCGTGAGCGCATCCCCCTGCACACCGTCGGAAAGAACATAGTTGAGCGAGGGTCAATTCAGAAGGGGCACGTTCCGCACGGAGCGCACCCCGATCGGAGCACCGACCGCATACGCCCCGAATGTGCCGCCCCGCGCACCCTCGCCCACCCCCGCTGACCTGCACACCGTGCCGCCCCGAGGCGATCCGCCCGGCTCCGCGCCTCCGCGATCTCCGGTCACACAAATTGACGAGCCTGTGGACAAACGCAAGCGCCGGGTGCGTCATGGGTGGGTGAAGGAACGTGCACGCATTCTCGTTGTCGGCGGTGGCTACGTCGGGATGTACACGGCCCTGCGGCTGCAACGGAACCTCAGGGGCGAACTGCGGCGGGGCGAGGCCGAGATCACGGTCGTCACCCCCGACCCCTACATGACGTACCAGCCGTTTCTCCCCGAAGCCGCGGCCGGCTCCATCTCACCGCGGCACGTCGTCGTGCCCCTGCGCCGTGTCCTCGGCCAGTGCGACATCGTCATCGGCGAGGCGCGGTCCATCGACCACACGACGCGCACCGCCACCATCACCACCCTCGCCACCGACGAGGAGGGCACGGGCGCCCGCCGGCTGACGTACGACGAACTCGTCCTCGCGCCCGGCTCCGTCTCGCGCACCCTGCCCGTACCCGGCCTCGCGGACCACGGCGTCGGCTTCAAAACCGTCGAGGAGGCCATCGGCCTGCGCAACCACGTCCTCGAACAGATGGACATCGCCTCCTCCACCCGCGACCCCGCCCTCCGCGACGCCGCCCTCACCTTCGTCTTCGTCGGCGGCGGCTACGCGGGCGTGGAAGCCCTCGGCGAGCTGGAGGACATGGCCCGCTACGCCGCGCGCTACTACCGCAACGTCACACCCGAGGACATGAAGTGGATCCTCGTCGAGGCCTCGGACCGCATCCTGCCCGAGGTCGGCGAGGAGCTGGGCCGCTACACGGTCACCGAACTGCGCCGCCGCAACATCGACGTACGCCTGGACACCCGCCTCGAGTCCTGCACCGACCGCGTCGCCGTCCTCAGCGACGGCTCCCGCTTCCCGACCCGTACCGTCGTCTGGACGGCCGGCGTCAAACCGCACCCGGTCCTCGCCGCCACCGACCTCCCCCTCGACGACCGCGGCCGGCTCACCTGCACCGCCCACCTGTCGGTCGACGGCGCCCCGCACGCGTGGGCGGCGGGCGACGCGGCCGCCGTACCCGACGTCACCGCCGCCGAACCCGGCCGGGACTGCGCCCCCAACGCCCAGCACGCCGTCCGCCAGGCCAAGGTCCTCGGCGACAACGTCACCCACGCCCTGCGCGGCGAGCCCCTCGACACGTACGCGCACACGTACGCCGGCTCGGTCGCCTCCCTCGGCTTCCACCAGGGCGTCGCGCACGTCTACGGCCGCAAGCTCAAGGGCTACCCCGCGTGGTTCATGCACCGCGCCTACCACCTCAGCCGGGTCCCCACCGTCAACCGCAAGGCGCGCGTGCTGGCCGAATGGGTCATCGCCGGACTCTTCAAACGGGAGATCGTCTCCCTGGGTTCACTCGAACATCCGCGGGCGGAGTTCGAACTCGCGGCCGGTGGAAAACCCTCTCAGGACCCACCGCACAACCCGAAGGGGTCGTCCTGACCGGACTCAGGAACTCCCCCGGCCACCGAGGCGTCTGACGGATGTCGGCCAGGCGGGCACCCTGCCAGACTGGTCCACCACCGCGGGCGCGCCGCCGCTCGCCCCAGCGCGGCCTCCGGGGGCCCGGCCGGTCCCGGCCGTTCCCGGCCCCGGCCGCCGACAACTACACGAGGCAAGGATTCGTGAACTTCACGCGCTGGAGCGCCCGACTCCCCGGAACGCAGCGCCGCGCCGCGGCGCGCACCGACACGGTGGTCTCCCCGGACCGGCGGGGAGGCGGCTCCGTACCGACGGCCCGCGCCGAACAGCTGACCGACGAGGCACTGCCCGCCCCGGCGGTCGACGACCTGCCCGTGCGCGACGTCCTGGACCGCGTCCCGGCCCTCGTCGCCCTCGTACACGGTCCCGAGCACCGCCTCGCCTACGTCAACGACGCCTACGTCGCCGCCTTCGGCATGCGCCACCTCGGCGCCCGGGCCCGCGAGGCCCTTCCCGAGCTGGACGAGCCGGGCCTCTTCCCGCTCCTGGACCAGGTCCAGCGCAGCGGCAGGTCCCGCACCCTCAAGTCCCGCAAGGCCCCCGACGGCCGTTCGTACACCTTCACCTGCACCCCGGTCACCGAGACCGGCGGCGGCCGCGACGGCCGGGGCGTGCTCGTGTTCGCGACCGACGTCACCGACCACGCCGAAGCCGCGGGCCGCCTGCGCGCGAGCGAACGCAGCCAGCGCGAGACCGCCGTCACCCTCCAGCGCTCCCTGCTCCCGCAGGAACTGGAGGAGCCCGACGACCTGCGCGTGGCCGCCACCTACCACCCCGGTGGCACCGAGGCCGCGGTCGGCGGCGACTGGTACGACGTGATCACCCTCGGCGGCGGTCGCAGCGCCCTGGTCATCGGCGACGTCATGGGCAGAGGCGTCCGCGCGGCCGCCGTCATGGGCCAGCTCCGTACGGCAGTCCGGGCCTACGCCCGCCTCGACCTGCCCCCGCACGAGGTGCTCCAGCTCCTCGACGGCCTCGCCACCGAGATCGACGCCAACCAGATCGCCACCTGCGTCTACGCCATCCACGACCCGAACGAGGGCCGCCTGGTCTACGCGTCCGCAGGCCACCTGCCCATCCTGGTGCGCGACGAGAACGGCACCGTGCAGCGCGCCGACGAACCCACCGGCCCCCCGCTCGGCACCGGCGGCTGGATCCACGCCTCCGGTTCGATCGCCCTGCCCCCCGGTTCCACGGCCGTCCTCTACACCGACGGCCTGGTGGAACGGCGCAACGAGGACCTCGACGAGGGCATTGCCGCCCTGGAACGCGCCCTGTCCGGCGCGACCGGCAGCCCGCAGGTGGTCTGCGACCGCCTGGTCCGCTCGGCGGGCGTCACCCCGGACCACGACGACGACGTCGCCGTCCTGGTCCTCCAGCATCCCGCCCGCAAGGGCGCGGAAGCCGAGCTGTTCCGCAACGCCGCCCTGGAACTGCTCGGCGGAGTGGAAGCGGCCCCACGCGCGCGTGCCTTCGCCTCCGGCGTCCTCACCAGCTGGCGCTTCCCCACCGAACTGCACGACCTGGGTGTCCTGGCCACCAGCGAACTGGTCGCCAACTCCCTCCAGCACGGCACGCCGCCGATGCGGCTGCGGCTGCGCCGTACCGACCGCCGCCTGATCATCGAGGTGACCGACGGCGACGACCACCTGCCCAGACGCCGCCGAGCGGAGCCGGGGGACGAGTCCGGCCGGGGCATCGCCATCGTCGCCACGATCGCTTCGAACTGGGGGTCCCGGCGCACACCGGGGGGCGGCAAGGCGGTCTGGTGCGAGTTCGTCCTGCCGAAGCCGTGAACCCGGGCGGGCGGGCCGGCAGAGAACCCGCCTCCGCCCCGGCCCCGCTCACACCTCGGCGACCGCCACCGCGTCGGACGGCGCCCCGCCCTGCGTGACCACCCTGCTCCGCGCGAGCGACGGCTGGTTCTGTACGTCCGTGAGCTGCCGCCCGAGCCGCACCGCCAGCACCGTGATGCCCAGCGAGAACAGCACGAACGCCACGATGTACGGCGCGTGCAGCGAGGCCCCGAGCGGTCCGCCCACCGCGGGTCCGATCGCCAGCGCGAGCTGCTTCACCAGGGCGAAGGCGGAGTTGTACTGCCCGGCGAGACCGGTCGGCGCCAGGTCGGCCACCAGCGGCGCTAGCGTCGGAGACAGCATCGCCTCACCCAGCCCGAAGAGCGCGTACGTCGAGATGAACGCGGCCGTCGCCATCGTCTGGCTCGCGTGCCCGAGCCCGGCGTACCCGGCCACGGCCCACGCCACGGCCCAGATCAGCCCCACGGAGGCGATCACCCGGGACCGCTTCCGGCGCTCCACGAACTTCAGCACCGCGAACTGCGCGACCACGATCATCAGCGTGTTCGCCGCCAGCGCCGTTCCCAGCGTGGACGTGGAGATCCCCGCCGCCTCGACGCCGTACGCGCTCAGCCCCGACTCGAACTGTCCGTAGCAGGCGAAGAACAGCACGAAGCCCAGCACGCACAGCTGCACCATGGCCCGGTTGCCGAGCAACTGCTTCCAGCTCCCGCCGACGGCCTGCCCCGGCGCCTCCTCGATCCGCGGCGCACGCGGCGCGCGCACCGTCGCCATCACCGCGGTCAGCACCAGGAACATCGCCGCCTCGATGGCGAACAGCAGCGTGAAGGACCAGGCGCTCGTGGTGTCGACCAGATGGCCACCGATGAGCCCGCCGACGCCGAGCCCCAGGTTCTGCAGGAAGAACTGCATGGCGAACGCCCGTGACCGGGTCTCCGTCGTCGAGCAGTCCACGATCATGGTCGCGAGCGCCGGCTGCATCACGGCCTGCCCCGCGCCCAGTGCGGCGGCGGACAGCAGCACCGTGCCCGCCGAGGCGGACAGCCCGAGACCCATGGCGCCGAACGCGGCGGTGACCAGGGCGACCAGCAGCACCGGAAGCGGGCCCCGTCGGACGATGGCCCGTCCGGCGAACGGCAGCACGATCAGTGCGGCCACGGCGAAGACGGCGAGCACGACGCCCGCCGTGACGGCACCCAGTCCACGTACCTGCGCCACATAGACGTACAGGTAGGGGACCGTGAAGCCGAGTCCGAACGCACTGAGTGCGTTGCCCACATGAATCCGGCGCATCGCAGCGCCCATTGCCCTGGTCACGTTCACCCTCTCTTGATCCTTCGAGCTCGACCGCTCCAGCCGTTAGAGCTGAAGACTTAGAAGCTAAAGTTCGAAGGTAAAGACTACATAGTGAAGGACTTCGAGGCAAAGGAGCTGCATGCCATACTGCGGCCATGGGTGACACCTCCGGCGCCGGCGAGCCGACACTCGAAGAGCAGATCGCCGCCTATCAGCGCGAGTTCCAGGACCTCGACCCCCAGGTCGAGAAGATCGTCTCGGCGCTCTCGCGCCTCAACCGCCGTATGAACGTCGCGTACGGACGGCAGACCGCCGAACTGGGCATCAGCACCACGGACTGGGAGGTGCTCAAGGCTCTCGTCCTCTCCGGCGCCCCCTATCGGCTGGGCCCCGGCGACCTCGCCAAGCGCCTCGGCCTGACGCCGGCCGCGATGACCCACCGCATCGACCGCATGGTGACGGAGGGCCTGGTCACCAGGGAGCGCGACGAGTCCAACCGCGTGCGGGTGATCGTCGCGCTGACCGCGGACGGTCGTGAGAAGTGGCTGGAGGTCATGCGCCTCGCCACGGTCTTCGAGGAGGATCTGCTCCAGGACCTCTCCGCCGACGACCGGACCGCACTCGGCGAGGTGCTCACCCGCCTCCTGCGCAGGGTGGAGCACGCGCAACCGGACGCCGGCGGCCGGCTCAGCGACCTCGACTAAAAGATCTTGACAGCCGTGCTTGACAGCCCCCTACGGGATCCGTAAGGTTCTTCGGGTTGCCACGGGACCTCAACGGTTCTGCGGGTAGCACCTCCCGCCGCCGTAGCGGCACTCAAACCATCAGCGCGATCCCCAGTGGGAATGTCTTCGGTATGCCCGAATTCGATTCCGCGTGGAACTCGTCGGCCCGATCGACCTCGATTGGGAATCACCGAGAGGGTCCGCTAGGGTTTGAGACGTCGGAACGGCCCAACAGCCGGGACGGCAACCCCTTCTGACGGGGAATCAGGGCCGAAAGGATCTGATAGAGTCGGAGTCGCCGGAAAGGGAAACGCGAAAGCGGGCACCTGGAAAGCACCGAGG
>NZ_JBICYB010000031.1:0-79342 GCF_043200575.1 Streptomyces sp. NPDC048392
TGTGGGGGGGTGGGGGGGGGGGGGGGGGGGGCGGCCGGGGGCCCCCCCCCCCCCCGGGGGGGGGGGGGGCGCCCGGCGGGGGGGGGGGGGGGCCCGCCCCCCCCCCCCCCACCACAGAGCCGGACAGCCGGCCAGACTACGAACGGCCGGGTCAGCCGTTGTACGGCTCGGCCGTGAGGATCTTCACCGAGGCCGGCTTGCCGTTGGGCAGCTCGTACTGGGCGTCCTCGCCGACCTTGTGGCCGATGACGCCCGAGCCCAGCGGGGACTGCGGCGAGTAGGTCTCGATGTCCGAGCTCGCGTACTCGCGTGAGGCGAGCAGGAAGGTCAGCGTGTCGTCCTCGTCACCGTCGAAGGCGATCGTGACGACCATGCCGGGGGCCACCACGCCGTCGGCGGCCGGGGCCTCGCCCACCTTGGCGCTCTCGAGCAGCTGGGTCAGCTGGCGCACGCGGAGCTCCTGCTTGCCCTGCTCTTCCTTCGCCGCGTGGTACCCGCCGTTCTCACGCAGGTCCCCCTCCTCGCGAGCCGCGGCGATCTTGGCAGAGATCTCGGTGCGCGCAGGACCAGTAAGGTATTCAAGCTCCTCCTTGAGCTTGTTGTACGCCTCCTGGGTCAGCCAGGTGACGTTCTCGCTGGTCTGGGTCACGGGTGCTCCTCGTTGGTACTGGGAATACAAATCAACGCCCTACCCAGAAGGATGTTCCTTCACGGAAGGGCGAAACCACGAGCCTAACAATTCAGTGGCCAAAGGGGGAGGACATAAGCCTCTAGATTCGTGTCACCGCAGGTCAGGTGCCATGTATTCGCACCAGCGGGCCCTGCTGGGTCACTCCGGGTGGCAGCCGAGCAGCTCGGCGGACGTACCCGCGGCCTTCGTCCGCAGGGTGACGACCTTGTCGATGCGGGTGTCGTTCCCGTCGAAGCGGAAGTCGGCCCGCCCCACCTCGTCGCCGTCCTCCGCCTGGGAGCGCACCGTGCAGTAGCCCGCGACACCCGCGTCCTTGCGGACCTCGAGGTGCACCTGCACCGAGTCCTCGGCGAGCTCGAAACCGATCACCTGGCCGCTGATCTTGTTCTGACCGACGTAGTGGTAGCCGAACCAGCCGATCAGTGCGAGCAGGAGAGCACCGAGCACGGCGCCGACGACCTTGAGTGTGCGGTCGGCCCGCTCGTCCGAGGAGCGGCCGTACCGACCCTGAGGCGTCTGCGTGCTCGCCGTACTCATGATCGTCCTCTTCGCGGGAGCGGGTCTTCCCGGGCCGCGGAATTATTCCGTGCCCGATTCGGTCACTATAGAAGCCTCCCGCCCGCCACCCGACCGCCGCCCCTCAACGGCGCTCCCGCAGGGCGGCACCCATTGATTTGCGCCTCCGCACACAGGGCGCCGACTGACCGAGGATTGAGTCTTGACTGACCAGCTGCGACTGATGGCCGTCCACGCCCACCCCGACGACGAGTCGAGCAAGGGCGCGGCCACCATGGCGAAGTACGTGTCCGAGGGAGTGGACGTGCTGGTGGTGACCTGCACGGGCGGGGAGCGCGGCTCCATCCTCAACCCGAAGCTCCAGGGGGACGCGTACATCGAGGAGAACATCCACGAGGTGCGCAAGAAGGAGATGGACGAGGCCCGCGAGATCCTCGGAGTGGGGCAGGAGTGGCTCGGCTTCGTCGACTCCGGCCTGCCCGAGGGCGACCCGCTGCCGCCGCTGCCTGAGGGCTGCTTCGCCCTGGAGGACGTCGACAAGGCGGCCGGTGAGCTGGTGCGGAGGATTCGCTCCTTCCGACCGCAGGTGATCACCACCTACGACGAGAACGGCGGGTACCCGCACCCCGACCACATCATGACCCACAAGATCACGATGGTGGCCTTCGAGGGGGCGGCCGACACCGAGAAGTACCCGGAGGCCGAGTACGGCGCCGCGTACCAGCCGCTGAAGGTCTACTACAACCAGGGCTTCAACCGCCCCCGCACCGAGGCGCTGCACAACGCGCTGCTGGAGCGCGGCCTGGAGTCGCCCTACGCGGACTGGCTCAAGCGCTGGGCGGAGTTCGAGCGCAAGGAGCGCACCCTCACCACGCACGTGCCCTGCGCGGACTTCTTCGAGATCCGCGACAAGGCGCTGATCGCGCACGCCACGCAGATCGACCCCGACGGGGGCTGGTTCCGGGTGCCGATGGAGATCCAGAGGGAGGTCTGGCCCACCGAGGAGTACGAGCTCGCGAAGTCCCACGTGGAAACCTCCCTCCCCGAGGACGACCTCTTCGCGGGCATCCGGGACAATGCCTGACATGAGTGCAAGCGCAAGCCTGGCAATGACGCACCTCGTCACTCTCGCCGAGCTGGACGAGGACAAGGTCACCCCCGGCGTCCTCGGTTTCATCGTGTTCGCGGTGATGGCCCTGGCGGTGTGGGGTCTGATGAAGTCCATGAACCGGCACATGGGCAAGGTGGACTTCACGGAGACGGGGGACGCCGAGACCTCGGCCTCCGGCGGTGGTGAGGCGAAGCCGCAGCGGGACAGCTAGGCGTCCGGCGGGGCGGGCGCCGCCGGGTGGGCGCTCGCCGTGACCGCCACGCCCATCACCTCCCTCGCCTGACGGTTCGGGACCATGCCCAGGCGCCAGGCCTGCCAGCCCGCCTCCAGCCGCACGCCGCGCTCGAGGAGCAGCTGGTACGCGTCCACGTAATCGTCCAGCTTGGTGTCGCGGGCCGGGTGACGGGCGCGGGACAGCTGGGTCAGCTCCTCCTGCGCCACCGCCGTACCGACCTCCACGCCTCCGGGCGCGGCGTAGGGCAGCAGGGTGCAGCGCAGGAAGCCGGCCCAGTCCCCGCCCCGTCGGTCGCCGTACGCGGCGAAGAGGGCGGCCGCCTCGTCGCACAGGGCCAGCGCCTGCGGCGTACGGGCGTTGCCCGCGTCCACGACCGCCAGTTCCAGGCACGTCCACGCCTCCCCGTGGCCGACGCCGATGCGCTGGAAGTCGGCGCGGGCGTCGACCAGGAGTTGGCGGGCGAAGCCGGAGTTGCGCAGCGAGCCGGTCCGGGCGGCGCGCTGATCGCGGGTGACCCGCGCCGAGTGGTGCCGGGCGCAGGCCAGGCCGTAGACGTCCCGCATCCGGGAGAACATCGTGCGGGAGCGTTCCAGTTCCCGCACCGACTGGTCCAGGTCGCCCGTCTCCTCCAGCGCCTGGCCCAGGTAGTAGACCGTCCATGCCTCGCCGCGCGCGTCCTCGTTCTCGCGGTGCCGGGCCGCAGCCCGCCGCAGTTCCGCCACCGCCTCGGAAGCGTCGCCGTCCACCAGGCGGGCCCGCGCCAGCTGGGTCAGCGCCCAGGCCTCGCCGCGGGCGTCCTGGGTGCGGCCGTACAGCTCCAGGGCGGCACGCAGGCCCGACTCGGCGCGCGGGAAGTCGCCCGTGCGCAGGTGCAGTTGCCCGAGCTGGAAGTGGGCCCACGCCTGGCCGTGCACCGATTCGCCCGCGCGGTGCAGTACCAGTGACTCGGTGAGCAGCTCCAGGGCCTCCGCCAGCCGGGCCCGGTCGCGCTGCACCGCCGCCAGCGCGTGCATCGTCCACGCCCGGTCCGTGTCCAGCTCGGGCGAGGCCTGCAGGTCCAGCGCCTCCCGGAGCTTCGCCGCAGCCTCGGTCAGATTGCCCTGGTGGTGCAGCGTGATCCCCAGCGAGCACAGCGCCCGGGCCGCGCCGGCGTCGTGGTGGGCCTCCCGGTACAGGTCGACCACGGAGGTCAGCGTCGTACGCGCCTTGTCCAGCTCGCCGAGCTGCCGGGCCGCGATACCGGTGCGCCACTGCACCGAGCGCACCAGCAGCCCCTGGTCCACGGACTGCGCCAGCTCGCTGATCTCACCGAGCCGGTACAGGTCGCCGCGCAGCAGGCAGTAGTCGCACAGCGCGCCCAGCAGGTTCAGCACCGTGCCCTGGTCGACGCCCTCCGCGTGTCTGAGCGCCGCCGTGATGAAGCTCGACTCGTCGTCCAGCCAGCGCAGCGCCTCGTCCAGGGACGTGAAGCCGTACTGCCCGAACTGGTTCGAGCGGGTCGACATGTTGCCGTCGACCAGGCGCAGTACGGAGTCGGCCAGCTCGGCGTAGTTCGCGATGAGCCGTTCCTGAGCGGCCGTGCGCTCGCCGGGCTCCTCCTCGTCGGCGAGCCGGGCGAGGGCGAAGGCGCGGACCACGTCGTGCAGGCGGTAGCGGCTGCCCCGGACGTGGTCGATCAGCCCTGCCCGCGACAGGGCCGTCAGCCGCCGGGTCGCCTCCGTCTCGTCCGTGGCCAGCAGCGCGGCGGCGGCAGCGGCGCCCAGGGAGGTGCGGCCCGCCAGCGCCAGCCTGCGCAGCAGCCGCCGCGCCGGCTCGGGCTGGTCGGTGTAGCGCAGCCACAGAGCCCGCTCGACCGGCTCGACCGGCCCGTAGGCGCCCAGATCGGTCGCCAGCGCGCGCGGCGAGCGCGGGCCCAGCGACGATCCGGCGATCCGCAGCGCCAGCGGCAGCCCGCCGCACAGCTGTCGGATCAGTTCGCTCGACTCGGCGTCGTACGGTCCCGACGCGTCCTCGGCGGTGGCGCCCAGCAGTTCCTCCGCGCTCGCCGCGTCCAGCGCCTGGACGGGCAGGTCGTACACGTGCGCGGGGAGGTCGGCCGGCAGTTCGAGCGGTCGGCGTGCGGTGACCAGCACCAGGCTGTCCGACCGCTGCGGCACCAGCGTGCGCACCTGCTCGGGGTCCGACGCGTCGTCGAGGACGACGGTGACCGGCACACCCGTCAGATGCTGGTGGTACAGCTCGCTGAGTCGCTTGACCTGCTGGTCCGCGGAGGTCCGTTCACGGAACAGCAGCTGCTCGCGGGGGGCCCCGAGCCGGTTCAGCAGGTGCAGCAGGGCGTCCCGGGTGCTCAGCGGCGTCTCGCCGCCCGCCCCTGGGCCGCCCGCCACGGAGCCGTGTGCCGCGGACCCCTCCGTCGCGGAGTCGTCCGTCCCGGAGCCGTGTGCCGCGGAGCCGCCCGTCGCGGGTCCGTCCGTCCCGGAGCCGCCCGCCTCGGAGCCGTCCGTCCTGGGTCCGTCCGTCCCGGAGCCGTCCGCCTCGAACCCGCCCGCCCCGAACTCGCCCGCCCGGGACCCGCCCGTCGCGGAGCCGTCCGTCTCGAACCCGCTTGTCCCGAACTCGCCCGTCGCGGACCCGCCCGTCGCGGACCCGCCCGTCGCGGGGCCGCCCGTCGCGGACCCGCCCCCGCGCAGATCCACCAGGCACGCCCCGCGGAAGTAGTCCCGCAGCTCGTGGACGGCCCGCACCGCCAGCGTCGTACGGCCGCTGCCGGGCGCCCCGTGCAGCACCACCACCGTCGGCCTGGTCTCCGTGCTCGCGCGGGCCGCCTGCACCCACTGCCGCAGCCGCGCCATCTCCCGGCGTCGACCCACGAACGTGCCCTCGGGCTCAGGAAGTTGTCCGAACGACTGCTCAAGCGCGTTGCGCCCCCGGGCGGCCGCGCTCTTGTCGGCGCCCCGCAGCCTCGGCCCGGTCCTGGCGGGCCCGGTGGACGCGGCGAGCATCCGCTGCTGGTCCAGGAACGGCCGGATGCCGCGCACCTCCAGCGCGGTGAGCCACTGCAGCCGCAACTGCTCGGGCCCGCCGGGCTGGCTGACCGCCCCGGCGCGGTGGTGGGCGGCCGGCACATGCACCCCGACCACCTTCACCACGGTCGCCGCCGCGCCGACGACACCCACGGCGGCGCCCGCGCCGACCGCCGTGCCGGTGCCGGTGCCGAGCGCCACGTCGGCGACCACCGCCGCGACCGCCGCCACGGCGGCCACCAGCAGGGGAGTGCCGGCGCCCTCGCGGGCGTAGCGCTCGCGGAAGGTGAGCTGCCCGGCCGCGGCCTCGTCGAGGGCGCGGGTGTAGGCCTCGTACTCCCCACCCGCCGTCCCCGCCATCGCGTCCAGCGCCGCACGGGCCCTGGAGAGCAGTACGGTCCCGTCCGTGCGACCGCCCGAGCGCCGTACCTCCTCCTCCACGGCCCGCCTGAGCAGCCCCTCGGCCTCCGCCCGATGACTGTCCCGCATGTCGCGCCCCCTCCGGCGGCATCGGTCTCCTCCCGGGAGCCCCGGGCGCCCCCGGTGGCTCCGGGCGTCCCCGCGGCCTTCCGGCCCGTCCCCGGGTCATTCCCCGGTTGTGCGTGGGTCAAGTGTCCCGTGATGAGGAGACCCTGGGGAGAGCTGGTCCGTACCGGCCGGGAAATTCGACGAATTCCCCTCTTGACCAGGGTGACCGCAGCCACTAATTTGCAAGGGAAAGTAGACCCATGACTACCGAAAGGAGGCGACCGGCAGATGTACACCAACTCTGATCTGAGTCGCCTCGCCCGCCGTACGGTGTGGGTTTCGGGTCGGGTCGCGCACGGCTGCTGACACGCCGTTCCGCTGTGCCCGCACGTGGCACGTTCCGGGTTTGTCCCCCACCTTCATCACTTCACGGCATGCCACTGACGCGTGCCGATTTGCGCTCGCTTCTTCTATGCGGCGCGTCCGGACACAGAAAGCTGCCTGAAATTGGCGAACATGATGAATCGACCTGTCCCGAGTCGAAATGAAGGTCTGCCATGGTAGCGGCACGGATCACGGTCAACGGAAAAGAAGCACCGATCGCACCGGCCGCCCCCCACACCACGGTGCTGGACTTCCTGCGCGAGCGCGGCCTCACCGGCACCAAGGAGGGCTGCGCCGAGGGTGAGTGCGGCGCCTGTTCGGTCCTGGTGGCCCGCCCCGGGGTCGACAAGCCCACCGACTGGGTGCCGGTCAACGCCTGCCTGGTGCCGGTCGCGGCACTCGACGGGCAGGAGGTCGTCACCTCCGAAGGCCTCGCCACCGTCGGCGCACCCGGCACGCCGCCCGTCCTGCATCCGGTGCAGGAGGAGATGGCGGTCCGCGGCGGCTCCCAGTGCGGCTACTGCACACCGGGATTCGTCTGCAGCATGGCGGCCGAGTACTACCGGCCCGACCGCTGCGCCCACGCGGGCCCTGACCCGGACGCGGCGGCCGACGGCGCGGACGGTACCGACGGCGCCGACGGCGAGCACGGTCCGAACGGCTTCGACCTGCACGCCCTCAGCGGCAACCTCTGCCGCTGCACCGGTTACCGGCCGATCCGCGACGCCGCGTACGCCGTCGGCGCGCCCACCGACGATGACCCGCTGGCGCAGCGCCGCGAGCAGGCCCCGCCCGCCCCGGTCGCCACCGAGTACCGCCGGGACGACCGTGCCTTCCTGCGGATGAGCACCCTGGCCGGGACACTGCGGTTGCTGCGTGAGCGGCCCGACGCGGTGGTGGTCGCCGGAAGTACCGACTGGGGTGTCGAGGTCAACATCCGGTCCCGCCGGGCGGATTGCGTGGTCGCCGTCGACCGGCTGCCCGAACTGCGGGAACTGCGGGTCGAGTCCGACCACGTCGAGATCGGGGCGGCGCTGACGCTCACCGAGATCGAACGCCGCCTCGACGGCACCGTCCCGCTGCTGGCGCAGCTGTTCCCGCAGTTCGCGTCCCGGCTGATCCGCAACGGTGCGACCCTGGGCGGCAACCTGGGTACCGGCTCGCCCATCGGCGACAGCCCGCCGGTGCTGCTCGCGCTGGAGGCGTCGCTGGTGCTCGCCGACGCCGACGGTACGCGCGAGGTGCCGCTGGCGGACTACTTCACCGGCTACCGGCAGAGTGTGCGCCGCCCCGGCGAACTGATCCGCGCGGTGCGCGTCCCGCTGCCGCTGTCGCCGGTCGCGGCCTTCCACAAGATCGCCAAGCGGCGCTTCGACGACATCTCCAGCGTGGCGGTCGCCTTCGCGCTCGACGTCGAGGGAGGGATGGTCCGCAAGGCCCGCATCGGTACGGGCGGCGTGGCCGCCACCCCGGTCCGCGCCCTCGCCACCGAGGCCGCCCTGGAGGGCAGGCCGTGGGAGGCGGAGACCGTCGAGGCCGCGGCCGAGGTGCTGCGGGGTGAGGGCACGCCGATGAGCGATCACCGCGCCAGTGCCGACTACCGCGCCGCGATGCTCGGGCAGAGCCTGCTGAAGCTGTACGCACAGACCACCGAGGCGGTGCCGTCATGAGCCAGTTGTCCGAGCGTCCCGAGAAGTCCGTCGTCGGGGTCTCCATGCCGCACGAGAGCGCCGTCCAGCACGTCACCGGCACGGCGCTGTACACCGACGACCTGGTCCAGCGCACCAAGGACGTGCTGCACGCGTACCCGGTCCAGGTCATGAAGGCCCGCGGCCGGGTCACGGCGGTGCGTACCGGGCCGGCCCTGGCCGTGCCCGGCGTGGTGCGTGTGCTGACCGGCGCGGACGTGCCGGGCGTCAACGACGCCGGCATGAAGCACGACGAACCGCTCTTCCCCGACGAGGTCATGTTCCACGGCCACGCGGTCGCCTGGGTGCTCGGCGAGACGCTGGAGGCGGCCCGGCTCGGCGCGGCCGCCGTGGAGGTGGACGTCGAGGAGCTGCCTTCCCTGATCACGCTGCGGGAGGCCATCGAGGCGGGCAGCTACCACGGCGCCCGGCCCGTCATGGCACACGGGGACATCGACGCCGGTTTCGCCGACTCCGCGCACGTGTTCACCGGCGAGTTCCAGTTCTCCGGACAGGAGCACTTCTACCTCGAGACGCACGCGGCGCTGGCCCAGGTGGACGAGAACGGGCAGGTGTTCGTCCAGAGCAGCACCCAGCACCCGTCGGAGACCCAGGAGATCGTCTCGCACGTGCTCGGTGTCCCCGCCCACGAGGTGACCGTGCAGTGCCTGCGGATGGGCGGCGGCTTCGGCGGCAAGGAGATGCAGCCGCACGGGTTCGCGGCCATCGCCGCGCTCGGCGCCACGCTGACCGGCCGCCCGGTCCGGTTCCGGCTCAACCGGACCCAGGACCTGACCATGTCCGGCAAGCGGCACGGGTTCCACGCCACCTGGAGGATCGGCTTCGACGCCGAGGGCCGCATCCAGGCCCTGGACGCCACGCTGACCGCGGACGGCGGCTGGAGTCTGGACCTGTCCGAGCCGGTGCTGGCCCGGGCGCTGTGCCACATCGACAACACCTACTGGATCCCCAACGCGCACGTCGCCGGCCGCATCGCCAAGACCAACACGGTCTCCAACACCGCCTTCCGCGGCTTCGGCGGACCGCAGGGCATGCTGGTGATCGAGGACATCCTGGGCCGCTGCGCGCCACAGCTCGGTCTGGACCCGAGGGAGCTGCGGGAACGCAACTTCTACCGGCCGGGCCAGGGCCAGACGACGCCGTACGGGCAGCCGGTCACGCAGCCCGAGCGGATCTCCGCCGTCTGGCAGCAGGTCCGGGACAACGGCGGCCTCGCCGATCGCGAGCGCGAGATCGCGGCCTTCAACGCCGCGCACCCGCACACCAAGCGGGCCCTGGCGATCACCGGCGTGAAGTTCGGCATCTCGTTCAACCTCACCGCCTTCAACCAGGGCGGCGCGCTGGTGCTGATCTACAAGGACGGCTCGGTCCTGATCAACCACGGCGGTACCGAGATGGGCCAGGGCCTGCACACCAAGATGCTGCAGGTGGCCGCGACCACGCTGGGCGTCCCGCTGCACAAGGTGCGCCTCGCACCGACGCGGACCGACAAGGTGCCCAACACCTCGGCCACCGCTGCCAGTTCCGGAGCCGACCTCAACGGCGGGGCGGTGAAGAACGCCTGCGAGCAGTTGCGCGAGCGGCTGCTGCGGGTGGCCGCGGGCCGGCTCGGGTCGAACGCCTCGGACGTGCGCATCGTCGAGGGCGTCGCGCGCACCCTGGGCGGCGACGAGGAGCTGGCCTGGGACGACCTCGTGCGCACCGCGTACTTCCAGCGGGTCCAGCTGTCGGCGGCCGGCTACTACCGGACCGAGGGGCTGCACTGGGACGCGCAGAGATTCCAGGGCTCGCCGTTCAAGTACTTCGCCATCGGCGCCGCGGCGACCGAGGTGGAGGTGGACGGCTTCACCGGCGCGTACCGCATCCGGCGGGTGGACATCGTGCACGACGTCGGCGACAGCCTGTCCCCGATGATCGACATCGGCCAGGTCGAGGGCGGGTTCGTGCAGGGCGCGGGCTGGCTGACGCTGGAGGACCTGCGCTGGGACACCGGCGACGGGCCGAACCGCGGCCGGCTGCTGACCCAGGCCGCCAGCACCTACAAGCTGCCGAGCTTCTCGGAGATGCCCGAGGAGTTCAACGTCACCCTGCTGGAGAACGCCACCGAAGAGGGTGCCGTGTTCGGGTCCAAGGCGGTCGGTGAGCCCCCGCTGATGCTGGCGTTCTCGGTGCGGGAGGCGCTGCGGCAGGCCGCCGCCGCGTTCGGGCCGGGCGGAGTCGGTGTCGAACTGGCCTCGCCCGCGACGCCGGAGGCGGTGTACTGGGCGATCCAGGCGGCCCGCGGGAGCGGCGACGCCTCCCGGAACGGTCGGGACCGCGACGGTGTCGCCGCCGACGGCCGCTCCGGAGGCGGCCGGGTCCGCACCGGCGCGGAAGCGCTGAGCGGTGCCTGACATGACGTGGTTCGCCGCGGTCGCACGGTTGCGGGCACGCCGGGAGTCCGGCGTGCTGGTGACCGTCGCGACCGTGCGCGGCCACGCCCCGCGCGACGCCGGTGCGAAACTCGTCGTGGGGCAGACCCGGACCTGGGGCTCGATCGGTGGCGGCAATGTCGAGGCCGTCGCGATCGACCGGGCCCGGGAGATGATCGCCGCGTCCAGGCCGGAACCGGAGCTGCTCGATTTCGCCCTGAACGACAAGGTGGCCAACCGGCACGGCGTGCAGTGCTGCGGCGGCACGGTCTCGGTGCTGCTCGAACCGCTTCCGGTGGTCCGGGCGGTGGCGATCTTCGGCGTCGGGCACGTCGGACTGGAACTGGCGCGCATCCTGGCACGTCAGGACCTCGACCTGCACCTGATCGACAGCCGCGCCGACCTCCTCGCCGAGGAGCGGCTCGGCGTGCTGGCGGACGCGGTCGCGCAGGTGCACGTGCACCACACTCCGCTGCTGCCCGAGGAGGTCCTGGCGGAACTGCCGCCCGGCACCCACGCCCTGATCATGACCCACGACCACGCCGAGGACGCCGCTCTGTGCGACGCCGCCCTGCGCACGCCCCACCTCGGCTCCGTCGGGCTGATCGGGTCGGCGGCCAAGTGGGCGCGGTTCCGCAAGCGCCTCGCCACCGAGGGCGGCCACGACGACGCCGTCATCGACCGGATCAAGACCCCGATCGGGCTGGCCGACGTCACCGGCAAGGAGCCCGCGACCATCGCCGTGAGCGTCGCGGCCGACCTGCTGCGCACCTTCGAGACCGAGGGGGACTGACACCCGGCCCGGTGTTCTCCCAGGCGCCCCGGTGCCCGCCCCGCGTCCGCCGGGGCGGGCACCGCGCCTTCCCGGCCGCGCCTTTCCCCGCCTCCCTTTCCCCGCCGCCCTTCCCGGGCCGCCCTTCCCGGGCCGCCCCTCCCGGGCCGTCGTTCTGGGCCGCTCGGGGACGTTCCGGCCTTGTAGGAGTCTACGAAGCGTCCGTCCCAGCCTGCCCGTTGTTCATGTTTTCGGCCCCTGGCCGGTTGTCGTCGGCGGGCTGTGTACTGCTCCTACGAGTCCTCCTCCCCGCGAAGCCCGTCTGCCCGTTCGCCCGTACGCTCGCATGTCCGCACGCTGCTTGCCCAAGAAGGAGCACGCATGACCACCGACACCCTCGAGACCGGCATCCGCGAGTTCGAGCGCGCCTGGATGGACAAGGCCATCGAGCTCGCCACCACCAGCGTCCGGAACGGCGGCGGGCCCTTCGGCGCCCTCGTCGCCAGGGGCGGCGACATCGTCGCCCTCGGCAGCAACCAGGTCACCTCCAGCCTCGACCCCACCGCACACGCCGAGGTCAGCGCCATCCGCGCCGCCTGCAAGGCGCTCGGCACGTTCAGCCTGGAGGGCTGCACCCTCGTCACCTCCTGCGAGCCCTGCCCGATGTGCCTGTCCTCGGCCCTGTGGGCGCGTGTCGACCGGCTCGTCTTCTCCGCCGACCGCCATGACGCCGCCGTGGCGGGCTTCGACGACCGCAAGTTCTACGACCTGTTCGACAAGCGGCCCCAGGAGCTGTGGCCGATGACCGTGGAGCACCTCGACCTGCCCCACCGCACCCAGCCGTTCGACGCCTGGATCGCCAAGTCCGACCGCGTCGACTACTGAGGACGAGCCCCCTTCGCGGGGCCGGCCGCCCCGTCCGTGCGCCCCCTTCCCCCGTGGCGTACGGGCGGGGCTGCGGCGCGTGCGCGAGGATGGGGGTTATGCCCAACCGACTTGCGCAGGCGACGTCCCCCTACCTCCTCCAGCACGCGGAGAACCCGGTCGACTGGTGGCCGTGGGAGGCCGGCGCGTTCGAGGAGGCCCGACGACGCGACGTCCCCGTCCTGCTGAGCGTCGGCTACAGCGCGTGTCACTGGTGCCACGTCATGGCGCACGAGTCGTTCGAGGACGGCCCCACCGCCGAGTACCTCAACTCGCACTTCGTGAGCGTCAAGGTCGACCGCGAGGAACGCCCCGACGTCGACGCCGTCTACATGGAGGCCGTCCAGGCGGCGACCGGGCAGGGCGGCTGGCCCATGACCGTCTTCCTCACACCGGACGCGGAGCCCTTCTACTTCGGCACCTACTTCCCGCCCGAACCCCGGCACGGCATGCCGTCCTTCCGGCAGGTGCTCCAGGGCGTCCAGCAGGCCTGGGCGGAACGGCGCGACGAGGTCGGCGAGGTCGCCGGGAAGATCGTGCGGGACCTCGCCGGAAGGGAGATCTCCTACGGTGACGGGCAGGCGCCCGGCGAGGAGCAGCTCGGGCAGGCGCTGCTCGGGCTCACCCGGGAGTACGACGCGCAGCGCGGCGGGTTCGGCGGAGCACCTAAGTTCCCGCCGTCGATGGTGATCGAGTTCCTGCTGCGCCACCACGCCCGCACCGGCGCCGAGGGGGCGCTCCAGATGGCGCGGGACACCTGTGAACGGATGGCGCGCGGCGGGATCTACGACCAGCTGGGCGGCGGCTTCGCCCGCTACTCCGTCGACCGCGAGTGGGTCGTGCCCCACTTCGAGAAGATGCTCTACGACAACGCGCTGCTGTGCCGGGCGTACGCCCACCTCTGGCGGGCCACCGGCTCCGGGCTCGCCCGCCGGGTCGCCCTGGAGACCGCCGACTTCATGGTGCGTGAACTGCGCACCGCCGAGGGCGGGTTCGCCTCCGCGCTGGACGCGGACAGCGACGACGGCATGGGCCGGCACGTGGAGGGCGCGTACTACGTGTGGACGCCCGCCCAGCTCACCGAGGTGCTCGGGGCGGACGACGCGGAACTGGCCGCACAGTACTTCGGCGTGACCCAGGAGGGCACCTTCGAGCACGGCGCCTCCGTGCTGCAACTGCCGCAGCGGGAGGGCGTTTTCGACGCCGGGCGGATCGCGTCGATCCGGGAGCGGCTGCTGGCCGCGCGGGGCGGGCGACCCGCTCCGGGCCGGGACGACAAGGTGGTCGCCGCCTGGAACGGTCTGGCGATCGCCGCGCTCGCCGAGACCGGCGCCTACTTCGAGCGCCCCGACCTGGTCGAGGCCGCCGTCGCCGCCGCCGACCTGCTCGTGCGGCTGCACCTGGACGAGCAGGTCAGGCTCACCCGCACCAGCAAGGACGGCCGGGCCGGGGCCAACGCGGGGGTGCTCGAGGACTACGCCGACGTGGCCGAGGGCTTCCTCGCGCTGGCGTCGGTCACCGGCGAGGGTGTCTGGCTGGACTTCGCGGGCTTCCTGCTCGACCACGTCCTCACCCGTTTCACCGACGGCTCCGGCTCCCTCTTCGACACCGCGGCCGACGCCGAGCGGCTGATCCGCCGTCCGCAGGACCCCACCGACAACGCGACCCCGTCGGGCTGGAGCGCCGCGGCGGGCGCCCTGCTGTCGTACGCCGCCCACACCGGCTCCGAGCCGCACCGCGCCGCCGCCGAGCAGGCCCTCGGCGTGGTCAGGGCGCTCGGCCCACGGGTCCCGCGCTTCGTCGGCTGGGGGCTGGCGGCCGCCGAGGCGCTGCTCGACGGCCCGCGTGAAGTCGCCGTCGTCGCAGCGGCGCCGGCCGACGGCGACGCGCGGGGGCTGCACCGTACGGCGCTGCTGGGGACCGCGCCCGGGGCGGTCGTCGCCTTCGGCGTCGAGGGCAGCGACGAGTTCCCGTTGCTCGCCGACCGTCCCCTGGCGGGCGGGGCACCGGCCGCGTACGTCTGCCGGAACTTCACCTGTGACGCGCCGACGACCGACCCCGAGCGGCTGCGCACCGCGCTGGGCACCGCCACGAACACCTGACCGCTCAGCCGCCTTGAGCACTCAGCTACCTTGGGCGCTCAGCCGTTCCGAGTACGCAGCCGCCCTGAGCGCTCAGCTACCTTGAGCGCTCAGCGTTCCGAGTACTCCGCCGCCCTGACCGCTCAGCCGTCCTGGGCGCTCCTGCTCACAGCGCGCTCCACGATCGCCTCCAGCTTTTCGTGGTGCGCGCCTCTCCAGTACGCCCGCCCGCACGCGCCGCACTTCGCGAAGGCGTCGTAGGACCGCTCGGTGCCGCCCTTGAGCTGGTCCGCCACCTCTTCCTTGGTGGCTGCCTCCAGCAGCCCGTTGCAGGCGGTGCAGCGCGTCCACGGGCGCAGCTCGGGCCGGAACCGGTCCAGGACCTCCTGGAGCTGCTCGTCGGGGCGGGTGCTGTAGACATAGGCGCCGGCCCACAGCTCGCGGCGGCGCAGCAGACCGCGGTCGCGGCTGAGCATGACCCTCTTCTCGGCCGCCGACAGGGCGGCGAGCGCCGGGTCGCCGAGGTCCGCCGACTCGTACGCCGTGTCCACCCCGAGCAGCCGCAGCCGGCGGGCGAGGGTACCGAGGTGCACGTCGAGCACGAACCGCAGGGGAGCGCCGGGGACCCGCTGGGGGTGCTCGACGGGCCGTACGCGCACCGACTCGCCGCCCGCCGGGATGTGCCCCGGCGGGACCTCGCGGCCGTCGACGAGAAGGGCGCCGACCTCGGTCGGCGGAACACCGAGGGACTCGACGAGATGGCCGAGGGTGGAGACGCCGTCGGTGGCCGCGCGGGCGGCGCCGGTGGGGCGGGCGCGCGGGACGAACAGGTGCAGTTCGGGGGCGAACTCGACGTGGATCTCGGGACCGTTCACCCGGTCAGGATGCCACGGAGCATGGGCGCGGCCTCAGTCTCTTGAGGGGGCGGGCAGCCCGCTCTCCGGGGCGGCCGGGCCGGGCTCCACCAGCTCGGCCGGGCTCTCCTCCCGATCGTGACCACGACGTCCCCCTGCCCGGCTGTCGGGGCTGCCCCGTGCCCCCGGGCGCTAGTAGGCGACCAGCGAGATCCCCACGTAGTGCGCGATGAAGGCGGCCAGCGTGAAGGAGTGGAAGACCTCGTGGAAGCCGAACCAGCGCGGTGAGGGGTTGGGGCGCTTGAGGCCGTAGATCACCCCGCCCACGCTGTAGAGCAGCCCGCCGACGATCACCAGGACGAGGACGGCGATACCGCCGGCCCGCATGAACTCCGGGAGATAGAAGACGGCCGCCCAGCCCATGGCGAGGTAGCAGGGGGTGTAGAGCCAGCGCGGGGCGCCGACCCAGAAGACACGGAACACTATGCCGACCGCGGCGGCCGCCCAGATGCCCCACAGCAGCCACTCGCCCTGGGCGCCGGGCAGCAGCAGCATCGTGAGCGGCGTGTAGGTGCCCGCGATGATCAGAAAGATGTTGGCGTGGTCGAGGCGGCGCAGCACGCCGTCCATGCGCGGGCTCCAGTTGCCCCGGTGGTAGAGCGCGCTGACGCCGAACAGGAGGCAGGCCGTCAGGGCGTAGATCGCGCAGGCGAGGCGGGCCTCGGTCGATTCGGCGAGGGCGGTGAGCGCCAGGCCGGCGACGAGGACCGCCGGGAACATGCCGAGGTGCAGCCAGCCGCGCAGCTTCGGCTTCACCGGGTGCGGAAGGGAGAGCGCTGCAGGGCCGGGGCCGGCGGCCGCCGAGTCCCTGGGCGCGTCGGGGACGGACGCAGTCATGAACGCATCGTACCTACGGTTCCGTAGGTTACGCATCAGTACGACCGTATGACGAACGGCGAGTGGTCATTCTCTCACGGCGGACCCGGGGGTGCGCGCCCGGTTCGGGCACGTGGCGCTCCTCACGCCGCTCAGGTGTGACGCCCTCTGGACAGATGGGCGCTCGCGTCGGATGATCAAATGAGTGCGGTCGACACCGGATGAGCGCCCAAGAGGCGGACGTCACGCGTCCGGGTCGCAGCCCCCACGGGGCCTTCCAACAAAAAACCCCTCACTTAGGAGCAATCGTGGCGCGCGACATCGCGGCTCCCCCCGTCCCCACCAACCATCAGGAACTGATCTCGTGGGTGAACGAGATCGCCGAACTGACCCGGCCGGACGCAGTGGTCTGGTGTGACGGATCCGAGGCCGAGTACGAGCGCCTGTGCGGGGAGCTCGTGGCGAAGGGCACCTTCCGCAAGCTCGACCCGATCAAGCGCCCCAACTCGTACTACGCGGCCTCCGACCCCTCCGACGTCGCGCGCGTCGAGGACCGGACCTTCATCTGCTCCGCGAAGGAGGAGGACGCCGGCCCGACCAACCACTGGAAGGACCCCGCCGAGATGCGGGAGATCTTCACCGGCGAAAAGGGCGAGGGCGGCCTGTTCCGCGGCTCGATGCGCGGCCGGACCATGTACGTGGTGCCCTTCTGCATGGGCCCCCTCGGCTCCCCGCTCTCCGCGCTCGGCGTCGAGATCACCGACTCCGCGTACGTGGCGGCCTCCATGCGCACCATGACCCGCATGGGACAGCCGGTCCTGGAGGAGCTGGGCGACGAGGGCTTCTTCGTCAAGGCCGTGCACTCCGTCGGCGCCCCGCTGGAGCCCGGCCAGACGGACGTCCCCTGGCCCTGCAACAGCACCAAGTACATCTCGCACTTCCCCGAGGACCGCGAGATCTGGTCCTACGGATCCGGCTACGGCGGCAACGCCCTGCTCGGCAAGAAGTGCTACGCCCTGCGCATCGCCTCCGTCATGGCCCGCGACGAGGGCTGGCTCGCCGAGCACATGCTGGTGCTGAAGCTGACCCCGCCCACCGGCGGGCCCAGGTACGTCGCCGCCGCCTTCCCGTCGGCCTGCGGCAAGACCAACCTCGCCATGCTGGAACCCACCATCTCCGGCTGGACCGTGGAGACCATCGGCGACGACATCGCCTGGATGCGCTTCGGCGAGGACGGCCGCCTGTACGCCATCAACCCCGAGGCCGGTTTCTTCGGCGTCGCGCCCGGCACTGGTGAGCACACCAACGCCAACGCGATGAAGACCCTGTGGGGCAACTCCGTCTTCACCAACGTGGCGCTGACCGACGACGGCGACGTGTGGTGGGAGGGCATGACCGAGGAGGCCCCGGCCCACCTCACCGACTGGAAGGGCAACGACTGGACGCCCGAGTCTGCCCGCACAGCACAGGGATACCGTCCGGCCGCGCACCCCAACGCCCGCTTCACCACGCCCGCCGCGCAGTGCCCGATCATCGCGCCGGAGTGGGAGGACCCCAAGGGCGTGCCGATCTCGGCGATCCTCTTCGGCGGGCGCCGTGCCACCGCCGTGCCGCTGGTCACCGAGTCCTTCGACTGGAACCACGGCGTCTTCCTCGGCGCCAACGTGGCCTCCGAGAAGACCGCCGCCGCCGAGGGCAAGGTCGGCGAGCTGCGCCGCGACCCGTTCGCCATGCTGCCGTTCTGCGGCTACAACATGGGCGACTACATGGGGCACTGGGTCGACGTGGCCAAGGACAAGGACCAGTCCAAGCTGCCCAGGATCTACTACGTCAACTGGTTCCGCAAGGACGACGAGGGCAGGTTCGTCTGGCCCGGCTTCGGGGAGAACGGCCGCGTCCTGAAGTGGATCGTGGAGCGCCTCGAAGGCACGGCGGACGGCGTCGAGACCCCGATCGGTGTGCTGCCGACCAAGGAGTCGCTGGACACCGACGGCCTCGACCTCGCCGACGCCGACCTGGAGTTCCTGCTCAGCGTCGACAAGGAGGTGTGGCGCGAGGAGGCGGCGCTCGTCCCCGAGCACCTGAACACCTTCGGCGACCACACGCCCACCGAGCTGTGGGACCAGTACCGGGCCCTGGTGCAGCGCCTGGGCTGAGCACCGTCACCACCAGTCTCCGCGGCCGGTCCGGCTAGCCCTGACCCGCGAAGTCGTCACGAAGGCCGGCCGCGAGGGGGTCTCCCCGCGCTCCAGTGGCTCGCAGTAAACCGGAGCGCGGGAAGACCCCGCCCGGGCCGGGTCCCCGCACAACGGCGTGCGGCGGACCCGGCCCTTCGGCGTTTTCCGGCGCGGTGGTCCCTCTCTGACCGTTCGGGTCGCCGCAGGTGCGGCTCTCCCCGGGGCGGGTACCCGGGAGACCGGCACAAGGAGGGATACGCCATGGCAGACGGTGGTGACTTCTACTCGCGCGACCGGCCGCGGGACCCGGACCCCGAGCTGGAGGAGGACCGCCCACGCGGTGGCGGCCCTGAGGACCCGCACCGCCGCGGCAACTGGCCCGTGTGGGCGATCGTCCTCGCGGTCATCGCGGCCTTCGTCGTGCTGACGGTGATCTTCGGCTGATCCGGCGGACGGTGATCCTCGGCTGACCCCGCGGACGGTGAGGTGTGTGGCGCCCGGTCCGCGCGTCGCTGCGGATGCGCGCGGACCGGGGCCGTACGGGGGAGCCCCCGGTGCGGGCCCGCGGGAGGGCCCGGCGGAAACGGGCTCAGCGGGACGCGAGTTCGCGCGGCTCCAGGGCCGCGGAGTGCGCGTCCATACGCTCGGCGGCCAGGATCGCGGCCGCCGTGTCGGCACGGGAGGCCGCCACCACCAGGGTGCGGGCCGCCAGGGTGTGCGCCCGCCGGTGCAGGGCCGGGAGCTGAGGCTCCGGACCGGTGGCGGGCGCCGGCAGCCGGGCCGGGGGCTGCCCTCCCCGCAACCGGGCCACCTGCTCGGCGAGCCGGTCGGCGGCGGCGTCCAGGCCGGGGTCGGGCGCCAGCGCGCGCAGCTCGTCCGTGACGGCGAGCAGCGCCGCGAGATGGCCCGTGAGCTGGATGTCCAGCTCCTCGTCCCGGGACCGGTGGGGAAAGTCCGGAGTGCCGTCGGCCATCGTGCTGTGGACCGACTTGCCGCGGATCGGCTCGTACATGGGATGGCCTCCTGAGTGCTTCAGGAAACCATCCTACATTGGATTCAATCTAAAGTTGATTGCGTTCGGGAGATGGTGCGGGGCCGTCGGTCCGCGCTCGGCGCACACTCGGCGCACGGCCGGGCCCGGAGTGGGTCAGGGCTGGCTGTAGCCGTCCAGGAAGTTGCCGATCCGGTCCACCGCCTCGTGCAGGTCCACGGCCGCGGGCAGGGTCACCACACGGAAGTGGTCGGGCTCGGGCCAGTTGAAGCCGGTGCCCTGGACGACCATGATCTTCTCCTGGCGCAGCAGGTCCAGGACCATCCGCCGGTCGTCCTTGATCTTGAAGACCTTGGGGTCGAGCCGTGGGAAGAGGTACAGCGCGCCCTTCGGCTTCACGCAGGTCACGCCGGGAATGCTGGTGAGCGCCGCGTGGGCGACGTCCCGTTGCTCGCGCAGCCGGCCGCCCGGCAGCACCAGCTCGTTGATGGTCTGCCGCCCGCTGAGCGCCGCGACCACACCGTGCTGGCCCGGCATGTTGGCGCACAGGCGCATGTTCGCCAGGATCGTCAGGCCCTCGATGTAGGACTCGGCGTGCGCGCGCGGTCCGGAGACCGACATCCAGCCCACCCGGTAGCCGGCCACCCGGTACGCCTTGGACATGCCGTTGAAGGTGAGGGTCAGCAGGTCCGGGGCGATCGCGGCGGTCGGGGTGTGCGTGGCCTCGTCGTACAGGATCTTGTCGTAGATCTCGTCGGAGCAGACCAGCAGGTTGTGGCGGCGCGCGAGGTCCGTCAGCCCGCGCAGCACCGCGTCGTCGTAGACCGCGCCCGTCGGGTTGTTCGGGTTGATGATGACGAGCGCCTTGGTGCGGTCGGTGATCTTCCGCTCCACGTCCGCGAGGTCGGGCATCCAGTCGGACTGCTCGTCGCAGCGGTAGTGCACCGCCGTGCCGCCGGACAGGGACACGGCGGCCGTCCACAGCGGGTAGTCGGGCGCCGGTACGAGCACCTCGTCGCCGTCGTCGAGCAGGCCCTGCATCGCCATCACGATCAGCTCGGAGACGCCGTTGCCGATGAAGACGTGCTCGACGTCCGTCTCGATGCCGAGGGTCTGGTTGTGCATGACGACCGCCCGGCGCGCCGCCAGCAGGCCCTTCGCGTCGCCGTAGCCGTGCGCCGTGGAGACGTTGCGGAGGATGTCCTCCAGGATCTCCGGCGGGCACTCGAAGCCGAAGGCGGCCGGGTTGCCGGTGTTCAGCTTCAGGATGCGGTGCCCGGCCGCCTCCAGCCGCATCGCCTCCTCGAGCACCGGGCCCCGGATTTCGTAACAGACGTTGGCGAGCTTGGTCGACTGGATCACCTGCATGTCCGTGAGCTTACGACCCGGTCGCGCCCCGTGGGCGGTGTTGTCCGCCACGTGGGACGTGTGCTTTGGGTGGATTTCCCCGATCCGGCACGGCGCCGCCGGTGTGCGTCACCGGGGAGTCCGCCGTACCGAGCGCCCCGCCAGCACGTCCGTGCGCCGCCCGTCCTCGATCACGAACCGCCCGTCGACCAGCACGTACGGGATGCCCGTGGGCAGCCGGCGCGGGTCCGCGTAGGTGCTGCCCGCCGCGACCGTCGCCGGGTCGAAGAGCACCAGGTCGGCCCGGTGGCCCTCGCGGACCAGACCCCGGTCCGGCAGCCGCAGCCGGGCCGCCGGGCGCGAGGTGAGGTGGGCGACGCACTCCTCCAGCGAGAGCACGCCCAGCTCACGCACGTAGTGCCCCAGGTAGTGCGGGAAGGTGCCGTAGGCGCGCGGGTGCGGCTTGCCGCCCTGGAGGATCCCGTCCGAACCGCCGGTGTGGACGCGGTGCCGCATGATCGCGCGCACGTTCTCCTCGTGGCCGACGTGCTGGAGGATGGTCGGCGCCAGCCGGTCGGCCAGGAGCAGGTGCCGGGCGACCGTCCACGGGGTCTCGCCGCGCAGCCGCGCCGACTCCAGGACCGTACGGCCGACGTACTCCGCGAGCGCGGGGTCGCCCGTGCCGGAGATCTCGACGGTCTCCCACTCCATGGGCACGCCGTGGGAGCCGTCGGAGCCGATCTCCTCCATGTGGTGCCGGATCCGCTCGGCGGTGTCGTCGTCCGCCAGCCGCTCGAGGATCCGGTCCGGGCCGCCCTCGCTCGCCCAGCTCGGCAGCAGCGCCACGAGGGTGGTGCAGCCGGGGGTGTAGGGGTAGGTGTCGAGGGTGATGTCGGCGCCGCCGGCCAGCGCCTCGTCGAGCAGCGTCAGCAGCTCGGGGGCCCTGCCCTTGTTCACGCCGAAGTTCATCGTGGCGTGCGCCAGGTGCAGCGGGCAGCCCGCCTCCCGGGTCAGCGCCACCATCTCCTCGTACGCCTTCAGGGCCCCGGCCCCGTACGAGCGGTGGTGCGGGCAGTAGTAGCCGCCGTACCAGGCCACCACCCGGCACAGCTCGGTCAGCTCGGCATCCTTGGCGTACATGCCCGGCGTGTACGTCAGCCCGGACGACATGCCGACCGCGCCCTGCTCCATGCCCTCGGCGACCAGTCGCCGCATCCGCTCCAGCTCGGCGGGCGTCGCCTCCCGGTCGTCCCAGCCCACCGCGAGGGCGCGCACCGTGCCCTGCGGGATCAAATACGCGGCGTTGACCGCGATGCCCCCGTCGAGCCGGTCCAGGTACTCGCCGACCGAACGCCAGTCGAAGTCGATGTCGTCACCGGAGCCGTTCCACCCGGCGATCGCCCGGCGCACCTCGCCCAGGGTGCGGTCGTCGACCGGCGCGTACGACAGCCCGTCCTGGCCGATGACCTCCAGGGTGACGCCCTGGGCGGCCTTGGCGCCGTGGTCGGGGTCCCGCAGCAGCGCGAGGTCGCTGTGGGCGTGCATGTCGATGAAGCCGGGGGCCAGCACCAGGCCCTCGGCGTCCAGCTCCCGGCGCGCCCCGGGCCGCTGGCAGCCGGCGGCCGCCGCCTCCTTGACGATCGACACGATCCGGCCGCCGTCGACCACGACGTCGGCACGGTAGGAGTCGGCGCCGGAGCCGTCCACGACGTCCGCGTCCCGGATGACCAGATCTTCCATGTCCCGCTTCCTTTCCCGGCTGTCCCGGAGAAACGTGTGCTCGGATCCCGGCCGTCTCAGAAGAACGTGCGGATGTAGTCGACGACCGTCCCGTCCGCCTCCGCGACCGGGATCAGCTGCCACTTGTCGAAGGAGGTGCACGGGTGGGACAGGCCCAGGCCCACCCAGTCGCCGACCTGGAGACCGGCCCCCGGACCGGTGCGCAGCCAGGCGTGCTGGTCGGACAGGCCGCTCACCGTGATGCCGGTCGCCGGACGCTCGGGGCCGCCGCCCGAGGGGCGGACCACCTGGGCGAAGGGCAGGTCGAGGTCGTAGGCCGCGTCCCGCTTGCCGGCGTTGGCGAAGGCCTGCTCCGGGGAGGGGCGCGAGACCACCTGCGTCCACAGCCGGAAGGCGGGCTCCAGGGCGCCCTCGGCGGGGACCCGGTTGAAGGGGGTCACCTCCCGGTAGTGGCCGTCGTCGTGGGAGACGTAGGCACCGGAGCGCAGCAGCCTGAGTACGGGCAGGGAGAGGCCGGGGACCTCGGCGAACACGTCGGCCACCGCGTCGAACCAGGCGCTGCCGCCCGCGCTCAGCACGATCTCGTCGAGCCCGGCCCCGGCGAACCGGCCGGCCTTGTCGAAGTCCGCGGCCAGCGCCACCAGCCGCCGCAGCCACGCCTGCACACGCGTCGGGTCGGCGTCCGGCACCTCGCCCTCGTACCCGGCGACGCCCGCCAGCCGCAGCGTCCGCGTGCCGGCCACCGCGTCGGCGACCGCCGCGCAGTCCGCCTCCGTGCGCGCCCCGGTCCTGGCGCCCTCACCGGCGCCCAGCTCGACCACGACGTCCACCGGGCGGGCGGCCCCCGCGTCGGTCAGCGCCGCGTCCATCAGCTCCACGCCGCGCACGGAGTCGACGTAGCAGACGAAGCGGAAGTCCGGGTCGGCGTCCAGCTCGGCGGCGAGCCGGCGCAGGGCGGCGGCGTCGACCAGCTCGTTGGCGAGGAAGATCCGCCCGATGCCGAAGGCCCGGGCGACCCACACCTGGTGCGGCACGGCGAGGGTGATGCCCCAGGCGCCGTGCTCGATCTGGCGGTGGAAGAGCTGCGGGGCCATGGAGGTCTTGCCGTGCGGCGCGAAGGCGAGGCCGTGCCGGGCCGCGTACGTCTCCATCAGCGCGAGGTTGTGCGTCAGACGCTCGGCGGACAGGGCCAGCACGGGGGTGGCGAAACCGCCGGTGAAGAGATTGCGGCGCTGACCGGCCAGCTCGGCCACGGTCAGGCCGTACGTGTCCGGCGGGAGGCCCTTGAAGCGGTGGTCGACGTGCTCCTCGGCCAGACGGGCGAGGGCTTCGGAGCCGGTGTCGAGGGCCATGGAGCCTCCCTGGTCTGAACCGTTGCAAAAGATGCAACGATCGTTGCGTATATCGCTTACTGCTGTCTAACATCTCGGCGAACGCGGGGTCAACGGAGCCGCCGCCCGCGAGACGCGACTACTAGGAGCCCTCACCGTCGTGACCGCCATCGGACGAACCAGCACCGCCCCCGACGTCGTCGACGTCGTCGCGCTCGGCGAGTCCATGGTCACCTTCCTCCCCTCCCGCCCCGGACGCCTCGCCGACGTCACCTCCTTCGACCGGGCCATCGGCGGCGCCGAGTCCAACGTGGCCTGCGTGCTCGCCGCCGCCGGACACTCCGCCCGCTGGGTCGGCCGCGTCGGCGCCGACGGCTTCGGCGACCACCTCGTCGAGGCGATCGGCGCCTACGGCGTCGACGTCTCCGCCGTACGCCGCGACCCCGCCCGCCCGACCGGCATCTACTTCCGCACCGCCGGCGACCGCGCCACCGACGCGCACGAGGTGGCGTACTACCGGGCCGGGTCGGCCGCCTCCGCGATGTCCGTCCACACCATGGACCTCGACGCGATCCGCTCCGGCCGCGTCCTCCACCTGTCCGGCATCACGCCCGCGCTCTCCGCCGACTGCCTGGGCCTGATGCGCGAACTGACCGCCCGCCGCCCCGGCCGGCCCCTCGTCTCCTTCGACGTCAACCACCGCCCCGGCCTGTGGCGCGAGGCCGGGAACGGCCCCGAGGTGCTCCTCGAACTGGCCCGCGGCGCCGACATCGTCTTCGTCGGCGAGGACGAGGCCTGGGGAGCGGGCGGCCCCGGCGCCGTACGCGCCGCGCTGCCCGAACCCGCCCTGCTCGTCGTCAAGCAGGGCGCGACCGGCGCCACCGCCTTCCACGGCACCGACGTCACCACCGTCCCCGCCCTCACCGTCGACGTCGTCGCCGCCGTCGGCGCGGGCGACGCCTTCGCCGCCGGGTTCCTCTCCGCCACCCTGCGCGGACTGCCCGTACGCGACCGCCTGCGCCGCGGCCACCTCATGGCCGCCGCCGCCCTCACCGTCCCCGGCGACCTCGCCGCACCACCCGCCCGCGACCTCGCCGACCGGCTCGCCGCCCTCGACGACGCCGCGTGGGGGAGACTGCGACTCGGCCCCGGCTGGACCCGGGCCGGCGAAAGGGCCGGCGAAAGGGCCGGCGAAGGGGCCGACGAGGAGGTACGTACGCCATGAGTCAGACCGTCGACCGCGCGCTCAGCATCCTGCCCCTGCTCGCCGAGGGCCCCGCCGACCTGGGCAGGGTCGCCGAGCGCCTGGGCGTGCACAAGTCCACGGCCCTGCGCCTCCTGCGCACGCTGCACGAGCACGGTTTCGTCTACCGCCAGTCCGACCAGCGCTACCGCCTCGGCGCCCGGCTCATCTCCCTCGCCCAGGAAGCGATGGAGAACCTCGACGTCCGCGAGATCGCCCACCCCCACCTCGTACGCCTCAACGAGCAGGTCGGACACACCGTCCACCTCGCCGTCCACGAGGAGGACGAGGTCCTCTACATCGACAAGGTCGAGAGCCGCTACCCCGTCCGCATGTACTCGCGGATCGGCAAGCCCGTCGCCATCACCGTCGCGGCCGTCGCCAAACTGCTGCTCGCCGACCTCCCCGACAACGAACGCCTAGCCGTGGCCGAGAAGCTCGACTACCCCATGTACACGGCCCGTTCGACACCGAACGCCGACGGGTTCCTCAAGGAACTGGCCAAGGTGCGCGAACAGGGCTGGGCCACCGACCTCGGTGGCCACGAGGAGTCCATCAACTGCGTCGCCGCGCCCATCCGGGGCGCCGACGGCCGGGTGGTCGCCGCCATGTCGGTCTCCGCGCCGAACGTCGTCGTCACCGCCGACGAACTCCTCACCCTGCTCCCGCTGGTGCGCCGTACGGCGGACGCCATCAGCGGCGAGTACTCCGGCAGGACCCCAGCCAAGGAAGTCACCGCATGACCGACAAGATCGCCCTCGTCCCCGCGACCCACACCGTCCCCCCGGCGAAGTTCTCCCACGGCGTCAGGAAGGGCAACCTCCTCCAGGTCGCCGGCCAGGTCGGCTTCCTCCCGCACGAGGACGGCAAGGCCCCCACCCCGGCCGGCCCGACGCTGCGCGAACAGACCCTCCAGACCCTCGCCAACGTCAAGGCGATCCTGGAGGAGGGCGACGCCTCCTGGGACGACGTGATGATGATCCGCGTCTACCTCACGGACGTGGACCACTTCGCCGAGCTGAACGAGATCTACAACGCCTACTTCGAGGAACAGGGCCTCACCCAGCCCCCCGCCGCGCGCACGACCGTCTACGTCGGTCTGCCCGCCGGCCTCCTCGTCGAGATCGACGCGCTGGCCGTCCTCGGCTGACCCTTCCCCGGTCTCTCCTCCGTTCCGTCTGCCTGTCTGTCGCACGGCGCGGCGCCCGCACTCGCGGGGCGCCGTGCCGCGCCCCGCCCTGCCCGAAAGCTGTATGTGCTTACCCAGAGGACCCCCGAATGCCCCATGCCTCCCTCCAGTTCGCCGCTGCCGAGACCCCACCGCACACCGGCGGTCTGCTCACCCTGATCGACGGCACGGCGGGCCTGCTGACCGTCGCCGCCATCGGCATCGCACTCCTGCTCTTCCTGATCATCAAGGTGAGACTGCAGCCGTTCGTCGCGCTGCTCGCCGTCTCCATAGCCGTCGGCCTGCTCGCCGGCCTCTCGGTCACCGAACTCTTCGGCACCGTCCAGAGGTCGGACGCCGTCTCCACCATCGAGTCCGGCATGGGCGGCATCCTCGGCCACGTCGCCATCATCATCGGCCTGGGCACCATGCTCGGCGCGATCCTCGAAGTCAGCGGCGGGGCACAGGTGCTGGCCTCCCGGCTCCTGGGCCTCTTCGGAGAGAAGCGCGCCCCGCTCGCCATGGGCCTCACCGGCCTCATCTTCGGCATCCCGGTCTTCTTCGACGTGGGCATCTTCGTCCTCGCGCCCATCGTCTACGCCGCCGCCAGGCGTTCCGGCAAGTCGATTTTGCTCTACTGCCTGCCCCTGCTGGCCGGCCTCTCGATGACCCACGCCTTCCTGCCGCCGCACCCCGGCCCGGTGGCCGCCGCGGGACTGCTGCACGTGAAGCTCGGCTGGATCATCCTCATGGGCATCGTCTGCGGCATCCCCGCCGTCCTCGCCGCCTGGGTGTACTCCGCCTGGATCGGCCGCCGCATCTTCGTGCCCGTACCGCAGGACATGGTCGAGGCGGCCGAGGAGGCCAAGCAGGCCGTCATCGAGGAACAGCGCAAGGCCGGTGTCGCGCCGCACGAGAGCCCGGTCGCGCTCGGCACCGTCATCGGCATCATCGGCACCCCGCTGGTCCTGATCCTCGCCGCGACCTTCTCCTCCATCGCCCTGGACCCCTCCACCCTCCGCTCGGTGATCGAGTTCTTCGGCAACCCGTTCGTGGCCCTGACCATCGCCCTGCTCCTCGCCTACTACCTGCTCGGCATCCGGCGCGGCTGGTCCCGCAAGTCCCTGGAGACCGTCTCGACGGCCTCCCTGAAGCCGGTCGGCAACATCCTGCTGGTGGTCGGCGCGGGCGGTGTCTTCGGCGCCGTCCTCAAGGCCAGCGGCGTCGCCCAGGCCCTCTCCGACACCTTCAACGACGTCGGCCTGCCGGTGATCGTCCTGTCCTACCTGATCTCCCTGGTGCTGCGGGTCGCCCAGGGCTCGGCGACGGTGGCCATCGTGACGACGGCGGGCATCGTGGCGCCGCTGCTGGCGGAGGGCGACCACTCGCAGGCGTTCGTCGCCCTGGTCATCATGGCCATCTCGGCGGGCTCCATCTTCGCCTCGCACGTCAACGACGGCGGCTTCTGGATGGTCGCCAAGTACTTCGGCATCAGCGAGCGGGACACGCTGAAGACGTGGACCGTGCTGGAGAGCGTCCTGTCGGTCGCCGGGTTCGTGGTGGCGGCCGTGCTGAGCCTGTTCGTGTAGGCGTCTGATAACGAAGTCGGGGCTGGCTGTGTCCGACACAGGATCGTCGACCATACTGCCCGCTGTGGAGCAGCGCAGAGGATCGACCAGCCAGCCCCTGGAAGGCGCCGGATTCGACCCGGCATTCATCCCCGGGCTCACCGCGCCCGTTTCCGGTGAGCCGGAGGACGTGAGACGCGGCAGGACCGAGGCGGAGCCCGAGGCGGAGACCGACGCGGAGGGCGGGCGGGCGGATGCCGCGGTCGACGGCTCGTCCGTCGCCGAGCCCGCCGGGCGACCCACGGAAGCGGATGACGAGGCTCCCGTGGACGGCCCCGTCTTCGAGGCCGCCGACCGCCGCGCCAGGATCGTCGCCGACCACAAGGGCGTCCGTCTCTCTCTCGACGACCAGAGCTGCGAGTTCCGTTGGGACGAGATCGGGGCCGTGGAGACGGAGACCGGCCGCTTCGGCAAGCGGTTCACCCTCACGGTGCACACGCCGGACCGCCGTTGGTACCCGATCGAGATCGAGGCCACGTCCCGAAGCCGTTTCGCCGAGTGGGAGTCCGCGCTGGACGAGGTCCTGGACGCGTACTTCGAGGACGGCGAGGCGGAGGCCGCGGCGCAGGCGGAAGCGGAGGACGACGCCGAGTCCGGGGCACCGACGGAAGCGGAGGACGACGCCGAGTCCGGGGCACCGACGGACGCCGAGGACGACGCGAAGTCCGCGGCGACGACGGGCGCCAAGTCCGCGGCGACGACGGGCGCGGAGGATGCGACAGCGGACGCCGAGCCGACCCTTGGGACGGACGCGGAGGCCGACGCCGGGCCGCACGCCCACGCGGTGACGAAGGCCGACGAGGACGGCAAGGAGTAAGCGCATCGGGTGAAGATCCGCGCACGCCCTCTTGTCCCACCGGCGGCCATGGGCTTTCTTGGCCCCCATGGCGGACACCACGGGCAACACCAGAGACGTAGGCGTGACGGGCGGGCCCGACTCGGCACCCCGTAAGTCCAGTTGGCGCTACATCGGCCCCGGCATCGTCGTCGCGGCGACCGGCGTGGGCGCCGGCGACCTCGTGGCCACTCTCATCGCGGGCAGCAACTTCGGCTACACCCTGCTGTGGGCCGCGGTCATCGGCTGCCTGGTGAAGATCTCCCTCGCGGAGGCGTGCGGCCGATGGCATCTCGCCACCGGCCGCACCCTCTTCGACGGCTGGGCGAGCATCGGCCCCTGGACCACGTGGTTCTTCGCGATCTACGCGGTGATCTGGGGCTTCGTCTACGGCGCCGCGGCGATGTCGTCCAGCGCCCTGCCGCTGCAGGCCCTCTTCCCCGACGTGATGGACCTCGAACGGTGGGGCATCGCCTGCGGCCTGGTGGGCCTGGTCTTCGTCTGGTTCAACAAGTACAGCGTCTTCGAGAAGGTCATGACGGTCCTGGTGGGCGTCATGTTCGTCGTGACCGTCTACCTGGCGATCCGGGTCACTCCCAACCTGGGCGACGCCTTCGCCGGTCTCCTCCCGGTCCTCCCGGACGAGAAGGACTCGGTCCTCAACACCCTGGGCCTGATCGGCGGCGTGGGCGGCACCATCACGCTGGCCGCGTACGGCTACTGGGTCAACGCCAAGGGCTGGACCAACACCGGCTGGATGAAGGTGATGCGCCTGGACAACCGGGTCGCCTACGCCACGACCGGCATCTTCGTCCTCGCGATGCTCTTCGTCGGCGCCGAGCTGCTCCACTCGGCGAACATCGCGATCGCCGGCGGTGACAAGGGACTGATCCAGCTCGGTGACATCCTGGAGGACCAGTACGGCACGGCGACCGGCAAGCTCTTCCTGATCGGCTTCTTCGCCACCTCCTTCACCTCGCTGATCGGCGTCTGGCACGGCGTGAGTCTGATGTTCGCCGACTTCCTGGCCCGTCGGCGGGGCGAACGGGAGGCACGGGGCGACGGACTGGCCTCGGGCCGCCGCGAACGCTCCTGGGCCTTCCGCGCCTACCTGCTCTGGCTCACCTTCCCGCCCATCATCCTGCTCTTCCAGGACGAGCCCTTCCGCCTGATCATCCTCTACGGCGTCCTGGGCGCCGCCTTCATGCCCTTCCTCGCCCTCACTCTGATGTGGCTGCTCAACTCCTCCCGCACGCCCCGCGAGTGGCGCAACGGCGGCCTCAGCAACGGCATGCTCGCCATGGCGGGCCTGCTGTTCCTGGTGCTGTGCGTGAAGCAGGTCTGGGACCAGCCGTGGTCGGAGTTCTTCTAGACGGGCCGGCTACTTCAGCTCGTCCCACTTCTCGCTGAGCGCGATCTCCCGCAGCCGGCCGATGGTCAGCGCGGGAGTGTCGCGGGTGGCGTCCTTGTTCTGGTCGCCGGTGTTGAAGGCGCTGATGACCACGCGGAGGCCGTCCGAACCGGGACGCAGGGTGTCCACGGTCCACATCACGACGCCGGAACCCGCCTTCTCGCCGGGCCCCTGCCGGGTGGTGACACGGGTGCCGTCGGGGAGGGCCTCGGCGGCGGAGTACAGCTGGCCGACGGTCTCGGCGTCACCCATCCCGTGCTGGACGTTGATCTGGACGAGGCTCCTGCCCCGGCCGTCGTCCACGACGACGTAGGCGTACTCGTCCTCCTGCCCGCCGTGTGCGACGACGCGCAGCTTCCGGGGGAGCAGCGCGGCGAGCGTCTCGCCGACCGCCTTCCCGGAAGCCGCCGGCGGCCGCTCGGTGCCGGGCGAGGCCGCCTTCGACGGTTCGGGGCGCTCAGGGACGGCGTCGACCACCTTGCGCCACACTCCCGCCGTGACGATCGTCTTCAACTGCCCGGTCGACAGCGGAGGCTCCGCACGGCTGACCGCCGCGCCCTTCTCGGCGGGGGAGTTCCACTCGGACACGGTGATGTGCTCGCCCCCGGCGGTGACGAGGTCGGCGGACCAGTACTTGGTGTCCACGCGCAGGTCCGGGTACTCGTAGCCCTGGTACAGCCTGAGCTGCGAGCCGTCCGGCAGTTCGGCGGTGCTGCAGTCGTCGTAGGGCGTGAAGTTCCTGTCCGGACACGCCATCAGCTGGCGAAGCTGCGCGCTGCCCGGATCGACCCGGCCGAAGCCCAGGCCGACCGCGGCGGCCCCCTCGCCGTCGTCGTACACGAGGTGCGCGGACGGCCCCAGCTCGTCGTCCGAGGCCCGGGCCGACTCCCCGCTGAACGTTCCCTCGGGCAGCATGCCCTTGAGCTCCCGGAGCAGCTCGTCGCCCGAGAAGACGGTGGCGGCGGCGGTCGGGGCGCCGCCGGACGCGACGGTGGACCGTCCGGGACCGGCCGGCTCGTCCGCCGGCAGGACCATCACCCCGCCCACCCCGGCCAGGGCCACCCCGGCCAGGGCCACCCCGGCCACCCCGCTCACCACGGCCGCCCTGCGCCGGAGCAGGGCCCGCCGCCCCCGGACCCGGCCGGCGGTGACGAGAGCCGACCGGTCGGCCTCGAAGCCGTCACCGGCATCGCGCAGGGCGTCGGACAGCCGGTCCTCGAAGGGGCCCTGACGATGGTTTTCGAGCATGACGAACCACCCTTTCCACAAGTGAGTCGAGATGAGGAACCAGGAGCGGCGAACCGGCGGCTGCCAGGGCGGCGCGTCGTCTCAGGGTCTGGCGTACTCCGAGAGGTCCTCGCCCAGCAGCCCCCGCAGCCGGCCGAGCGCCCGCGAGCACCGCGTCCGCACCGCCGCCGAACTGACGCCGAGCACGTCGGCGGTCTGCTCGACCGAGCGGTCGTCCCAGTACCGCAGGACGACTACGGCCCGGTCCTTGGCGGGCAGCCGCGCGAGCGCGTCCAGCAGCGTCAGCCGCAGCGACGCGTCCCCGTCGCCGGAGCCGGGCCGATCGGGGAGCACGTCCGTCGCCCGCTCCCCGCTGCTGCGGCGCCGCTGGTGGGCGAGGAAGGCACGCGTGAGCACGGTCTGCGCGTACGCGGCGGGATTCTCCACGCGCGACATCCTCCCCCACCGCACGTACAGCCGCCCGAAGGTCTCCTGCACGAGATCCTCGGCCAGATGCGTGTCCCCGGCGGTGAGCAGACACGCGGACCGGTACAGATGCCCGGCCCGCGCCACCGCGAACTCGGCGTACTCGTCCGCCCGCCCCTGCCTCATGTACGCGTTCTCCCGTAGTCACCGCTGCCGTGTACTGCCTTCACCTCATTGATGCGGTGGGCCCGTGAAAATGTTTCATACGAGCCTCACAGGAGGTGGTCGGCCCTGCCCGCCTTGATGTCGAGGATCATGCGGCGCAGTGCGTCCCGGCTGTCGGTGAGGGGGCTGTCCTCCTCACCGGCTATGGCGATGTAGGCGTTGCCGGCGGTGTCGGTACCGAGGCGGAAACAGGAGTTTCCCTCGCCGCAGAAGGGCTCTTCCCAGGTGATGTCGCTCATCGGGCTTCTCCTCAGAGATCGTTGGCAATCTCGCGGATGAAGTCGCGTGACTTCGCCGACGACAGGGCGATGCGCTCCATCCAGTCCAGGTGGGCACGGTACTTCGCCAACTGAGCCTCGGCGTGCAGGAAATCCGGCCCGTGCGAGCTGTCGACCTGCACCGTGTCAAGTTGGGCCACTGGCCCCTCCGCGTACAGCACAGTTTGTCCGGCTCCGGGAAACGCCCCGGCGGCAAAGGGGATGACCAAGACGGTCACGTTGTCCTGCTCCGACTTCTCCAGTACGTGACGCAGCTGAGCCTTGGCCACCTCGCGACCACCGAACTGCATGCGCAGGGCCGCCTCATGCACGATGGCGATCAGCGGTGTCGCTTCGGCCCCGTCCAGTACGTTCTGCCGTTCCACGCGGTGTGCCAGGCGTAGGGCGACCTCGTGCTCGGGTAACTGTGGGATGACAACACGGAAGACGGCCATGGCGTGGTCCGAGGTCTGCAACAGGCCTGGAATGTGCATGGAATAGGCGGCCCGCATGCGTACGGTGTGCGCCTCCAACTCCGCGATGTCCAACATCCCCTGGGGCAAGGACCCGCGGTACCGTTCCCACCAGCCCCGCCGACCGGTGGCGGCCATACCGGCCAGAGCCTCGACGTACGCTGGGTCGGGACAGTCGCAGTTGCAGGCCAGGGTACGGATGCGCTCCGGGCTGACCGCGCGCACTCCCGACTCGATGTGCGAGATCGTGCCTCGGTCCACTCCCAGCAGTCCTGCGGCGAACTCCGCGGACATGCCCGCCGACGTGCGCATGCGACGAACCTCGATTCCCAGCCGCTTCTGACGTGCTGTGGCTGACGTCCTCGCTCCCATTCCGCTCCCTCCACATTCGCCCTGGGCCAGTCTGCCGTCGACACCCACCGCTACCCACGAACGAGCGCATTTTTTCCTGACAGGTGCCAAATTAGGCACCGAGGCCGATACATTCAGTAGCGCCAACGCTACACAGGGAGTCCGGCAGTGCATCGCGCGAGCCTGCCCGCGCGACGGAGCCACCGGCCGCCCGACGAAGGAGTCACCATGCCCGCGACCCGCTGTCCCGCCGCTCCCGCCTACCCGGCGGACCCGACACCCCCCATCCCCGAAACCCTGGCCTACAGCTTCACGCTCCCCGCCGCTCTGGCCAGCCCGGCCCTGGCGCGAGCGACGGCACGGGAGGTGCTGCGGGCCCACGGTCTGACGGACATGCTGGACCCGGCGTTGCAGGCAGTCGGGGAACTGACGGCGGTCGCCTGCCAGTTCACGGAGTCGCACAACTACTACCTGACCCTGCGCTACCGCTTCTCCACGCTCCGGGTGATCGCCTACGACAGCCACCCGCGCCATACGAGCCCCCACCTGTCCACGGCCTGCGACACCCGCCGCCGAGCGGCCCTCCGCGTCCTGGCCTGTGTCTGCCGCGCCTGCGACGGCACATGGGGCTTCGGCGAGGCGAGGGAACCGGGTGGCGGCACACGCATGTGGGCGACCCTGCCGAGGGCGAGCGCGGCGGCGTACGGGGCACCTTGACGGCACGGCGCACGTCACAACCGACCTGCACCCTGCCTTGGTTGTGCCCGCACCTCCCGTACACCGGAGAGCGCCCGCGTCGGCGCACGCCCGGACAACGGGAAGTCGTCACCGTGTCCAGCACCTGCCGGTCGCGCGTTCGCTCGTGCGGGTCACCTGGGGCGGTTGCTGAGCCCGGGGCGGGGGCGGACACGCACGGGCATCCCCCCGCCCGTGTCTCCGCGGGCGGGGGGAGCCGGTCGGTCGTGGGTTACGGCAGCGCGTGTACGTGAGGCCCCACCGCACTCGACCACCCGTTGCCGGCCGTCGCGTCCCAGTTCGTGGACCAGGTCATCGCGCCCCGCAGGTCGGGGTAGGTCCTCGACGGCTTGAAGGAACCGCAGTTGGCCGCCTTGGTGAGGCAGTCCAGGGCGGCGTTGACCACCGACGGGGAGACGTAGCCGCCGCCCGCAGCGCGGGTGGAGGCCGGCAGGCCCAGGCCGACCTGGGACGGGGCGAGGCCGCCCTCCAGCTGGATGCAGGCCAGGGCGGTGAGGAAGTCGACCGTGCCCTGGGCGTACACCTTGCCGTCGCAGCCCAGCATCGTTCCGCTGTTGTAGTACTGCATGTTGACTACCGTGAGGATGTCCTTCACGTTCAGCGCCGTCTGGAAGTAGGAACCGGACGTCGACTGCATGTCGATCGTCTGCGGCGCCATCGTGAGGATCATGTCGGGGCCCGCCTTCGCCGACAGGGCGTGCAGGGCCTGTGACATGTAGGTCGCGTTGAGGCCGTTCTCCAGGTCGATGTCGACGCCGTCGAAGCCGTACTCCTGCATGAGGGAGTAGACGGAGTTGGCGAAGTTGGTCGCGGAGGCGGAGCTGTTCACCGAGACGGTGCCCTTCTCGCCGCCCACCGAGATGATGACCTTCTTGCCCGCGGCCTGCTTCGCGCGGACGTCCGCCTTGAACTGGTCGACCGTGTAGCCGCCGAGCCCGGCCGAGTCGAGGTGGAAGGCCACCGCGCCCGGCGTCGTCGTCGCGTCGGCGAAGGCCACCGCGATGATGTCGTACGCGGACGGCACGTCGGAGATCCTCTGGACCGTCGCCCCGTTGTTGAAGTTCTGCCAGTAGCCGGTCACCGCGTGCTTGGGCAGGTCACCGCCGCCCCCGCCGCCCTGCTCGGCGGTGCGGGCCGTCACCGTCGCCGACTTCGCCGACTCACCGGCCGCGTTCGTCGCCGTGACCTGGAAGGAGTACGAGGTCGAGGCCGCGAGGCCGGTCACCGTCGCCGAGGTGCCGGTCACCGCCGTCACCTTGGTGCCGCCCCGGTAGACGTTGTACCCGGTGGCGCCCGGCACCGCGTTCCAGGCGAGCGACGCCGAGTTCGACGTCGTACCGGAGACGTTCAGGCCGGCCGGGGCCGTCGGGACTGTGGGGTCGGGGTCCCCGTCGTCGCCGCCGCCCCCGTCCGGACCGAAGACGGACAGGTCGTCGGCGTAGTAGGCCGACTGTCCGTACCAGCCGTGCGTGTACACCGTCACCGAGGTCGTGGAGGAGCCGGTGGTGAACGTCGTCTTCAGCTGCTTCCAGGAGGCCGCGTCCGGGGTCCAGGTCGACACGTCCGTCGTGCCCGTTCCCGTGACGCCCAGGTAGGTGTACCCGCCCTGCACCCAGGCGCTCAGCGTGTACGTCGAGTCGGGCCTGACCGCGACGCTCTGCGAACAGCGCGCGTTGCCCTGCCCGGCCGGTGTGGCCTTCAGCGCGGCGGACCCCGAGTGTGCCGGGGAGGCGACGGTCGTGCCGCTGTCCGCCGAGCAGGACCAGTTGCTCAGACCGGACTCGAAACCGGCGTTCCTGGCATTGTTGACGTCCGCGGCCGAGGCCGGGCCGACGGCCGTGAACGCGAGTGCCAGGGCGGCGGTGACGGCGCCCGACCAGGTGCCGAGACGTCTTCCGCGTCGTCTGCGTACGGGGTCCACTGCTGCCTCCGGGGGGAGTGGGGAGGGATGGGGGACGGCGGCCACCGTTGACGTACAAGGTGGTCCAGACCAATTGAAGGTGTCAAGAGGTGGGTACGGACCACATTCCCCGAGCCCCGTGCGGTCGGCGCGGCCTCGAAATCACTCAACCTGCCCCGATTTGAAGCATCTTGTGCAACACGAGTTGTTCCACAGGTACAGAAACGCTGTTCTCCGGTCACAGACGCGTGGATACAGTGCTCACGTAGTCACGCAGTGAAGTCATCCGGGTGTGCCGGAGTAACACCGGTGGACCGACGGGCATGGAAGACGGGGAGCCGCGCGTGCCAACTGCCATCGCCGTGACCAGTGCCGACATGGCACTGCCGCCGCAGGACGAACGGACGCTGCCCGCGGCCGTGCTCCAGGACGTCGGCCGGCGTCCCCTGGAGCAGGTGCTGGCCGAGCTGCAGACGCTGGTCGACCAGTACGGACACGTGATCGTGGTGTGCTCGCGGGCCGTACCGGCGAGTGTGGAGCGACGCCTGCACACCGTCCGCGCCCTCCTGGAGACCGACCGCATCGCCTTGTTCCGGCCACCCCTGCCCCCGCTCGGAATCGCCGTGCTGGCACGCCAGTTGCGTCAGCTGGCCTCCTGCGACCTCAGCCCCGGCGTCCTCGCCTCCGCGGGCCGGCTGCTCACCCACTACATCCACGCCGGCGCCCTGCTCGGCTCCGTCGCCCGGCTCGACCACGTTCCGGTCGGCCTGAAGGCGCACGCCAGGTCCTGGGTGCCCGGCAGCCAGTTCGGCGTCGTGGCCCACCCCGTGCCCCAGCTGGTGCGGGTCGGCCCCGAGGCCGCCCTGGAGGGACCCGAGTTCGGCACCTGGCTGCTGGTCGCCAAGGGGCAGCTCCCGTCCGACTGGGTCACCGGCACCCTCGCCCCGTCATGGCGCGTGCAGGGACTGCGCGAGATGGCGCTGCCCGCGGAGTCCCCGGCCTGGTGGGGGACCGGACGGCTGACCGAGTTCTGCGCGTACCTCCCCGACCTCTCGGTCCTCTACCAACTGGTCACCTCGGTGCGGCAGAGCACCTGCCACTGGTGCGGCATCGACGTCATCGGCGACCGCTGCGTGTTCTGCTCCGCTACACCGCCCGTGTACGACGACGGAGGCGGCAGCGGCCGGGATGGCGCACTCGGCCACCGCCGCGACCCGGCTCTAGGTCCCCGCCGCGACGCCGCACTCGGCCGTCACCGTGAGAGACGAGCGCTGACTGGGTAGGCCCCGTATCGCCCCTCTTCCGTCCGCCCCTCTTCCGTCCGCCCCTCTTCCGTCCGCCCCGTACCGCCATCCGATCCCATCCGGCCCGGCCCGGTCCGGTCCGGTCCGGTCCGACCGATTCCCCCCAATGAGGTTGCACGGCCCATGAACTCCCGTCAGCGCCGCGGCATCATCCTGCTGATCCTGTCGATCCTCTGCGCCCTCGGCGCGTTCGCCGGCGTGCTGTCCGTCGTCAACGACGTGAAGTCCAAGGTCGGCCCCGAGGTCGCCGCGTACCGGCTGAAGTCCGACATCAAGCCCTACACGGAGCTCGGTGCGACGCAGTTCGAGAAGATCGAGATGCCCGAGCGCTGGCTGTCGGAGAACGCCGTCACCGACCTCTCCGAGGTCCGCGGCAAGATAGCCGTGACGAGACTGAAGGCGGGCTCGCTGCTCCAGACGGACATGATCGTCGACCCTCCGGCCCTGCGGCCCGGGCAGCAGGAGGTCGCCATCCTGATCGACGCGGCGACCGGCGTCGCCGGCAAGATCACGCCCGGCTCCTCCGTCAACGTGTACGCCACCTTCGAGGGACAGCGCGAGGGCGACCCCGACCAGTCCAAGATCATCGTGACCAACGCCAAGGTCATCGACGTCGGCGAACTCACCTCGCTCAAGCCCGACGAGGGCAGCCGCGACCGCGAACCCACCGACGCCGTCCCCATCACCTTCGCCTTGTCCACCATCGACGCCCAGCGCATCACCTACGCCGAGTCGTTCGCCCGGCGGGTCCGGCTCGCGCTGGTGGCCCCCGGCGGTGACACCACGGTCCCGGACAAGGACCGGACGTACGAACTCGCGAAGGACAAGTGAGAGCCGTATGGCCACGAGGATCCTCCCCGCAGTCGGTGACGCGGACGCCGTACGGTCCCTCACGACCCTGCTCAGCCAGCTCCCGGACGCCGAACCGGTCGCCCCCGTCACCGACTCCACTCAGCTCGTCGACACCCTCGCCCGGCTGGCGGCCGAGTCGGTCGACGAGCTGCCCGAGGTCGTGATCGTCCACGAGCGCATCGGTCCGGTCCCGGCGCTGGAGCTGATCCGTGAGGTCGCCCTCCGCTTCCCGGCCGTCGGCGTCATCCTCGTCACCTCCGACCCCGGCCCCGCCCTCTTCCAGGCCGCCATGGACCACGGCGCCCGCGGCCTGGTCGCCCTCCCGCTCGGCTACGAGGAACTCGCCAACCGGGTCCAGGCGGTGGCCCAGTGGTCGGTGGGCGTACGCCGGCACCTCGGCAGCGGCGTCGACGTGTTCACCGGAGCGGGCGGCACCGTCGTCACCGTGAGCGGCGCGAAGGGCGGTGTGGGCGCCACCCTGACCGCCGTCCAACTGGCACTGGCGGCCCAGGCGTCCGGCCGGTCCACCGCGTTGCTCGACATGGACCTCCAGACCGGCGACGTCGCCTCCTACCTGGACGTGCAGTTCCGCCGCTCGGTCGCCGACCTGGCCGCCATCACCGACATCTCCCCGCGCGTCCTGGCCGACGCCGTCTTCCGCCACGACAGCGGCCTCGCCCTGCTGCTCGCCCCCGGCGAGGGGGAACGCGGCGAGGAGGTCACCGACCGCGCCGCCCGCCAGATCGTCGGCGCCCTGCGCTCCCGGTACGAGGTCGTCGTCATCGACTGCGGCGCCCAGCTCGGCGGGGCCGGCGCGGCCGCCGTGGAGATGGCCGACACGGCGCTGCTGGTCACCACCCCGGACGTGGTCGCCGTACGGGGCGCCAAGCGGGCGGTGCGGATGTGGGACCGGTTGCAGATCCGCAAGGCGGAGGAGACGACCGTGGTCGTCAACCGGCACACGCGGGGTACGGAGATCCAGCCCCCGCTGATCCAGAAGATCACCGGCACGGCGGTCGCCGCCACCACCGTCCCCGCGAACTTCAGGGAACTCCAGGGCGCCGTGGACGCCGGCCGCGTCCACGAACTGGACGCCAAGAGCACCGTGAAGCAGGCCCTGTGGGCACTCGCGGGCGAACTGGGCCTGGCCGGTGCCCCCGAGGGCGCCCGCAAGGGCCACGGCCGCTTCCGCGGGGACCGCGGCCCGACCGGCTTCCGGCGCCGGAAGGACGGTGCGGGGTGAACGGGTTACGGAATCGGGGCTGGGACCGGGGCTGGGACTGGGGTTGTGGTCGGGACTCGGGCCGGGCCCGGGGTCGTGGTCGGGAGTGGAGCCGGGACCGGGACCGGGGCTGGGACTGGGGTCGTGGTCGGGACTCGGGTCGGACTTGGGGTCATGGTCGGGACTCGGGTCGGACCTGGGGTCGTGGTCGGGACTGGGACCGTGGCCGGAATTCGGGCCGGGCCTGGGACCGTGGCCTGGACTCGGGCCGTGGCCGGGCCTGGGACCGTGGCCGGGACTGGGACCGGGAGAGCGGCCAGGTCACCATCGAGTTCCTCGGCATGACACCGACGATCATCGCGACGCTGGTGGTGCTGTGGCAGCTCGTACTCGTGGGATACACGTACACGCTCGCGGGGAATGCTGCGGACGAGGCGGTACGGGCGGCGACGGCCGCCGATCGCGGGGCGCGGCAGGGAGCTTGCCGGGAAGCGGGCCTGGACAAGCTGCCGGGCTCGTGGGAGGGAGGTGCCGACGTGGACTGCGGCACCGCGGGCGGCTACGTCACCGCCGACGTGCGCATCGAGGTCCCCCTCCTCTTCCCGGGCACCGTCAGCTTCCCGTTCACCGTGCACGGCCACGCGGGCGCCGTGGAAGAGGAGGACGACTGAGATGCCGTACTCCCGCCGGAACAGACGCGTCGGGGACCGCGGCCAGGCGGCCATCGAGTACCTCGGCTTCCTTCCCGTCCTGATCATCGTCGGCATGGCCGCCGTACAACTCGGCCTGATCGCGTACACCGCCCAGCAGGCCGGCACCGCCGCCCGTGCGGGGGCCCGCAGCGCCTCGCTCCAGGAGAGCGCCGCGGACGCCTGCGCGGCCGCCGTCAGCAGTTGGCTGGCCGACGGCACGAACTGCCCGTCGTCCTACGGCGGCGACGAGGTGACGGTCACCGCCACCGTCGACATCCCCTCCATCGTCCCCGGCTGGGACTTCGGGGACGCCACCCGGACCGCCACCATGCCGCTGGACCACTGACCGAGGAGCCGAGGACGCATGAGCCTGCGCGCGCGCATCCACTCGCCCGAGGAGAACGGCAGCCGGGGCGAGGACGGACACCTGGTCGCCTCCTACCGGGCCAAGCTCCTGGAGGAGATCGACCTCGCCGAGATGAGCTCGCTCGCGACGGCCGAACGCCGCGCCCGCCTCGAACGGGTCCTCGGCCACATCATCAGCCGCGAGGGCCCGGTCCTGTCCACGGCCGAACGCTCCCAGCTGATCCGCCGGGTCGTCGACGAGGCCCTGGGTCTCGGCATCCTGGAACCGCTGCTGGAAGACGCGTCCATCACGGAGATCATGGTCAACGGCCCCGACGCGATCTTCGTCGAGCGCGGCGGCCGCGTCGAACAACTCCCGCTCCGTTTCGCCTCCCACGACCAGCTGATGCAGACCATCGAGCGGATCGTCTCCACGGTCAACCGCCGCGTGGACGAGTCGAACCCGATGGTCGACGCCCGCCTCCCCTCCGGCGAGCGCGTCAACGTCATCATCCCGCCGCTCTCGCTGACCGGCGCCACCCTCACCATCCGCCGCTTCCCCCGCTCCTTCACCCTCCACGAGCTGGTCGGCCTCGGCTCGCTCGACGAACACATGCTGTACCTGCTGGCCGGGCTGGTGCAGGCCCGCTTCAACATCATCGTCTCGGGCGCGACCGGCACCGGGAAGACCACCCTGCTCAACGCCCTCTCCGGCCTGATCCCGGAAACCGAACGCATCATCACCATCGAGGACTCGGCGGAACTCCAGCTCCAGCAGGCGCACGTCATCCGCCTGGAGTCCCGTCCGCCCAACGTCGAGGGCCAGGGCCGGGTGACGATCCGCGACCTGGTCCGCAACTCACTGCGCATGCGCCCCGACCGCATCGTCGTCGGCGAGGTCCGCGGCGGCGAGTCCCTGGACATGCTCCAGGCCATGTCGACGGGCCACGACGGCTCCCTCGCCACGGTCCACGCCAACAGCGCGGAGGACGCCCTGATGCGGCTCCAGACCCTGGCCTCGATGTCGGACGTCGAGATCCCCTTCGTGGCCCTGCACGACCAGATCAACAGTTCCGTCGACGTCCTGGTCCAGCTCACCCGCTTCGCCGACGGCGCCCGCCGCATCACCGAGATCGCGCTGCTGGCCAGCCACGGGGGCGAGCCGTACCGCCTGGCCACGGTCGCCCGTTTCGACGCCAGGCCGATGACCGCCGACGGCCGCATCCACGGCACGTACGCGTACTCACCCCTCCCGCACCGCACCGCCGAGCGCCTCTACATGGCCAACCAGCCCATCCCGCAGGCCTTCGGCGTGGCCCACTCCCCGGACCAGCTGACGACCCGAGAAGCCAGGTAGAACAGCCGCCGCCGCCCGCTCCGCCCTCAGCCCCTCACGCCAGGTAGGAACCGCCCGATGGAACTGGAAACGCTCGTCACGCTCACCACCGGCATCACGCTGCTGACCTGCGTCCTGGCGGTCACGGGCCTGCACTCCTACGCCGCCGGAAAGGCCCAGCGCGCGGCCCTGGTCGACCGCCTCGCCGCGACGGGGCAGCTACCGTCGACGGGACGCCGACGCCGCTTCCCCGCCCTGGACCGCCGCCTGCGCCGCACCGGACCCGGCAGGAATCTGGAGCTGCGCCTGGCGGCGACCGGCCTGGACGTCACGCCCGGCGAGTTCTTCGCCTACATGCTCGCCACGGTCGCCGGCCTGTGGCTGATCGGCCAGGCGGCCCTGGCCCCCTTCTTCGGCCCCCTCGCCGGCCTGCTGGGTATCGGCGTGGCCATCCAGTTCCTCAACTGGCAACGCCAGAAACGCATCGAGAAGTTCATCAACCAGCTCCCCGAACTCGCCCGCATCCTCGCCAACGCCACCCAGGCCGGCCTAGCCCTGCGCACCGCCGTCGGCATGGCGGCGGAAGAGCTGGAGGCCCCCGCCGGCGAGGAACTCGGCAAGGTGGCCGACCAACTGGCCCTCGGCGCCTCGATGGACGACGCCCTCGGCGAACTCGCCGGCCGCCTCCCCTCCCGCGAGCTGGTCGTCCTGGTCACCACCCTCGTCCTGTCCAACCGCGCGGGCGGCCAGGTGGTCAGCGCCCTGCGCAACCTGACGGAGACCCTGGAGGAGCGCAAGGAGACCCGGCGCGAGGTCCGCACCCAGCTCTCCCAGGTCACGATGACGTCCTACGCCGTCCCCGTCCTGGGCATCGGCTCGTTGCTCCTGATGAACGGGGTGAAGGACGGCGCCCTGGAACGCATGACGGGCTCCCCGGTCGGCCAGGCCGCGGTGATCACCGCCTTCGCGCTGTACGCCGTCGGGTTCGTCCTCATCCGCCGCCTGTCCCGCATCGACGTCTGAGAGGAGAGGACAGATGGACACGGGCCTCGCCGGAACATTCCTCGCCCTCCTCATGGGCCTGAGCGTCTGGGGCGTCTTCGCCGGCATCCGCATGTACCGGGCCGACGCCAGACTGCCCGACGACCTCGCCCTCGCCCTGGAGGTCGGCTCCACCCGCACCGGCGCGGTGGACTCCCTCATCGACCGCATGGGCATGCGCTACGCCCCCGCCGTACTGCGCCTGATGGGCCCGGCCCTGGTCGCCAGGTACCGCCGCAGGATCGACCTGGCCGGCAACCCCGGCGGCCTCACCATCGACCGTTACGCGGCACGCCGGGCGGTGTACGGCTTCCTGGGCGCGGTCGGCTTCCTGGTCTTCGCCCTGCGCGGCCAGTACCTGATGGCGCTCCTCCTGCTGTCCTTCGGCGCCTTCTGGACGGAGGTGGGCATCTGGTCGGCGATCCGCATCCGCAAGGACGTCATCGAGCGCACGCTCCCCGACTTCCTGGACGTCCTGGCCGTCGTGGTCAGCGCGGGCCTGGGCTTCCGCCAGGCCCTCGACCGGGTGGCCATGCGCTACGAGGGGCCCTGGGCCGACGAACTGCGCATCACACTCCGCCAGATGGACCTGGGCATGAGCCGCCGAGCGGCCTTCTCGGAACTGCGCCGGCGCAACGACTCCGAGCAGGTGGCGATGTTCGTGACCGCACTCCAGCAGGGCGAGGAACTGGGCGCCCCCATCGTCGACACCCTGGTCTCCCTGGCCAAGGACATGCGCCGCACGGACGCCCAGAACGCCCGCCGCAAGGCCGCCCGAGCGGTACCCAAGGCCACGATGATGATCACGACCTTCATGGTCCCGGCCACGATGATCCTCCTCGGCGCCGGCCTGATCCTGGGCTCGGGCACCGACTTCGGAACGATCACGGGCGAGTAGGGGAGGAGCGACGGCATGCGGATCAAGTACCCGGGACGGGAGGAGGACGTACACACTAAAAGTGCGACTGCACACGCATCATCAACGTCAACAACCCGTGACCTACGGCCCAGTCGGGCCACTTTCACCCAAAGCCTTTCGCACTCGCAATCCGCTGTGGGACAGTCGTTGCCTGGTACTCCCGACAGGCCGAGGTCCCAACCGAGCGCAGGGGAGGTGGAGATCGTGGACACCATGACGTCCGGCATGACCAGCCAGCCGATCACCGCCGCCCACCCGTACGTTCCGCACGAGGAACGCGGCTCCGTCCACCCTGGAGGGGAACACCATGACCAACTGGCTTCACACCACCGCCGCACACCTGCACTCCCGCGCCACCGCCCGCAACGACAAGGGCCAGACGGCTGTGGAGTACCTGGGGATCATCGCGGTGGTGGTGGCGATCGTACTGGCGATCACGGGGACGGACATCGGGCAGACGATCTTCGACGCCATTACCTCGAAGATCGCCGAAGTCACGGGTGGCTGAGTCGGCTCGCTCAGCGCGGCGATGCAGGGCAGGCTTTTCCCATCTACATCACAGTGGTGGGGGGCCTGCTCTTTCTCGCGCTTGCGTACTTCGCGCTCGGCCAAGCCGCAGCGACTCGCAGTGACGCCCAGACAGCGGCAGATGCTGCCGCCCTCGCGGCGGCTCTTGAAACGCGGGATCAGCTTGCCGATCAGTGGGTTACGAACATCCTCGATCCGGACTCATGGCAGGCCATCTTCGATGGCGAGGCGCCTGTGCCCAGCTCCTGTTGGCGTGCACATCAGCTCGCGGCACGAAATGACGCGAGCGTGACTTGTCGTGCGGACGGCTTGCTGGGCTACACCGTCGTCGCGGAGACTCACGATTCCGTAGGGGACAGCATCGTTCCGGGCACGGAGAACCAGCAGGCCACGGAATCCGCCACTGCCGTCATCGAGGCCCGTTGCTCCTTCGCATCTGAGGACACTGGCGAAGACGAGCTACCCAGCCTCTCGTGCAAGGGCGAGGAGTGGGAGTTGAGACCAGATGATCTCACGGACCTGCCGAAGTCCGAGGATCTTTTCGACGTCCACTTGGCCGACTCACAAGCGAATGACGAGTGACGAAGGAAACGCAGACATGAGCATTCGGTTCATGACGACGGTCCGCAGAGGGACGCTCACACTGGCCGTTCTGGCCAGCCTGGCAGCCGGTGCTGTCGGCTGCGGCGGTGGAGGCGGCGACGACGAGAAACCGAAGGCGTCGGCGTCAGCCTCGAAGGAAGACGGGTCCGGGCCGAGTGCTCAGGAAGGCAATGCTGTGGAGCCGTTGGCCGAGCTACAGGGAAGCAACGGTCTACTCCTGCGAATCCTCTCTGCCGAGCGTGATTCGGGTGGTTTCGTAACTGTGAACGGTGAGCTGAAGAACGACGGTGACAAGAGTGTCGCGGTGCCATCCGGGCTGAGCGGAAACGAGACGGAGATCATCAGAAACGGCAGGTCGCTCGGCGGAGCGACGCTCGTGGACTCCAGAAGTAAGAAGCGGTACTACGTGCTGCGTGATACAGACGGTCGTCCGTTGACGACCACTGGCTTGTCGACGATCAAGGCTGGTGACCGCCTAGCGGTCTTCATGCAGTTCCCGGCTCCCCCCGCGGACACCACCGAGGTCACCTTCCAACTGCCCACCTTCGCCAGCGCGACCATCTCCATCTCCGGGTGAGGCCCGCGATGACCCCGACCCCGCGCCGCCTCACCCTTTCCCTGACCGCGGTCACCCTCCTGCTCGCCACAACCCTCCACGGCACAACCGCAGCCCACGCCGAAGACGACCCCAACGACCCCCCAGGCACCGAACCCTCCGCCTCCGCCCCCGTGGAAGTGGACCCCAACGACCCGGACCTGAAGCTCCCGGACGGAGCCACACTCGCCCAGGCGAAGGTCCTGGACATCAAGTCGGTCGTGGAAGAGCAGAGCGGCGACGAACGCCGCGAGGACACCAACACGAGCGTGACACTCGCGCTCCAGGCCGAGGTGCTGTTCGGCAAGGACAGCTCGAAGCTCGGCGCCGAGGCGAAGGCCCGCATCACGGGCATCGCCGACGAGATCCGAACCCAGAACGCCGCCAGGGTCCGCGTCTTCGGCTTCACCGACAACCTCGGCTCCTCCGCCCACGGCGACGTACTCTCCAAAAAGCGCGCCAATGCCGTTCACGACGTCCTGTCCCAGGTCCTGAACGACGCCGACATCACCTATGAGGTCCGCGGGTACGGCGAGCAGTACCCCATCGCCGACAACTCGACGGAGGCCGGCCGCAAGAAGAACCGCAGGGTCGAGGTCTCCTTCCCCCGCTCGGAGCCCTGAGGACAGATGCCGAACCCCGACAACCAGGTGACGCAGCGCAAGCCACGACGTTCACTGCCCGTGGCCCTCGTCGCGCTGACGGCTCTCACGGCGGCTGCCTGCAACGGCGCGGACGGTACGGACGCGACACCGTCCACACCCCCGGAGCGCCCCACGGCCTCGCCCGCCCCGCGCCCCGAGCCGTCCTCCGTATCGGCAGCGGACGGTCATGACATCGATGCCTGTACGGACGGTGACTGCGAGATCGCGGTGTCCAAGCCCGTGACCATCCGCTTCGAAGGGCCGCACGGCCCGGCCACGCTTTCGGTGACCGAGGTCGGCTCGAACAGGATCGAGTACGAGGTGACGTCGGGCAACGGCCAGTCGAAGGGCGGCGCGAGCGGCCCGGACCAAGGCTGCCTGACGATCCTCCGGAAGAACGGCAGCGGCAATTCCTGCGGCGACCTGACCACCACCCGCCCGAGCGCCCGTCCCGGCGCCGTGGTGATCCAGGCAACCACTGGCGCGGACGGCACGGCCCTGCTCCATATCGTCTCCCCCTGACGCGCCCCGACCGCGGCGGAACCGCCCTATTCGTCCGCGATCTCCACCCGTACCCGTGCCCCCACCCGCAGGCCCCACCCGGCCATCGCTCCGGCGGCCGCTTCCAGCACCATCCTGGAACGCACTCGGGGCAACCCCAGCCTGCCCGGCCGCATGGTGCGTACGGCGATGACGTTGAGCCGCCGGTCGAGGTAGGCGACGTCGATGGGCATCCGCATCCGAAAGGTGTGCACGCTGTTGGCGGGGGTCAGGAGCATCGCGCCGTCGATCGAGTCGCGCCCCAACAGCCCCTTGGCCCGGCCGCGATACGAGCCCGCGATCTCCAGCGGCACGCGAACGCTCCCGCTGCCGCCCCGCCCCTCCACGACCAACGTGCCCGCCCCGTCCCGCCAACGTCGCCATCCCACACCGGGCCCCCTCCGCACCGTTCGCCGCCTCGCCGAAGGTATCCGTCCCGAGCCGGACGCAACACGACGTTCGTTGGGCCCGCGTGGCGGCCGGTCCGCTTTGCCGCTTCCGGTGTGTCGCGCAACCGCTATGGCCCAAGAAGCAACATGCACCGCGGATTTGGACACCCCTGCCACCGCAGGGAGACGGGGCTCACCCTGGTGCCGTTCGTTGCCGGTGGATAGCGTTGCCTCGCTGAAGAGAAGCCTCGTCCCACCCAGGAGCCGACAGTGAATCGCCGCCGCCCTACCCTCCCCGCAGCGCTCACGCTGACCGCCGCTGCGGCCTTGACGCTGTCCGCGTGCGGAAGCGACGACAGCTCCGCAGCGGAAGACAGCGGCAAGATCGAGGGCGCTGACACGAGCAGTGGAACGCCAGCCGTCCCAAGCCCAAGCTCGACGGACACCATTGGCCGACCGAAAATCACATTTCCTTCCGACGCGAAGAACGTTTTCGAGTACGAGAAGACGGGGAACGCGGCGAAGGATGCTGCCCTTGCGGACAGTACGCTGAGCGTCAACGCTGTTGATGAGGCGATTTTCGAAGGGAGTGCCGACACTAAGGCCCTCGGCTTCTACAACGCTGAGTCCGCTTTGAGTGATTCGATCACGTATGCGTTGGGATACATCAACAAGAAGCACACGTGGGTCGGTGAGACGCGGTACTTCGACTACAAGGTTAATCTCTCCGGAGACCGCGAGGCATACATCACTTACTGCTCGGACGAGAGTAAGTCCTTCATCAAAGACAAGAAGACGGGGGAGGTGAAGGATACGCCAACGACGGTGGATAGCTACGTCCTTTATAACGCAAAGCTGGCGAAGAACGCTGAGGGCGTTTGGCAGACGACCGACATCGCGTCAAATCGGGGGAGTAAAAAATGCCAGCCGTGAGTCAATCGCTGAGGTGTGCGACCGTCGCCGCGACCGTTCTCATCTCGGTGATATCGGCCCCGGCGGCCTTCGCAGGCGGCCGCGGCGAGGGCGGTAGCCGCGGTTCCACGGACCAACAGGCCAATGCAGATGGTGATGGCACCGTTTCCGTTACCGTCGGGGGTGTTGTATTTGACCGTTCGAAAAATGGGCGTGGTGATTCGGTCGGTGCGGTGACGTCGTCGACGTCTTGGTCGCCGCCGGCGTGTTGGTATGCCCCGAAGTATACGCCTGAGGAGTTGCAGGATTACCTGGAGCCGATCTGGGAGGCTGAGTCCACGGGGTATGAGTGGGATGCCAAGCAGCGGGAGAAGTACAACGCGGAGGATGAGAAGAAGGGTTTCAACAAGGACAAGACTGGTAAGGGCTTTTGGTGGGGTTCGTATGTGAACAGGAGCTATCCGCCAGGGTGGGACAAGTGCGATACGGATTACTTCTGGGTGGACAAGGGTGATGCGCCGCCCGCGGACAGGGAGAATGCCGTTACTCCGGAGGTTTTGGCCGAACTTGCCTATGCGGAGATCCGTGTCCCGGGTACCGAGGTGACGTTGGCGCCGGCTGGGGCGACCAAGGTGAATCTTCCGACGTGGGCGTGGCTGGACGGTGCGGAGTTCAAGCCGGTTTCGGTGACCGCGTCCGTGGAGGAGATCGGTATCAGCGCGACGGCGACGGCGGAGCCGGTGTCGTTGCAGATCAAGGCGGGTACGCCGGATGCCGTGACCTACCCGGTGTCGGGTGTCTGCGAGATCAGAGACGGTCGTATCGGTGCGCCGTACGAGAAGGGCAGGGCGGATGACACGCCGCCGTGCGGGGTGAAGTACCTGCGTTCTTCGGGTGACGGCACGTTCCCGTTGCAGGCGACGGTCACTTGGAAGATCCACTGGACGGGCAGCGGCAACGCGGGCGGCGACCTCCCCGACGGCACGTTCGGCGCCACCCAGGACGTCGTCGTCCAGGAGATCCAGGCCGTCAACCGCTGATCGGTTCAGCCAGTCCTCAGAGCGGAATGTGGACCCCTTGAGGGCCGTGGCAGCCGCGGGGGCGCCACGAAACGCCGTTGTCGTCGTTCCTCTCATCGGTGCAGGTGGACCGGTGAGGGGAGGCGGGTAAGTGACGGAGCGGCTTGCCGTGGACGGCGACGAACTCGGGCGCTTCATGAAGTCGTTGAAGGAGTCGTCGACATCACTCAGGGGCGTTCGCAAGGCGCTGTCGGACGCGACGATCGTCGGCCTGGGGACGGATGAACTCGATTCGGCGTGCGAGGCCTTCCAGGAGGACTGGAAGTACGGCTCCGAGGAGATCGGCAAGCAGACGGAGGACCTCGCCGACATCATCGGCAAGAGTAAGGACAGCTACCTCGAGGTCGACAAGGCGCTCGATGCGGCGTTGCGGAAGTCGCGCGAAGCCAAGAGCGGCGGCGAGAGGTGACCGTCACCGCCGGCAACGACCAGTACGGTGCCGCGCTTGATCCGCAGTCGCGGGCGGACCTGGGCAAACCGCAGGGACTCAAGTCCGCTCCACGCATTCCGAACCCCGAGTATCCGTGCCTCGGCTTCCATCCGGTGCCGGGGGACACGGAGACCGTGCGGGGGCTGGAGAAGAAGCTCAGTGGATGCGCGAAGGTGCTCCAGGAGGCGTACGACCTCGTCACCAAGCTTCTCGACGGCGGCTACTGGAAGGGCGACGCCGCGGTGGCCTTCCGTGAGCAGCTCGACGGCGGGCCGTTGCCGCTCAACCTGAAGAACGCGGCGCACTCGATCCGCAAGGCTGCCAGGCAGCTGGACCGCTGGGAGGGCGAACTCGACGACTTCCAGCGGCGGGCCAGGAAGCTGGAGGGCGACGCGCGGGAAGCGCAGGCCGCGGTCGATCGCGCACAGGGGCGCGCGGACAAGGCGGGCAGCGACCCCGGCCTCGAGAAGGACGGGGCCGACGGCGATGCCGCGCAGAAGGCCCTCACGCGGGCGAACGGCGACCTCGACGACGCGCAGGCCGAGCTGAGGAAGGTCATTGGCAAGGCGAAGAGGCTGGCCGAGGAGCATGAGGAGAGGGCCGGGTACCGGGCGCGGAAGATCCGCGACGCCACAAAGAAGTTGGTGCCGCATGAGCCGGGATGGTTCGACGAGGTACTGGACTGGCTGGGCGACAACCTGCCGGACATCCTCAGCTTCGTGGCGGGGCTCATTGGGGTTGTGGCGCTTCTACTCGCTGGGCCGTTGGGGTGGGGCATCGCGACGGTTGCTGCCTTGATGCTCATCGCTTCAGGGCTGAGCGCAGTAGCGCTTGGCCTGCGGCTCGCAGACCCGCAAGTGCGTGCGTCTCTGTGGGACGGCATGACGGAGGGAGAACTCGACGCCGACTTCTGGAGCAACGCAGTCTCAGTAGGAGCAGACGCCGCTGGTTCCCTGCCCGGTGTCGCGGCAGTGGCCAAGGGTGCCTTCGAAGCGACGCGAGCCGTTCGGAGGAGCGGTCAAGTGCTGGATTTCTGGCAGAAGGCCGGCACCTACGGTTCCAAGGTTCTCGACGAGGCCGGATCAATCACTAGCCTGGATAACACAATGGTTGCCCGAGCGGTGCGCGGCTTCAGTGATCCCGACAGAGCAGCCAATGTCATTGCCGGTACTTCGGGCGTCGTCGGCGTTGGTACGGGAGGTTTCGGCCTCTACAACAAGGTCGTAGACGCAGAGGACGACGTAATCAAGGACGGCGCTGTTGCCGGAATCGATGGTTCACGTCTTGTTCTTGACAGTGGTGGCCTCGTGAACATCGCACGGTACGTTTTCTGTCGTTGATTAAGAGAGAAGGGGTTCGTGAATCCTGTCGTCTGTGCGACTGCCTGGGATCACCCGCCTACCCGTCGAGCTTGGCTCAGCCACATGGTGATGAACGTCGTCGGACTCTTCGGCTGGGTGAGTGGCTGGGTCATCTTGCTCGGCATCTCGGTATACTCGGCCGACTGGCTCGTGTGGGTATTTCTCCCATACTTCATTTATGGGCCCTACCGTGTGCTGACACAGTTGCAATACTTTCCCGCAGCACTATCGATACTGCGTATCCTGCGCACCTATCGATGGCAACTTCTGCGAGGAGTTCCGCACGGATTAAGCAACCGACCGGAGATCGCCAGCAGGCACTATGGCTGGTTCGAGTTTCCCAATCCTGCTGTTCCAAGTCAGTGGCTCCCGATGGTCTTCGCACGGCATCTGCGTCTGGAATGGTGGTCTCGGCGTATGGCTCCTCGTGCCAAGCCGCATCTGAAGGCTCAGATCGAGGAGATTTGGTTTGCGGGGGATGCTCGCTTCGTGGGAGTCATCGCCGCACCCGCACGGCGGAGAAAATCACCCCGGCGCATGCACGTCATCGAACAGCGTATGAACGCTCAGACCGATGAGCGGCTCAATGGTTGGGGCGCTGGTCCAGATGATATTGTGCGTGGGGTACCGGGCAGTCGGCCGTTCCGTTCACTCTTGAGCCGTACAGGGACACAGCGTGAACACTCCCCGGATTATGATGCATGATTCTGTCAACGACGAACAAGCAGAGTTGTGGTTCGCTGAACCCTCTGGATTCATGTCTCTGCCACTCGAATCCCTGCTAACTGCGCCTGGCTCGGCAGACGCCGAAGTGATGCGCGAGACCGTCGCCCCGCTACTCGATGCGGCCCCCAATGAAGTAGTGCGCCAGCGGTTCGTTGCTCAATTAGCCCTGGGTCAGCAGATGCTTGGGGCGCTGTGTGGATTCGGTACGGTCCACTGTTCAGTCGGCCTGCATCGAGACGACATCGACCCGACGAATGCACACTTGCTCTCCCTCTTCACCATCTCCTGGCGCGACACGAAAGTAGCTCCACGTGGAGTCACCGCCGCCCGTGTCGCCACGTCGGCCAACGGGCATACGCACGTTGCCTTTGAGGAGTTTCCCTGCGGGCCCGCAGCCCTCAGTGAGGCCACCTTGCGTTACGTCGCCGAGAGCGGGATCCCCCAACTCCCCCTCCTCCAGATCCACGCCCATCTCCCCCACCCCGACTGCAAGCGACTGGCCGTGTTCACGCTCAGTACCACTGCGGTCGCGCGTCGGGAGGAGTACCGGGCGGTGTTGAGGCAGATTGTCGAGACCGTGCGTTTTGAGAATCCTCTGCGTGCGGAGGCGTAATGCTGTTGTCCGGCGGCGCGGGCCGAGGGTAGGAAGAGTCCATGACTGGATTCGGTGCCGTGTTCCGTCCTCAGCTCGCCCCCGAGCGGCTGCGCGCCGTGGCTCGTGTCGCCGATGAGGTGGGGCTCGACGAGCTGTGGCTGTGGGAGGACTGTTTCCGGGAGGGCGGGATCTCCACCGCCGCCGCTGCCCTCGCGTGGACCGAGCGGGCGCGGGTCGGGGTCGGGCTGTTGCCCGTGCCGTTGCGGAACGTGGCCGTCACCGCGATGGAAGCCGCCACACTGCACCGGATGTTCCCCGGCCGTGCCGTCCTCGGCGTGGGGCACGGGGTGCAGGACTGGATGGGGCAGGTCGGGGCGCGGGTCGAGTCGCCCGTCACGCTTTTGCGGGAGCATCTCATCGCGTTGCGGGCGTTGCTGCGTGGCCAGCGGGTGACGTCGGAGGGGCGCTACGTCCGGCTCGACGACGTCGCGCTCGACTGGCCGCCGGAACAGGCCGTCGAGGTACTCGCCGGGGCCACCGGACCCCGTTCACTGCGGCTGTCCGGTGAGGCCGCCGACGGGACCGTACTCACCGCGAACACTTCGCCGGACGGAGTGCGCCGGGCCCGGCGGCTCATTGACGAAGGGCGCGCGGCGGCCGGGCGGACCGAGGCGCACAAGGTCGTCGTGTATCTCCTTGCGGCGACCGGGCCCGATGCGCGTGCACGTCTTCGGGCCGAGCTGGTCGCCGAAGGTGTCGGGGCCGTGCCGGACCTCGGGGTCGCCGGGGACGCGGAGGCCGTTGCCGAGGCCGTGCGTCGGCTGGCCGGGGCCGGGGCCGACACCGTGATTCTTCAGCCGACCGGCGGCGAGCCCGATCCGGAGGGATTCGTACGGTTCGCCGCCGAGCAGGTGCGGCCTTTGATTGCCCAAGGGTGTCCTGGCCTCGATCGTTCATGAGTCCTCGTCGGTTCGCTGACGGGGACCTTGTGCTTGCGTGGTGCGGAATTTCGTGGGCTGGGGCAGGTTGGCGGCCTGGCTGTCGCGTCGGGTGGGCGCCGGGGTTCCACGGCTCCGGGATGTGCTGAGGCTCGTCGGGACGGTCGAGTTGCTGGTCAGCCGGGGTTCGGCAGGGCTGCGATTCGTTGGATCGCGCGAGTGATCACAGCCGTCCAGGGCCATCGGGCGTTGAGACGGAGCCAGCGGCGGCGGCCGGTGGTGACCAGTTGGGCAGCGGCAGAGAACAGCCGTAGACGAAGCCGTTTGGGCTCCCAGCGGCGGGTTTCTGCGGTCATGGCGAGCATCGGCATCAAGGCCAGGATGTCGAGTGCGAGAGAGACGATCTCCAGCCAGATCCGGTTCTGGGCGGTGTCGTGCAGGGGGAGGTTACGCAGGCCGGTGTCGCGGGCGCTTCGGATGCGGTCCTCACAGCGGGCCCTGCGGCGGTGACGTAGTTCCAGGTCGGCGAGCTGGCCACCTTGGGTGTTGGTCGCGAAACAGGTGAGCCGCAGTCCGTCGAAGTCGGTGAAGCGCAATCGGGCGCCGGGGTGCGGCCGTTCTTTGCGGATGATGAGCCGCATGTCCTTGGGCCACGTGCTCAGGTCGGGGATGTCGGTGATCTCTGCGACCCAGGCGCCGGGCCGCTCGGTGCCATTGGCGTCGTAGGCCGGCGTCCATGCCTTCTTTGGGATCTTCAGAACGGCCTGGTGGATGGCGTCGGTGATGGTCATCCCGACGGAATACGACAGCCACCGGCCCCGGTGGGAGAGCCAGTCGAGGAAGGCGTGGGTGCCACCGGCTGAGTCGGCGCGGATCAGTGTCTTGCGGCCTCGCCGTAGGTGCTTGGGGAGCTGGGCTAGGGCGAGTTGAGCTGTTTCGATGTGATCGCTCGCGGTGTTGGAGCCGGCGTTGCCGGGGCGCAGTATCGCTGCCACCGGCTCTCCGGAACCGGCCTGGCCGTAATCGACGAACGCGACGAGCGGATGGTGGCCGAAGGTCTTCTTCCAGGTCACGGTGGCATCCTGCTTCCTCGGAGTGCGCAAGTACGAGCACGCCGTCGATGTCCACGATCACGTGACCGTCGGCGGCCGGAGCGTCCGCTCCGGCCAGTTCCCAGACCTGCGACCGTGCTTCGGCCCGCGCCGACCGGATCGCGGTGAGCGCCTTCGGTGCAGTTGCGGCGAGGGAGTCGATGAGCCGGGAGACCGTGGGGTCGGACGCCACCGGGCCGAACACGTCGGGCTCGACCAGCAGCACGCCTCCGGCCTGCGAGACCACCACCCCGCCGCCCTCGATACGGACACGCGGGTACGACCCGATACGCTTCTTCACCTGGAGAGTGCTTCTTTCCGTGCAACCGACAGGACCCTAGACAAGACCAATCGTTGCAGGTCAGAAGCACTCTCTGCTTATTTGATCAGGGCATGGACGAGCGCGTCGGTAACAGGCGAAGCTGACCAGCGAGAACGAGGATCGTCCAGGCCCCTGTTCCCGTTCCGGTCAAAGACGCTTTCAGGTGAGCGGGCGCGCCAGGTCACACTCGTATGCCCACGTTGAGCGGTGGTCGGGCGGGCGGCACGGGCGGTCAGTTTGCCGCCTTGTATGCGCCGAGGTGGGAGCGGTGCCGGTCCACGATTCCCTCGACGATCTTCATTAGGCGGTCTCCCGTCTGATCGATGCTTCCGTTCTGTGTGCTGACCTGCGCCCCTTCGAGTACGAAGGTGATCTCGGCCGCGGCCTGTTCGGGGTCGGGCATCTGGGCTTTGGTGCACATGCCGATCAGCCTGCGGGTCTGGTGGGCCTTGTGGTCCTCGATCACCTGCCGTGCCGGATGAAGGCGGTCGGGCAGCTCGGCGAGGGAGTTGATGAACGGGCAGCCTCTGTATGAGATCGCCGGCAGCCCCTCGGCGATGAAGCGGGCCAGGCCCAGAATCTGCTCCTCGGGCCGGTCGGGGTATTCGGTTTCCACGCGGTCGAAGGCCGCCTGATAATCGGCGGCGACGATCCGCAGCCACTCCGCGACCAGCGCGTCTTTGGTCTCGAAGTGCCGGTAGATCGCCATTTTGGTGGTCTCGGCCTTGTCGGCGATCGTCTGGACCCCCACCTGCCGGATCCCTTCTCTCTGGAAGAGCTCTTCGGCCGCGTCGAGGATGCGCTCACGAGGCGGCAGCTTCGCCACTCTGCTCGGCCTGCTGAGGGTCGATGCCATGACTACTCCGTCACTCCGATCGTGGGGTTGCAACCCCCTACGGTACCAGCCAGACCCTTTCGATACCGTATAGTATCGTTCGGCACTCGACGGTATCGGTCTTGTCAGGGAGTGACAGTGAAAGTTTCTGAATACGTGAGCTTCGACGCGGTCGGGCTGGCGGAGCTGGTGGCCAAGGGCGAGGTGCTCCCCGCCGAACTGGAGGCAGCCGCACGCGAGGCTGTACAGGCAGTCGATCCGCGGATCAACGCCATCGTGGAGACCTGGCCGCCCGACGACGAACCTGTCCCCGGCAGCGCACCCCTGGCCGGCGTCCCTTTTCTGATCAAAGACATCGCGGTGGCCATGGCCGGCAGGCGAATGGAGCTGGGAAGCCGTCTGGCGGCCGGGAACGTCGCAGGCTCCGACTCCTCACTGATGCTGCGCTTCCGTCGCGCCGGCCTCGTGACGTTCGGGCGCACCGCGACACCGGAGATGGCCTACGGCATCTCGACGGAATCAGCGTTGTACGGCGCGACCCGCAACCCGTGGGATCTGGAGCGGAGCGCGGGCGGATCCAGTGGAGGCGCGGCCGCCGCTGTCGCCGCAGGGATGGCCCCGGTCGCCCATGGCACCGACGCCGCCGGATCGCTCCGTGTCCCCGCCGCCTACAACGGCCTCTTCGGGATCAAACCCACCCGGGGCCGGGTGTCCATGGGGCCCGGCGTCGACGAGGTCTTCAACGGCCTGGCCGTGCACGGCAGCGTCAGCCGCACCGTACGCGACAGTGCGGTACTGCTCGACCAGATACGCGGCCCGGAATCGGGCGACCCCTACTTCGCCCAGCAGCCGTCACGGCCGTACGCGGAGGAAGTCACCCGTCGTCCGGGCTCGTTGCGAATCGGTGTCCTCGCCCAGGCGTGGGGCGGACGCCGCACCACCGCACCGGTGACCGACGCCCTCTCCCGCACCGTGCGGTTGCTCGAATCCCTCGGTCACCAGGTGGAGGAGGCCGAGGTCGACCTCGGCGCCGACTGGGAGGAATTCGTCCTGGCCAACGCCCGGCTCATGACGGTGAACCTCACCACCCTGGTCGACGGGTTGGCCGCCGCCTTCGGCCGTCCCATCGACTCCTCGACCCTTGAGCCGGCGACCCTCGCCGGCTACCACTACGGGCAGCGGGTCGGCGGCGCGCAATTCCTCACCGCTCTCGCGATGCGGAACCAGGTGGCCCGAAGCCTGGCACGGTACTTCGACGCGTACGACATCCTCCTCACGCCCACCCTGCCGGAGCCCCCCTTGCCTCTAGGCACTCATACCGAGGGTGCGGAGACACTGGACGGCCTCGGCTGGATCGAGCGCATCAATGACCTGTCGCCGTTCACCATGCCGTTCAACGTAGCGGGCACGCCCGCCATGTCCGTACCTGTGACGGCCGACGCCGGGACGGGGCTTCCGGTAGGTATGCAGTTCGCCGCCGGATACGGCCTTGAAAGCCGGCTCTTCCGCCTCGCCGGCCAACTCGAACAGGCAAGTCCGTGGTCAGGCCGAACTCCCACGGTATGGGCTGGGAACCACCCAGGCCGCTGAAGAACGCTCCTGGCACGCTGCAGAGAGACATCGAAGGATTCTTGTCGGTCTCAGGACCGAAAATTCTCGCGGCGCACGGGACGGATGCGCTCAATGCCGAGGCGAAGCCGCGGGTATGCCGACCTCGACGAGTTGGGGCGGCCCTCGTGGTTGCCCCCTTCATGGTGGTGACCCGGCCTCGGAGGATCCTCTCGCGCATGCGCTCGCGATCGATCCGCCTGCGGCGCACAGCACGGGAAAGAACATGACCTCCATGCCGTCGGGGTCGCGAACGCAGGCGGGCAGGCCGTGAGAAATCCGAGACGAATACGGCGCCACCGAGCCTCAAGCGGACGTGGGAATTCATTCAGACCTGAGCGGCCGCGACACCACGACGCATGAACAGAGATCCCTTGAAGGAGTGTCCGCCATGGTTGAGCGCATCGACGTACGCATTCCCCTGCCCGACGGCATCGAACTGGCCGCCTGGCTGTTCCTTCCCGAGAACACCGAGAAGCCGTTGCCCGCCATCACCATGGCCCACGGTTTCGGCGGCACCCGCCATCACAGCATCGAGCACACAGCCCGCCGCTTCAGCGAGGCCGGCTACGCGGTTCTCCTCCACGACCATCGCAACTTCGGCGACAGCGGCGGCACACCCCGCCAGGACATCGACCCCTACCAGCAGATCGCGGACTGGCGATGGGCGATCACCTACCTCGGCACACGCGGGGAAATCGACGAACAGCGTATCGGCGTCTGGGGATTCAGCTACGCCGGTGGTCACGCCCTGGTCCTCGGGGCCACCGACCGCCGCATCAAAGCCGTCTACTCCCAGGCCCCCACCGTCAGCGGCTACGAGACCGGACTGCGCCGCGTCCCGCCCCACGAGGTACGCGCCCTGGAAGAGCGCTTCCACCAGGACGAACGCGACCAGTTGGCCGGCAAGCCGCCCGTCTACGTACCCTTCGTCGACACCGACACGAGCCATGCCCCCCCCCGGCGGCCTACCCACAGAAGGGCGCGGCCGACTTCTACCTGCACCGGGCACCAGACGACACGTGGACGAACGAGGTGACCCTTCAGTCCAGCCGTCGCGCTCGCGCCTACGAACCCGGTCAGTGGATCTCCCGCATCGCCCCCACCCCCCTGCTGATGCTCGTAGCCAAGGAGGACGACGTCGCCCCCGCTGATATTGCCCTCGACGGCTTCAACCGCGCTCACGAACCGAAGAAGCTCGTCCTCACGGACGGCAACCATTTCCTGTCCTACATTCAGCAGTCCGAATTGTCTTCCACGGTCGCGATCGACTGGTTCGACACCCACCTCAGGACCGCCGAGAAGAACGATGCCCGCCCCGGCCGGTGAGCCCGCCCCGCTGCGTCCAGCCTCGGCACGGACACTCGGATACCACTCGATATACTCACTCACCTGAGGAGTGCCTCTCCCCGTGCGGCTGACAGAACCCTGGATGAATCACATCGTTGCAGCCCAGGGGCACTATTCGCTTATTCGGTCAAGGCATGGACGAGCGCGCTGACGAAGGCGCGAGGCTAGTGGCGTCCCAGGGGTGTCCCGAGGTGGTCTGCAAGCGGCATGGGGGCCCTCCAGCCAATGTCCGTTCAGCCGCGACCAGTCCGCGACCAGCTACCTGCTCAGCTCCAGTCCGGCCTCCGTCGCCTCTTCACCGATCGGATCCACCATGGCGCAGCCGCACCCTCTCCGCCGCCCTCTCCGCCGCCCCCGCCCCCGCCCCCGCCCCCGTCCCCGTTCCTTCGACGACCTCGTGGCTGAGGGGGCCTCCGTCCCCACCGAGGGATGGGACTTCTCGTGGTTCGAGGGCCGGGCCACCGAGGCCCGGCCGTCCTGGGGGTACGCGCTGTCCATGGCGGGGCGGCTGGCCGGGGCCACCGCCGTGCTCGACGTGCAGACCGGGGGAGGGGAGGTGCTGGAGTTCGCCCTCGAAGCCGCCGGCCCGCAGCGGCCCCCGCTCGTCGTCGCCACCGAGGGCTGGGCGCCCAATGTCGCCAAGGCCACCCGGCTGCTGCGCCCGCGCGGCGTCCCGGTGGTCGACTCGGCCGACGACGCGCCCCTCCCTTTCGCGGACGGCGCCTTCGACCTGGTCGTGAGCCGGCACCCCGTCGAGCCCCACTGGGCCGAGGTCGCCCGTGTACTGGCGCCCGGCGGCACGTACTTCGCCCAGCACGTCGGTCCCGTCAGCGTCTTCGAGCTCATCGAGTACTTCCTCGGGCCGCTGCCGGAAGCCAGTCACCGCCACCGCCGTCCCGAGCGCGAGCGTGCCGATGCCGAGGCAGCCGGACTGGAGGTGGTCGACCTGCGGGCGGAGCGGCTGCGGATGGAGTCCCTCGACGTCGGCGCCGTCGTCCACTTCCTGCGCAAGGTCGTATGGACGGTCCCCGGGTTCACCGTCGAGGCGTACCGCGACCGGCTGCGTGACCTGCACGAACGCATCCAGTCCGACGGCCCTTTCGTCGCGTACAGCTCCCGTCATCTCTTCGACGTGCGCAAGCCGCGTTCCGGGGCGGGTGCCGAGGCATCCTCCGGGACGTAGGACGTCGCGCGCGTCCCGAGAAGGCGTCGCGACTCCTCGGGACGCCGGTACCTCCGCACACGTACCCACCGAGCGGGAGCGGGGGAGAGGGCGGGGAGGGGGAGCGGAAGGCGAAGCGGGCGGTCATACGGCGCGCCGTACGTCTGTACGTCTGTACGGGCACACCGTCGGCTCGCAGCCCGACCCACAGCTCGGCCGCCGGCGGCGGTACCCGGGCGTGGACGCCGAGCAGCACGGCGGCCACGTCGGTGGCGGGGGTGCCCGTCCGGGCGGAACTGGCCGGGAAGCGTCGTTCGAGGGGCCGTGCGCTCTCCGCCGTCCGAGTGATGCCCGCCGTCTTCGTCGGGAGCTGACGTCAGGGGAGTGAGGGAACGGGATGCGTCCTGCCGCGCGGCGTCGGCTTCTGAGTGCCGAGTGGTGCCTCTTTCGGGTGAAAGCGGTCTACCCTCGCAAATGTTGGCCGCTCCGGAGGCAAGACACGGAATCACCCGTCGATTCTCACAGGGTTTCCACATCGTTATTCACCGTTGCCCATCTCGGGTAGAAGCCATGCCGCCGGGTCACGTAAGTTCACTGCCAGGCGATTCGCGTGAGCAAAGCTGCGCGCGTGGCACCGCGCAGTGGAGGGGGCTGCGCGGTGCCTGGTCAAGCGGGCGTAGGCCGACGGCGTCACCCGGATGGGGGAAGCGGTTCTCGTTCCGCGGTGGCCGGCCGACGTCTCGGGCAGGGCCCGGCGGGGCCCGGCCAGGGCTCAGGCTCGCACCTTCCGTCACTCCACTCACCCGCAGGCCGACCACTCGGCCGGGGGTGCACCGCGATTTCGCCATGATTCAGGGCGGAATGAGGGCTTCCGTAGTCATCCGGGCGTTGCCGGACGACTTCGGAGAGTAGTTGTGGCACGCCGATGCGCGCAGTATCACTTACAAAGGGTTATGGTGGAACCCCCCCCTCGGGCCGGTCCGTCTCCCCCCCCTACGGACCGGCCCGTTTTTTGTGCCCTCGTTCGGGCGCCCCCGTTCGGGCGCCCCCCGCACCGCGGCCTCCCGGCGATGCGGCCGTGCGGTACGCGCGTAACGAGGAGTTCACCGGTGCGCCGTCCTGTGTCGTGGCATGGCGGCGCTCGTTCGAGGGCATAAGCCAAGCAGGCCGACGCCCGAACCACGGGTGTCGGATCTCAGCGGACGGCTCGGAGCCGTCCGCCCGGGAGGCCCTTTGCACCAGCCCCACCGTGCGGTCACGGCACGGATGACGCGGCGGAGGGCCGGTTCACGGCCCGCGCCAGTGCAGGGCGGCCCTCGACCGGCCGGCTCGTTCCCGCCCTCCCGGCCCAGCGTCCACTCCGTCGCTCCCCGACCTCTTCCGAGGGGGTACGTCCTTCCGTGGTGACCAGCACAAAGCGCCACAAGCCCGATAGGCGCACCTATGTTCTCGACACCAGCGTCCTGCTGGCCGACCCGAACGCCCTGAGCCGCTTCGACGAGCACGAGGTCGTGCTCCCCATCGTCGTGGTGACGGAGTTGGAGGCCAAACGGCACCATCCCGAACTCGGCTACTTCGCCCGGCAGGCCCTGCGTCTGCTCGACGAGTTCCGGGTGCGGCACGGTCGCCTCGACGCCCCCATCCCGATCGGGGACCTCGGCGGCACCGTCCGTGTCGAGCTCAACCACTCGGACCCCAGCGTGCTGCCCAGCGGCTACCGCCTGGGGGACAACGACTCCCGCATCCTCGCGGTCGCCCGCAATCTGCAGGCGGAGGGATTCGACGTCACCGTCGTCTCGAAGGATCTCCCGCTCAGGATCAAGGCGTCCTCCGTCGGCCTGCTCGCCGAGGAGTACCGCGCCGAGCTGGCCATCACGGACGCGTCCGGCTGGACCGGCATGTCCGAACTCACCCTGCCGGGTGAGCAGGTGGACGTGCTCTTCGAGGAGGGCCGGGTCCACGTCCCCGAGGCCGCCGACCTGCCCGTGCACACCGGCCTGACCATCCAGTCGGAGCGCGGCAAGGCACTCGGCCGGGTCGCGCCCGACGGCGACGTCCGGCTGGTGCGCGGCGACCGGGAGGCGTTCGGCGTCAAGGGCCGCAGCGCCGAGCAGCGGATCGCGCTCGACCTGCTCCTCGACCCGGACGTCGGCATCGTGTCGATGGGCGGCCGGGCCGGCACCGGCAAGTCGGCGCTCGCGCTGTGCGCCGGCCTGGAGGCGGTCCTGGAGCGCCGGCAGCACCAGAAGGTGATGGTCTTCCGGCCGCTGTACGCGGTGGGCGGGCAGGAGCTCGGCTATCTGCCCGGCTCCGAGGCCGAGAAGATGAGTCCCTGGGCGCAGGCGGTCTTCGACACGCTGTCGGCCGTCACCAGCCGGGAGGTCATCGAGGAGGTCACCGCGCGCGGGATGCTGGAGGTGCTGCCGCTCACCCACATCCGGGGGCGCTCGCTGCACGACGCGTTCGTGATCGTGGACGAGGCGCAGTCGCTCGAGCGGAACGTCCTGCTGACCGTGCTGTCCCGGATCGGGGCCAACTCGCGGGTCGTACTCACCCACGACGTGGCACAGCGGGACAATCTGCGGGTCGGCCGGTACGACGGAGTCGTCGCCGTCGTCGAGAAGCTGAAGGGGCACCCGCTCTTCGCGCACGTCACCCTGACGCGCTCCGAGAGGTCCCAGATCGCGGCGCTCGTGACCGAAATGCTGGAGGAGGGTCACGTCTGAGCCGTTCGGGGGGTCTGGGGTGACTCGGACCCCTCTGACGCGGCCGATGCAACTACCTCGTCCGAGAAGTCCGGCCCGGTAGGGGCCGGTTACCCGACAGTCGGCGCCGTCCGGAAAGGCCAAGAGCCTAGCCGGGCGGCGCCTCGATGTGTGCGGATTTCCGTGAATCCCCTGGGTCAAACGGGATGTGAGCTTTCACACGCAACACGGAATTGCCTCACCCCGCGGGGTTACGGCAGAGTCTCACTCCTGTCAGGCCCCGCATACGACACACCTGTACCCCCAGCGGTACGGCACCACAGAAGCACCAGTCCAACTCCATAGCCGAGTCGTATGCCGCCCGAGCACCACGCGGCGCTCCCCGCAGGGGAGTTGTCCACCGGGTCCGTGCCTCCCGTGACCCGTAGTTGGGGAGGCCAGCGCCAGGGGCACGATTGCGTCCGCGAGGGTCACCGAAGCGGGCGATGCTGGAAGGAAACCGTGTGAGCCGGATCTCGGTCCGGGGATTCGCAGTGGCCTCGGCCACCGCGGTCACCGCTGTCGGAAGCGTCGTCGGAGTTGCCTCGGGCAGCGTCGCGCAGAACAACGACGCGGAGGCGACGGCAGCCGGCACCACGCTGCTCGCCGACATCCCCATGGGTGAGCAGGCGCAGGTGCAGACCGCGTCCCTGACACAGCAGGCCGACGTGCAGGCCATCGCCGCGGACGCGAGCGCGAAGAAGGACGCCGAGGCGGCGGCCCGCAAGGCAGCCGCCGAGACCGCCGTGGCCAAGCAGGAGAAGGCCAGGAAGGCGGCCGAGGAGGCCAAGGAGCGCGAGGCGGAGAAGGAAGCCGCCAGCCGTGACGCCAAGCGCGAGTCCGCCAGCTTCGCCGTCCAGAGTTCCTACAGCACCAGCCAGATCCAGGCGATGGCCCGCCAGATGGTGCCGAGCGGCCAGTTCCAGTGCTTCAGCAACATCGTGAACCACGAGTCCAGCTGGAACTACCAGGCCGTGAACGCCTCCTCCGGTGCCTACGGGCTCTTCCAGGCACTCCCCGCGGGCAAGTACGCCTCCGCGGGCGCCGACTGGCGGACCAACCCGGCCACCCAGATCAAGTGGGGCCTCAGCTACATGGACAACCGCTACGGCAGCCCGTGCGAAGCATGGGGCTTCTGGCAGGCCAACCACTGGTACTGAGCCCGCCGTCCGCCCGGCGCGGCCCGGCGCGGTCCACGCTCAACCTCGCGCAGCCCCTCACCGTCCTACGGTGGGGGGCTTTCGCGCTCCCGCCCTGTACGGTCGGAGCGGAACGCTCCGGGGGGAGTGGTGGGGAAGGACGGGGGAAGAGGACGGATCATGTCGCGAGTGCCAGGGTGGCTCGGTCGGCTCGGCGCCGGACTGACGCAGATGAGTGAGCGGTTGGACCAGCGCCGTGAGGCGGCGCGGCGGAACGACGCCGACGACGGACCGGCATCGGCCGCCGACCCCGTGACACAGTCCTTGGAGGACGCGGCCTACGACTACGCCGCCGGGCACCACGCCATCGTGGTCCGCGACCGCCCCGATCCGGCGCAGGCCGTGCCCTGGGGAGTACGGGTCGCCGCGGAGGCCGGTTGGCGGCTGCTGGTGCTCGCGGGCACCGTGTGGGTGCTGATGCGGATCATCAGCGCCGTTCAGCTGGTGGTGCTGGCGTTCGTGGCCGCGCTGCTGATCACGGCGCTGCTCCAGCCGGCCGTGGCCTGGCTGCGCCGGCACGGGGTGCCGCGGGGGCCGGCCACCGCCCTGACCGCGATCCTCGGCTTCGTGATCATGGGCTTGATCGGCTGGTTCGTCACCTGGCAGGTGATGGAGAACATCGACAACCTCTCGGACCAGGTCCAGGACGGCATCGACGAGCTGCGCATCTGGCTGCTGAACAGCCCCTTCCACGTCACCGACAAGCAGATCAACGAGATCGCCGAGAGCCTGCGCGACGCGGTCGGCGCCAACACCGACCAGATCACGTCGGCCGGACTCGAGGGCGTCACGGTCGTCGTCGAGGCGCTCACCGGCATCCTGCTGGCCGCCTTCTCGACGCTCTTCCTGCTCTACGACGGCAAGCGCATCTGGCAGTGGTCGCTGAGGCTGGTTCCGGCCGCCGCACGACCGGGCGTGGCCGGGGCCGGCCCGCGCGCGTGGCGGACGCTGACCGCCTATGTCCGCGGCACGGTGATCGTCGCCCTGATCGACGCCATCTTCATCGGCCTCGGCATCTACTTCCTGGACGTGCCGATGGCCGTCCCGCTGGCCGTGTTCATCTTCCTGTTCGCCTTCGTCCCGCTCGTCGGCGCGGTGGTGTCCGGGGCCCTCGCGGTCGTGGTGGCGCTGGTGACGCAGGGGATGTTCGCGGCGGTCATGACCCTCGCCGTGGTGCTGGTGGTGCAGCAGATCGAGGGCCACATCCTGCAGCCCTTCATCCTCGGACGCGCGGTGCGGGTCCATCCGCTGGCGGTGGTGCTGTCGGTGGCCGCCGGCGGCATGGTGGCCGGCATCGGCGGCGCCGTGGTCGCCGTCCCGCTGGTGGCGGTGACCAACACCGTCGTGGGGTATCTGCGGGCGTACGCCCGCGAGGCCGCCCTGCGCCAAGCCCCCAAGCCGCACAGTGCCACCTCGACGGACGCCTCCCCGGCGGTCGACCCGGAGCCCGGGCCCCCGGAGCACAGGCCCCCGGAGCCCAGGCCCCCGGAGGCCGACCCGTCGTCGGAGGCCTCCCCGGCGTAGCGGCCGTCGGACCCGGCGTAGCGACCGTCCGACGCCTCCCGGCGCGACGACGCGGCGGTTGCTCCCGGCCCGCGACGTGCACGGGCCCCGCCCACCTTTCGGTGAGCGGGGCCCGTGCCGTGTGTGTGCCGCGCGGAGCGGGACTACTCGGCGGCCAGGACCGCCTCGGCGTCCAGCGTGACGCCGACGGCCTCGACCACGGCGGCGATCTTGAACGCCTCCTGGATCGTCTCGCGGTCCACACCGGCCTTACGGAGCACCTGCTCGTGCGAGTCCAGGCACATGCCGCAGCCGTTGATGGCGGACACCGCGAAGGACCACAGCTCGAAGTCGGCCTTGTCGACGCCCGGGTTGCCGATGACGTTCATCCGCAGACCCGCGCGCAGGGTGCCGTACTCGTGGTCCGACAGCAGGTGCCGGGTGCGGTAGAAGACGTTGTTCATCGCCATGACGGCGGCGGCCGACTTGGCGGCCGAGTACGCCTCGGGCGTGAGGTTGGCCTTCGCCTCCGGCTCCAGTTCACGCAGGACGATGGGGGAGCGCGAGGCGATGGCGGTCGCCAGCACGGTGCCCCACAGCTGCTGCGCCGGGAGGTCGGAGTTGCCGATGACCGAGCCCAGGTTGAGCTTCAGGTCCTTGGCGTAGTCGGGTACGGCGGACTTCAGGGAGTCGAGGGACATGCCGGCTCACTCCCCGGCCAGCAGTGCGACCGGGTCGAGCGTCTCGTCGCCCTTGCTCCAGTTGCACGGGCAGAGCTCGTCGGTCTGCAGGGCGTCGAGGACCCGCAGGACCTCCTTGGGGTTACGGCCGACCGAGCCCGCGGTCACCATGGTGAACTGGATCTCGTTGTTCTGGTCCACGATGAACACGGCGCGCTTGGCGAAGCCGTCCTCGCCCTCGATGCCGAGGTCGCGCATCAGCTCGTGCTTCGAGTCGGCCATCATCGGGAACGGCAGGTCGGTCAGGTCCGGGTGGTCCTTGCGCCAGGCGTGGTGCACGAACTCGGAGTCGCCGGAGAAGCCGAGCACCTGGGCGTCACGGTCGGCGAACTCGTCGTTCAGCTTGCCGAAGGCGGCGATCTCGGTCGGGCACACGAAGGTGAAGTCCTTGGGCCACGCGAAAACGACCTTCCACTGACCCTCGTAGGTCTTGTGGTTGATCTGCTGGAACTCCTCGCCCTTCTCCAGCGAGACGCAGGCGGTCAGGTCGAACTCGGGGAACTTGTCACCGACAGTGAGCACGCGCTCTCCAAAAATGCAGCGAGGAAACACCCCGGTTCGCGAGTGTTTCCCATGGGTTGGACGCTGATGATGTTGGCACAGAGTGCATTGATTAGTGAAATAGCTACACTCGGTCAAGTTGATCGGAGGTGGCTATTAGTGACAGGTAAGAAGAGGCAGCCCAGCCTCGCCCAGCTGCGGGCTTTCGACGCGGTCGCCGAGCACCTGCATTTCCGCGACGCCGCCGCCGCGATCGGTATGAGCCAGCCGGCGCTCTCGGGCGCCGTTTCCGCCCTTGAGGAGGCACTGGGTGTCACCCTCCTGGAGCGCACGACGCGCAAGGTGCTGCTCTCGCCGGCCGGTGAACGGCTCGCGGTGCGGACCAAGGCGGTACTGGCGGAGGTCGGCGCACTGCTGGAGGAGGCGGAGGCGGTACGGGCGCCCTTCACCGGCGCGCTGCGGCTCGGCGTCATCCCGACCGTGGCGCCGTACCTGCTGCCGACGGTGCTGCGGCTGGTGCACGACCGCTACCCGGACCTCGACCTCCAGGTCCACGAGGAGCAGACCGCGAGTCTCCTGGACGGTCTCACCACCGGCCGTCTCGACCTGCTGCTGCTGGCGGTCCCGCTCGGTGTCCCCGGCGTCACCGAACTCCCCCTCTTCGACGAGGACTTCGTACTGGTCACGCCGCTCGACCACCGGCTCGGCGGCCAGGAGGGCATCGAGCGGTCGGTGCTGCGCGAGCTGAAACTGCTGCTGCTCGACGAGGGTCACTGCCTGCGGGACCAGGCGCTCGACATCTGCCGGGAGGCGGGCCGCGCCGGTGTCCCGGCGACGACGACGGCCGCCGGTCTGTCGACGCTGGTGCAGCTGGTGGCCGGCGGCCTGGGGGTGACGCTGCTGCCGCGCACCGCCGTCCGCGTGGAGACCTCGCGCTCCAGCCGGCTCCTCACCGCGTCCTTCGCCCACCCGGCGCCCACCCGTCGCGTCGCCCTCGCCATGCGCACGGGCGCGGCCCGCTCGGCGGAGTACGGGGAACTGGCGGCGGCCCTGCGGGAGGCGATGGCGGACCTGCCGGTACGGACGGTGCACGGCTGAGCGACCGCCCGACGGTGCACGGCGGAGCGACCGCCCGACGGCGCTCGGGCTGAGCGACCGCCCGACGGCGCACGGGCTGAGCGACCGCCCGACGGCGCACGGCTGAGCGACCGCCCAGCCGTGCGGTCGCTCAGCGGTCGCCCAGCCGCGGAGCGGACGGGCTACTCCGTGCGCAGGCCCTCCGGCCGCATCAGCCGCAGCAGCGGAGGCAGACTGCACAGCGTCACCGCCAGGACGACCGCCGCGCCGATGCCGGTCATGGCCAGGACTCCGGTCCAGTCGACGTGGACCGGGGTGTTCGTCATCTTCAGGAGCACCGTGCCCAGGGTCAGGCCCACCACCGAGGCCAGCACCAGGCCCAGCACGATGGGAATCGCCGTCTGCCACAGCACCGACAGGCTCAGCGTGCGGCGCCGGGTGCCGAAGGCGACCAGGGCCGACAGCAGCTTCTTCCGTTCGCGCAGCTGCTCCAGCTGCGACACCAGCAGACTGGCACCGATCAGCGCCAGCACACACGCCGCCCCCACGAACAGGCCGGTGCGGATGGCGTCGAACCGGCCGGTGCGCTCCGTTTCCGCCCACGTCACGGTGTCCGCCAGCGGGTCGACGGCCGCCGCGGTGTTCCGTACCAGGTCGTGCACGTCCGCCACCGACTCGTCGAGCTTGAGGTAGGCGTGTCCGGTCAGGGCGGGCGCGAGCGTGTCCGGCATCGCCTCGGGCGTGATCAGGAAACCGCCCCGGTCGGTTCCGGCCAGCAGACCGCGACGCGGCTTCGCCGCCTTGACCTCCCGCGGCACCGTCCAGGGGATCTCCCGGCTCTTCGGAGCTCCCTCGTAGGACGGGTCCACGTACAGCTTCCGGCCCGGCACCGCCAGCTTCGCCATGTCCTCCCCGGTGTCCCACTCGGCACCGTGAACGGCGAACACGTCCCCGTCGTCGCAGGAGGGCAGGTCGGCGATCTCCCGCAGCGACGCGCACTCGCCCACGGTCACCGTCGTGCCGTGGCCCGGGTTCAGCGCGCGTTCGCCGAGGTAGCCCTCGGAGTAGGCGTAGACCGCCTTCACCCCCTCGGTGTCGCGGAACTCGTCGGCCGCAGGGCCCAGCGGGACCTCGCTCGGCAGGGTCGCCTCCATCTGCGCCAGCGACACGTCCTGCCCGGTGGACCTGGTGTAGTCGTCGTCCACGCCGACGAACAGCATCTGCAGCGCGATCGCCCCGGCGACGGCGACGGCGATGCCGTTGACCATCCGGGCCGCCGTGCCGCTGCTCATCTGCAGCCTGCGTACGGCCAGTTGCCAGGCCACGCCGCCCGAGCCGAGCCGGGCCACGACGGTCTCCACGATCCACGGGAGCAGCGCGGTCACGCCGATCAGGAGCAGCACGACGCCGCCGGTCACCAGGTACTGGTTGAAGTCGCCGTTCTCACGCCCGTTGCCGGTCATCGGGTAGAGCATGGCGAGTCCGGCCAGCGGCAGCAGCAGCCGCCACCACAGCCGGCGCCGGGCCGGCCGGCCCGCGCGGACCACGCCGAGCGGTTCGATGACCACTCCGCGCAGCGCGAACAGCGTCACCAGCACCGCTGCCGCCGGCACGGCCACCGCGACCAGCAGGGCCAGCAGCGGCGAGGGGTCGAGGTAGCTCGGGAACACGCTGATGTGGAACACCTCGGCCGTGCCCGCGAGCTGCCGCCCGACCATGAAGAACCCGGCGCCGAAGACCAGCCCGAGCACCGCGCCCGCCAGGGCCTCACCGGCGGCGATCCTCCGGGTCATGCGACTGTCGGAGCCCACCAGCCGCAGCGCCGCGAGCCGCCGGTCCCGCCGCTCGCCGCCGAACCGCACGGCGGCGGCGATGAAGACCGCGACCGGCATCAGCAGCACCACGAAGACGACGAGGATCAGCAGGAGCAGGACCGGGTCGGACCGTTCGGGGGCGGCGCTCGCACCGAAGCGGTCGACACGGGCGATCCTGCCGCCGGTGATGTGCGGTGCGAGGCCGTCGGCGCCCCGGTAGAAGGCGAGTTCGGCCGAGCCGATCAGACCGCTCTCCCCGATGGTGCCGACGATCCGGTCCGGCAGCCGCTCGCGCAGGACCGCACCGGAGTCCGACTCCAGCAGGTCCTTCAGCGCGGGGGAGACCACCATCTCGCCGACCGCCGGGAACTCGTCCACCCCCGGCGGCAGCGGCGCCCGCGGCCCCTCGGGCTCCAGGGCCCGGCCCCGGATGCTGTCGTCACGGAAGTCCGAACCGACGTTGGCGACCACGAGGGTGTCGTCGGCCTTCGCCGGCTGCTCGGGGGAGTAGGTGATGTCGGTGCGGGCCGCCTCCCGGCCGTGCCGGACGCTGAGCGCGTTCGGCAGCGCCGTCGTCAGCAGCAGCAGCGCCACGCCGAGGCCGACGCCGACGGCCGTCAGTACGGCCCGGGTCCAGCCCTCGCGGCCACCGGTGAAGGCGAAGCGGACGCCCATCATCAGGTCGGCGGCCCACTGGCGCACGCTCATACGACCCGCTCCATGTCCCGGGACTTGCCGTCCCGTACGACGACCTCGCGGTCGGAGTAGGCGGCCACCCGTGCCTCGTGCGTGACCAGGACGACGGCCGCGTTGGTGGAGCGGGCGGCGTCGGTGAGGAGTTCCATGACGCGCTCTCCGTTGAGGGAGTCCAGGGCGCCGGTCGGCTCGTCCGCGAAGAGCACCCGCGGACTGGTGACCAGCGAGCGCGCCACCGCGACCCGCTGTCCCTGACCGCCGGATACCTCGCCGGGCCGCTTCTTCCTGAGGTCGTCGACCTCCAGCCGCTCCATCCAGGTCAGCGCGGCCCGCTCGGCCTCCTTTCGGGAGGTGCCGTTCAGACGCATCGGAAGGGCGACGTTCTCGACACAGGTCAGTTCGGGCACCAGCTGCCCGAACTGGAACACGAACCCGAAGTCCGAGCGGCGCAGCGCACTGCGCCGGGCGTCGGACATGGCGGACAGCTCATGCCCGTTGTACGTGATCGTCCCCGAGTCGGGGGTGACGATGCCGGCGAGGCAGTGCAGCAGCGTCGACTTGCCGGACCCGGAGGGGCCCATGACGGCGACGACCTCGCCGGGGTGGATGGAGAACTCGGCGCCGTCGAGGGCGGCAGTGGGGCCGTAGGCCTTGCGGAGCTGCTCGGCCGAGAGCAGCGAACCTGCGGGAGGAGTCATCGGGTTACCGCCTCACGGAGCTTGTCGAGGCGCGCGGCGGTCAGTTCCAGCCAGCGCAGGTCGGCCTCGAGGTGGAAGAGGGCGTGGTCGCAGATGAGCTGGTCCGCGAGGTCGCCCTTGCGCTTGCGGTCGGTGAGGATGCGCATGCTGCGCAGGTGCTCCGAACGCTGGGTGTCGAGGATGTCGGCGGCGTCGCGCTGGGTGAGCAGTGCGAGGACGACCTTGGTGTACAGCGTCGACTGGAGATACGGCTCGGGTTTCTCCGGCGTGGCGAGCCACCGCTGTACGTCGGTGATCCCCTCGGCGGTGATCGCGTACCGCTTGCGCTCGGGGCCGCCGCCCGCCTCGATGCCGTCGACCACGACGAGGCCGTTCTTCAGCAGGCGGGACATCGTCGAGTAGACCTGGCCGTAGTGCAACGGACGGTCGTGACCGAACTTCTCGTCGAAGGCGCGCTTGAGGTCGTAACCGTGGCGCGGCCCGGACTCCAGGAGCCCCAGGAGGGTGTGACCGATGGACATGCGGAGCACTCTACACACGGTGTATACGCGGTATGTATACGCGGTGTGCGCAGACCATGGCGGCGCGTACGGCGCCGCAGGTCGGGGCCGGTTGTCACGGTTCCGCTACGGCGGAAGCCGCGCCCCCGCGAGGGCGAGGGCGCGGCCCGTCCGCGCTGCGAAGGTGGCGGGCCCTGCGGCCGTGGCAGGGGCGCGGCCCGACCCGCTTCGCTACGACGGTGGCGCGGTCCCCGGGCCGCTCCTCGGCGGACGGCCCCGGCGCGGCAGCGGCCCGGCGTCCCCGGGCAGCCGGCCGGCCTCCGCGAGTGCCCTGCGGAGCAGGAACTCGATCTGGGCGTTGGCCGAGCGCAGCTCGTCGCCCGCCCAGCGGGCCAGTGCCTCGTACACCTGGGGGTCCAGCCGCAGCAGCACCTGCTTGCGCTGCTGCGGCCGGCGCTTGGGATCAGGGCCCTCCAGAGGCGCGGAATCCCCGGGCGGGGTCGTCACTGGTAGAGCGTCCCCGTGTTCAGGACCGGCTGGGCGGCGCGGTCCCCGCAGAGCACGACCATCAGGTTGGACACCATCGCCGCCTTGCGCTCGTCGTCCAGTTCCACGATGCCCCGCTCGCTGATCCTGACGAGTGCCGCCTCGACCATGCCGACCGCGCCGTCCACGATCTGCCGCCGCGCCGCGACCACCGCGCCCGCCTGCTGCCGCTGGAGCATCGCCGAGGCGATCTCCGGCGCGTACGCGAGGTGCGTGAAGCGGGACTCGATGATCTGCACGCCGGCCGCCTCCACGCGCGCGTGCAGCTCCACGGCGAGCTTCTCGGTGATCTCCTCGGCGTTGCCGCGCAGGGAGAGACCGTCCTCCTCGTGGGCGTCGTAGGGGTACTCGATGGCGATGTGCCGCACGGCCGCCTCGGTCTGGGTGGAGACGAACTCGACGTAGTCGTCCACCTCGAAGGTGGCCTGCGCGGTGTCCTCCACCCGCCACACCACGACGGCGGCCAGCTCGATCGGGTTGCCGTAGGCGTCGTTCACCTTCAGGACGGCCGTCTCGTGGTTGCGCACCCGCGTCGAGATCTTGGTGCGCGAGGTGAAGGGGTTCACCCAGCGCAGGCCGTCCTGCCGGATCGTCCCCCGGTACCGCCCGAAGAGCTGCACCACCCGGGCCTCGCCCGGCGCGACCATGTTCAGTCCGCACATCGCGAGGAAGGCGGCCAGGGCGGTCAGGATCCCCCCGATGATCAGTACGGCCTTGCCGCCGGTCGAGGCGACGGCCGTGGCGGTGGCGATCAGACCCGCGCCGACGAGCAGTCCGACCAGGCCGAGCAGCAGCGCGAAGCCGCCCCCGATGCTGTGTGCCTGGTTCTCGCGCACCCGTGGCGCCGGCATCTCGGGCACGTCCGCGGTGACCTGCGGGGCATCGTGCGTGGACATGGGTGGTCCCCCGTTCTCGCGGGGCGCGCTCGCGCGCCCCGACGGCTGTCTCCGGAGCATATCTCCGGACTAGCTAAGTGTTATCACTTTACTCGCGGACGGCAACCCTGCCCCCCTCTCGTACGTCGGTTCCTACGGAGTGGGTGCTGATTCTCACGTCCGTACAAGGCCGGATCAGTAGCCGTTTGTCACACCTCCCGGTGTTAGCTTTCTGAGCTGACCTGAGCGACGAACCTGTGACGCGTGAGCGAGACGTGCCCACAGATGACCGAAGCGGAGCGGATCGGACCCATGGGACGAGCGGAAGAGAGAAAAGCGCGACAGCGCGGTGGACGCCGCGCGGCGCCGAAACGCCGCCGTTCGTCGGACGCGGGCGGGAAGAGCGGCATACGCCGGCTGTTCACCTGGAAGAAGATCCTCGGCACCTTCTTCGGTCTCTGCCTGCTCGGCATGGGCGCCTTCATCGTGCTGTACATGGTGATCGACATCCCCGAGGGCAACCCCGAAGCCGAACTGCAGAGCAACGTCTACAAGTACGGCGACGGCAGCATCATGGCCCGCACCGGTGAGCGCAACCGTGAGATCGTCGACCTCGCCAAGATTCCCAAGGACGTCCAGCGCACCTTCGTCGCCGCCGAGAACAAGACCTTCTACAAGGACGCCGGCGTCGACCTCAAGGGCACCGCGCGCGGTGTACTCAACACCCTCTCCGGCAAGGGCGCGCAGGGCGGTTCGACGATCACCCAGCAGTACGTCAAGAACTACTACCTGACCCAGGACCAGACGGTCTCGCGCAAGCTGAAGGAACTGGTCATCTCCCTGAAGCTGGACCGGGAGAAGTCCAAGGACTACATCCTCGCCGGGTACATCAACACCAGCTACTACGGCCGCGGCGCCTACGGCATCCAGGCCGCCGCGCAGGCCTACTACCGCGTCGACGCCGAGGACCTGACGGTCGAACAGGGCGCCTACCTCTCCGCACTGCTCCAGGCGCCGAACCAGTACGACTGGGCGATCGCCAGCGAGACCGGCAAGAAGCTCGTCCAGGAACGCTGGAACTACGTCCTGGACAACATGGTCGAGCAGGAGTGGCTGGACGCGACCGACCGGCGGGGCATGAAGTTCCCGACGCCCAAGGAGCCCAAGGCCGCCCTCGGGATGGAGGGCCAGACCGGGTACCTGGTGGACGCGGCCAACCACTCGCTCAAGAAGCAGCTCGTCGCCCAGGGCGCCGCCGAGGACATGGAGCAGGCCAAGGCCCTGGTGGACCTCGGCGGCTACACCGTCACCCTCAACGTCGACAAGAAGAAGCAGGCCGCGCTGGAGAAGGCGGTCAAGGCCAAGCTCACCAGCAAGCTGGACCCCGGCGAGCGCGAGGTCGACGCCGATGTCCAGGCCGGAGCCGTCTCGGTCGACCCGGAGACGGGCTCCGTGGTGGCGATGTACGGCGGCGTGAACTACCTGAAGCACTTCACCAGCAACGCCACCCGTGACGACTACCAGCCCGCCTCCACCTTCAAGCCGGTGATCCTCGCCGCCGCCGTCGACCAGGACGCCGAGACCCAGGACGGCGTGCCGATCACGGCCGGCACCCTCTACGACGGCGACAGCGAGCGCCCCGTGGTGGACGACGGGAAGAAGGTCGGCTTCGCCCCGCCGAACGAGAACGACACGGACTACGGCGAGATCGACGTCCAGGAGGCGATGAACCAGTCGGTCAACTCCGTCTTCGCGCAGATGGGCGTCGACGTCGGCATGACCGAGGTCATGAAGGTCGCCTCCGACCTCGGCATGGACACCGAGGGAGACGACCCCGTGCCCGCGCAGACCCTGGGCAGTATGGGCGCCAGCCCCATGGAGATGGCCGGCGTCTACGCCACCCTCGACCATCACGGCAAGAAGGTCACCCCGGCGATCGTGAAGTCGGTCGAGCACAAGGACCGCACGATCGAGATGCCCGACCCCGTCGGCGAGCAGGTCATCAGCCGGGAGGCCGCCGACACGGTCACCTCCGTGCTCACCGGCGTGGTCGACGACGGCACGGCCAGGAAGTCCGTGCGGGACAACCCGCTGCGCGACGGGCAGCAGGTGGCCGGCAAGACCGGTACCTCCGACAACAACAAGTCCGCCTGGTTCACCGGCTTCACCCCCGGCCTGGTCACCTCGGTCGGCCTGTTCGGCGAGGACGACAAGCCGCCGCACAAGCAGGTCCCGATGTACAAGGCGGCCGGCGTCGACTACCGCGTCAACGGCGGCGGCCCCCCGGCGGAGATCTGGGCCGCGTACACCTTCGGCGTCATGGACGAGGTCACCGAGTTCGACCTGGACACCAAGCAGGGTGCCGCGGTGAAGCCCAGCAAGTCGCCGTCCGCCCCCCAGTCGCCGACCGAGTCGCCGACGCGGGAGGAGACCACCGAGGCACCGCCCTCCGACGAGCCGACGACCGAGGCGCCCCCGTCGAACGAGCCGACGACCGAGGAGCCGACGACCGAGGCGCCGACCCGGTCGCCGTCGAACAGCCCCTCCACCGAACCGCCCACGGGCGACGACGGGTCCACCGAGCCGGACGCCCCGCTCCTCCCCGACGGGGACCGGCTCCAGTAGCCGCCCCAGCGGCCGCGGGCACGCGCGAGGGGGCGCCCGGTACACACCGGGCGCCCCCTCGCGTACGTCTCAGCCCCGGTTCAGCTCGAACCAGACCACCTTGCCGGTGCTCAGCCGCGTCGCGCCCCAGCGCCGGGCCAGCCGGTTCACCAGGTAGAGGCCGCGCCCGCCCTCGTCCGTGGCGCGCGCCTGCCGCAGCCGTGGCAGCTGCGGCACGTCGTCGCCGACCTCGCAGCGCAGTACGTCCGTGCGCAGCAGACGCAGGGTGACCGGCTTGGAGGCGTACCGCACCGCGTTGGTCACGACCTCGCTGACCAGCAGCTCCACGGAGTCCGTGAGGTCCTCCATGCCCCAGCGGGCGAGCGCGCGCCGCGCCAGGCGACGGGCACGGCCGGGAGCCGCGTCCTCGGGCTCCAGGAACCAGTACGCCACGTCGCTGGGCGCGATGCCGTCGAAGCGGGCGGCGAGCAGCGCGATGTCGTCGTCCCGGTCGCCGGGGCCGAGCATGTCCAGCACCTCGTCGCACAGGGCTTCGAGGGGCGGCGGATGGTCCGGGCCGGTGAGCTGCGCGGTGGCCGCGAGGCGCTCCCGCAGCTGCTCTATGCCGGTCCACACGTCGCGCAGCCGGGACTCGACCAGCCCGTCCGTGTAGAGGAGCAGGGTCGCGCCGGCCGGGGCGTCCAGCTCCACGGCCTCGAAGTCCACGCCGCCCACACCGATCGGGGCGCCGGCCGGCACCCGCAGCACCTCGGCATGGCCGCCCAGGTGCAGCAGGACGGGCGGCGGGTGCCCGGCGTTGGCGATGGTGATGCGGTGCGAGACCGGGTCGTACACCGCGTACAGGCAGGTCGCCATGCGGTCGCTGCCCAGGCGCTGGGCCTGCTCGTCGAGGTGGTGCAGCACCTCCTGCGGCGGCAGATCGAGCCCGGCCAGGGTCTGCGCGGTGGTCCGCAGCTGGCCCATGATGGCCGCCGACGTCATGGAGTGGCCCATGACGTCGCCGACGACCAGCGCGACCCGGCTGCCGGGCAGCGGGATGGCGTCGTACCAGTCGCCGCCGACCCGTGCCGTCTCGGCGGCCGGGAGGTAGCGGGAGGCCAGCCGTACGCCGGTGCAGCGCGGCAGGTTCTCCGGGAGCATGGTGCGCTGCAGCTCGTCGGCGATGTACGCCTCACGCCCGTACAGCACCGCCTTGTCGATGCCGAGGGCGCTGTGCGTGGCCAGTTGGGCGGCCACCAGCAGGTCGTCGGTCTCGAAGGCGACGCGCTCCGGGCCGCGCAGGAACAGGGCGGCACCGATCACCCGGCGTCGGCCGCGCAGTGGAGCGAGGACCGCCCGGCGGCCGTCGGGTACCGCGAACTCGCGCTCCTCGCCGAGCAGTTCCGGAAGGGCGGCGCGGGCGGCCGGGGTGTCCGTGAAGACCGGGCGCACCCCGCGCAGCACCTCGGCGAGCGCGCTGCCCGGCCGTACCTCGCACAGCTCGGAGCCGACCGACTCCAGCTCGGAGGGCTCGGGCTGGGCGGCGGGCGTGAAACCGCTCTCGGTGTCCCGCTCGGCCGGTATCCGGTCGGTGCGCCGCAGCCGCAGGACCAGGGGGCCGGTGGGCCGCTCGTCGCCGACCGGCAGCGGCTCGCGCAGGTAGACGAGGATCGCGTCGGCGAACGTCGGCACGGTGGCCCGGCACAGCCCCATCACGATCTCGTCCAGGTCCATGCCCCGGGCGATCCGCCGGGTCGCGGCCCCCACGAACCGCAGCCGGTCCCCGTCCCGCCGCATGGGTGTCGGCTGCCCGGGCGTCGTGGGCTGCCCCGTACGCCGGTCCGGTTCCGACGGCGCGCCACGGCGGTCCGCGGTGCCGGCGGTCGTCTCGGGCCCCGGCTGCGCCAGGCCCGACGACGCTCCGCCGGGCTGCGCGCCGCCCGGCTGGACCGGGACGCCCTCGGACGCGGGCCGCGGGCGGTGCGTGTCGGGCTCGGCGGCCTGCCCGGCGCCGGGCTGGGAGTGCTCGAAGGCCCCGGGGGCGTCCGCGCCCGCGGCGGGCGGCGTCTCCCCGGTACGCCCCTGTGCCGGTAACGCGGACCCGGAGGCGCGTGGCGGCACGGGGGTACGCAGGAGCGGCCCGTGGGGATCCGCGGGGTCGGCGCCCGTCGAGGGGCGGTCGAAGGAGGTCGGGTGCTCCGTCACGCGTGTCGAATCCATCCGTCCGGGACTGCGCGCGGCGCGTGCAGTTCGTCCCGCAGAAATCCCGATACCCGCAATACGTGCCCAGGGAACGGGATTCCCGCGTGGTCAGGGGCTGTTCCTGTGTCACCGGCTGGCCGTCTGCGGCCCGTCTCCGTGTTGCCCTCGTACCCCTCGCTCACGTCCTGCCGCCCCTCGGTGACGATCGGTCAAGCACAGCGCACGCTCCGCCGGTTGCCGCTGCCGCACTCCTTGCGGAGGACGATCCTACGTTTCCTGCCCGGGGGCACATCAAGGGTCTCACGAGGACACGTGCGCGGGCGTGCGGTCCCAGTCCCCCGGCAGCGACGGTACCGCCCACGACGGATCGGGTCGCCAGTCCTCCCAGCCGTCGGCGAACGGCGACCCCCAGGCACGGATCTCCGCGACCGCGGCACGGCCCGCCGCGCGCACCCGCCCGGCCTGCCCGGCGTCCATCAGCCGGTCCCGCTGGGCCTGCGCGAACTCGTCCTCGTCCCGCCAGTGCCAGGTGCGGTCCGGGTGGACGGAGATGTCCAGGAAATGGTCCTCGGAATCCACCCCGCCCTCCCAACGGATCAGCGGCTCCTCCAGGTTCACGTACCAGTTCTTGAAGCGCCAGCCCGGGTCCCAGAACAGCCACACCGACCAGGCCTCGCCGGGCCGCGCCAGCTTCAGCACCCCCGTGCCGAACCACCGGTCGCGCTGCACGGTGCGCGGCTTGGTGTAACGCGAGGCCAGCGGTTCCAGGTGCACGGGCGTACCGTCGGCGAGGACCGGCTTCACACACTCGGTGCCGGGCGCCAGCCACACGGCGAGCAGGTCGGCGTCGTCCCGTACCACGGTGACGGGACGCGCGATGTGGAGGTGCGGACCGCCGTTCTCCCGGTACCGCCACAGGATGTGACTCCCGGGCGCCCAGAACTCCACCCGGGCCGCCGGCCCGCCCGCCTCCGTCGCCGCGCTCACCGCTTCACCGTCTGCCATGGAGAGATATTAGGTGTCCTGACCACACGACGCGCCGATGATCGCGGCAGTGTGCGCCGGCGTGCGCCGGGCCCCCTCACGGACGGGTCATCCGCAGCACGTCGAGCGCCTCGTCCAACTGCTCGTCCGTGAGGTCGCCGCGTTCGACGTACCCGCTCTCCAGCACCACCCGACGGATCGTCTTCCGCTCGGCCAGCGCCTTCTTGGCGACCTTGGCGGCCTCCTCGTACCCGATGTACTTGTTCAGCGGTGTGACGACGGACGGGGACGACTCGGCGTACTCGCGGGCCCGCTCCCGGTGCGCGACGATCCCGTCCACCGTCCGGTCGGCGAGCAGCCGGGAGACGTTGGCCAGCAGCCGCACCGACTCCAGCACGTTCTTGGCGATGACCGGCAGCATGACGTTCAGCTCGAAGTTGCCGGCCGCTCCGGCGGCGGCGACGGTCGCGTCGTTGCCGGTGACCTGCGTGGCGACCATGAGGACGGCCTCGGGGATCACCGGGTTGACCTTGCCGGGCATGATGGACGACCCGGGCTGGAGATCGGGGAGCGAGATCTCCGCGAGCCCGGTGCGCGGTCCGGACGCCATCCACCGCAGGTCGTTCGCGATCTTCGTCAGCCCGACGCCGATGGTCCGCAGCTGCCCGCTCGTCTCGACGACGCCGTCCCGGGCGCCCTGCGCCTCGAAGTGGTCGCGCGCCTCGGTCAGCGGCAGCCCGGTCGCGCGGGCCACCTCCTCGATGACGGCGGCGGCGAAGCCGGGCGGGGTGTTGATGCCGGTGCCCACGGCGGTCCCGCCCAGCGGCAGCTCCGCGAGGCGCGGGAGGGACGCCTCCAGCCGCTCGACGCCGTACCGCACCTGGGCCGCGTACCCGCCGAACTCCTGGCCCAGGGTGACGGGCGTGGCGTCCATGAGGTGCGTGCGCCCGGACTTCACCACGTCGGCGAACTCCTCCGCCTTGCGCTCCAGCGCCCCGGCGAGGTGGTCGAGGGCCGGAATCAGGTCCCGGGTGACGGCGGCGGTGGCGGCGATGTGGAGCGAGGACGGGAAGACGTCGTTGGACGACTGGGAGGCGTTGACGTGGTCGTTGGGATGCACGTCCCGGCCGAGCCGCTCACCGGCCAGGGTGGCGATCACCTCGTTGGTGTTCATGTTGGACGAGGTCCCCGACCCCGTCTGGAACACGTCCACGGGGAAGTGCTCGTCCCACTTCCCCGCGGCGACCTCACCGGCCGCCTCCTGGATCGCGGCGGCGACGTCCTTGTCCAGAACTCCCAGTTCGGCGTTGACCTTGGCCGCCGCGCCCTTGATCCGCGCGAGCGCCTCGATGTGCGCGCGCTCGATCCGCTGCCCGGAGACGGGGAAGTTCTCCACCGCGCGCTGCGTCTGCGCGCGCCACTTGGCGTGGGCGGGGACGCGGACCTCGCCCATGGAGTCGTGCTCGATGCGGTATTCACTCATACCGGGTACAGCGTGCGGGGCGGGGCGGATGTTCCGGGGCCGGGCCGAACGGGTGTCGGGTCACGGCGTGGCTCGGAGGCGGCTTGCGGGCGGGGGGGGCCCCCGGGGGGGGGGCCCCCCCCGGGGGGGGGGGGCCCCCCCGCGCGCCGGGGGGGGGGGGGGGCCGGGGGGGGGCGACCAGCGCCGGCGGAGCGGGGGGGGAAGGGGGCCCCCCCG
>NZ_JBICYB010000032.1:0-77732 GCF_043200575.1 Streptomyces sp. NPDC048392
GCAGGCACCGATCGCCTACGAACAGCAGTCAGCTCCCCTGACATTTGCCGCATAACGAAACGAACAGGTGTCCACTCATCGGGGACAAGACCCGACCACCACCACCGTGGCCATGGACTTCGGACGGGTCACTCTTGCGGGGCCGGGAGCCGAGCCGGACATCGTGCTGATGCTGTTCGGCACCCCAGGGCAGGACCGGTTCAACAGCATCTGGGACGACCTCTCCCACCGCGCGGCCGGTGCGGTGGTGCTGGTCGACACCCGCCGTCTGGAGGACGCCTTCACGGTCGTGGACTACTTCGAGGCCCGGCACCTGCCCTTCCTCGTCGCGGTGAACCTGTTCGATGCCGCTCCGCGCTACCTGCTCGACGAGGTCCGCCAGGCCCTTCGCCTCGGCGCGCACGTCCCGGTCCTCGCCTGCGACGCCCGCAAGCGCGAGTCCGTCCGCGACGTCCTGTCCGACCTCGTGGCCCATGCCCTGTCCCACCTGCCCGCCTCTGCACACGCCGCCCTCGGAGCCCGCCCATGATTCCCGCCCTCGGCACCCCACCAGCCGACGCCCGCATACACCTGCTGAACCAGCTCGGCATGGACCGACCCGACCCGCAACTGGACGCCCTGGCGACCGAGTTGGCCACCGAGGCCGGAGCGCCGTACGCCATCGTCAACGCGTTCAACCCGGCCACCGGCCACCAGGAGTTCGTCGGCCTGTCGACGCCCCCCGGCAACGGGCTGCCGCAGGTGGAGCGGTCGATGGCCCCCGACTGGGGCTACTGCCCCGAGGTCGCCCGCCGCACCACCGCCCTGGTGCTGCCCGATGTCTTCGCCAAGCCGCGCTTCGCCGTGAACCCCGTCGTCGACCAGCTCGGCATCCGCACCTACGCCGGCGCCCCTCTCATCCACACGCATCCGGACGGGTCGGGCGGCGAAGTCTTCGGCACCGTCTGCTTCGTCGGGCTGGAGCGGATGGACCGGTCCACCGGACAGGCATCCCTCGTGCTCATCAAGCAATACCGCGACCGCGTACAGCAGCTGGTCTACCAGCGCTCCGGCATACCGCTTCCGTAGCCACCGCTTCGCCGACGACACCCGGCCAGGGTGTCCCTTTGGAGGGGAATTCAGTGTCCGAGTCGTTCCTGACCGACCACCACCTGCAGCTCCGAGACGAAGTGCGCGCGTTCGCCGACGAGGTCGTCGCGCCCCGCGTTGCGGACATGGAAGCCAGCCGCGAGATCGAGCACGACCTTGCGGGCGAGATCGCCCGCCGCGGCTGGGTCGGCGCCACGATCGGCAAGGAGCACGGCGGGATGGCGGTCGGCCACCTCGCCAAAACCGTCATCATCACGGAACTCTCCCGAGTGAGCGCCGCGATGGGCGCGATGGTGCAGGCCTCGCAGCTCGGCACCGCGAAGATCGTGCACTTCGGAACCCGCGAGCAGAAGGACACCTGGCTGCCGCGGATCGCCGCCGGAACGTGCCTGCCCACCATCGCGGTCACCGAGGAGATCTCCGGCAGCCACGTACTGGGCATGCAGATGACCGCAGTGCGCGACGGAGACGACTACGTCCTCAACGGCACCAAGGTCTACGTCGGCAACTCCCATGTCGGCGACCTGCACGGGGTGGTGGCCCGCACCGGTGACGGTTCCCGGGGGCTGACCGCCTTCCTCGTGGAGTCCGACCGTCCCGGCCTGACCCTTTCCCCGCCCCAGCCAACCCTTGGTCTGCACGGGTTCTCCTTCGGCGAGCTGGTCTTCGACAACTGCCGCATCCCCGCCGCCAACCGGCTCGGCGCCGAGGGCGACGGCCGGGACGTCGCCTACTCCTCCAGCATCCTGTACGGCCGGCCCAACCTCACCGCCGTGGCCCTCGGGATACACGAGGCCATCCTGGAGACCACCACGGCCTTCTGCCACGAGCGCATCCGCTACGGCAAGCCCCTGCACGAGCTGCCGACCGTCCGGGCCAAGCTCGGCCAGATCCAGTCGCGGCTGATGACCTCCCGGCTCACCGCCTACCACGCGGCGAGCCTCCTCGACCGCCACCGGCCCGAGGACGACGACCCCGAGGAGCACACTGACCTTCCGGTGTGCGACGCCGAGTTGATGAATGCCAAGTACGTGAACACGGAGTACGCGCTGGACTCCGCGCGCACCGCGATGGAGATCCACGCGGCCGCGGGACTGCACACCGACCGGCCCATGGAGCGCTACCTGCGCGACGCGCACCACATCTACGCGCCCGCCGGCACCTCCGACATCCAGCTGCTGCGGCTGGCCGAGACCGCCCTGGGCCTGGCCAAGGGCGACTACTCCCGCCGCTTCACCGGACCGGAGCCCGCCGCCCCCCACCCCGTGACGGCCGTGCCGGCCTGATCCCGCGCAGGACGCCCACCCCCGCGTCCGTCCCCCATCCCTGGAGACTCCCGATGCCCCCGCACACAGTCGCCCCCAGCAGTTCCCTCAGCCTGTTCGACGAGCGCGTCCTGGCTGACCCCTACCCCACGTACGCGGCGCTGCGCGCCACCGGGCCGGCCGTCCACCTGGAGAAGCACGGGGTGTGGGCCGTGCCCGGCTACGCCGAGGTGCAGGCCGTCCTCCAGGACCCGGACACCTTCACCTCGATGGGCGGGGTGGCGCTCACGGAGCAGGCCAACACCGGGTTCCTCGCCGACTCGGTGGTGTCCCGCGACGGTGAGGAGCATGCCCGGCTGCGGCAGGTCCTGGCCCGGCGGATGGGCCCTCGGGCGATCTCCCAACTGCGCGAAGAGCTCTCCGCTCGTGCCCGGCGCCTGGTTGCGGAGCACACCGAGAGCGGCTCCTTCGATGCCGTCGCGCTGTCGAGGCAGATGGTGTGCGACACCATCGGGCACCTGGTGGGGCTTACCGAGCCCGAGCACACCACCCTGCTGGGCGGCACCTTCGATGTGTTCGGTCCCGACAACGACCGCCTGAGCCAGGCCCTGCCGGAGGCCGCCGCGATGCGCGCCGCCCTGGAGCGGGCGATCAGCCGCGAAGCCGTCGATCCCGGTTCCCTGGCGGGCGCCGCGTACGCGGCAGCAGATCGAGGCCGTCTCACCGAGGCCGAGGCCGTGCGGCTGGTCTGCGACTATGCGGCCGCCAGCGTCGACACCACCGTCCTCGGGCTGGCCGAGACGATCGCCCGGCTCGCGATGGACCCCGTGCAGTGGACCCGGCTGCGCAAGGATCCCAACCGGGCAGAGGCGGCCTTCCACGAGGCGCTGCGTCTGGACGCCCCGATACAAGGACGCGGCCGGATCGTGACCCGCACGACCGACCTGGGCGGCATGCGGATCGAGGCCGGTGAACAGGTGTGGCTGCTCTACGGCTCCACCGGCCTCGATGAGCACAAGTGGACGCGGGCCGACACCTACGACCTGGCCCGCCCGTTCGTCGACCGGCATCTGGCCCTGGGCGGCGGCGCGCACCAGTGCCCGGGGGTGTCACTGGCCCTGATGCAGGCCCGCTGTCTGCTGCGCGCGCTCGCGCACCGGTGCACCCACCTGGAACTGGCCGGCGACCCGGTCCGCGCCGTGCACAACACCGTCCGCGGATACTCCAGCGCGCCGGTCACGGTCGAGACCTCCCCCTACGCCGGGGACGCCACGGCGCCCCACGTCACCTTGAGGAGGCCGCGGTGAACTCCCGCGCTTCGGCCGCCTTACCCCGCGAGGTGGACCTCGCCGACCGTCTGCTGCTCCACAGCGGCGCCGCCTTCCCGACCGGCCACGGCCTTGATGCCGTCGTCGTGCCCGAACCCCTGGCCCACGACGCCCTGGACACCCTCGGCCGCCACCCGCTCGACCCGGTGGGGGCCGTCGCCACCCTCGCAGGCGGCTGGGCGTTCTTCGTCCCCTCGCAGTCGGACGACCCCGGCTGGCCCGAGCCGGTCCGCTACCTGAGCGACGGCTCGACGATCACGCTCCCGCCGCCGCCCGGCACCCTCGCGGCGCACGACGACGCCCGGTGGATCCGCTGGCACCCCTGCGGGCGCGTGTTCACCGCTCCCCTGCTCCTTCAACTCGCCCTGCATGCCCTCGGCAGCCGGATCCTCACTTCCTGACCAGGAGCCTCCCGTGCAACCCCTCAGCCTTCCCACCGCCCCCGGCCGGCCCGCCACCGTAGGACGCCCGGCCTCGGACAGTCCGCTCTACATCGCACCCCGCCAGGGCGAGTTCCTGTGCGATGTCACCGTGCTCTTCGACGAGCACGGGCACGTCTACTACGCGGACGAACGCCCCGAGGATCGCGACGTCGACAACATCCTGTGGGAGCGGTGGGGCGGAGTGGCCTCCGGTCCGGTGGCGATGGCCCACCACCACCCCGTCCGGCAGCGCGAAGTGATGGACGCGGCCTTGAAGTGCGCGGTGTGCAAGGGCGAGCCGGACCGTGATGACCGCGGGGTGCTGTGGCTGCTGCACGTGGACGACAACACCCGGGCGACCCTGACGTTCCCCACCGACATCACGACCGCCACCCCCGCAGTGTGCGCCAAGGACGCCGTCCGCGCCCTGGAGGCGTGCCAGGTCCTGCAGCGGGGCTTCATCGCGGTACGGGTGCGGGAGGCGGAGATCGTCGGGGTGCGCGGCACCGTGTACTCCCCCACCGCGTCGCCCCTGCTCGACCAGGACGTGCGCCTCGACGACGACCGCATCCACAGGGTCGTCGCCCGCCAGTTGCTGCGCCAGCTACGCAACGCCGAACTCGACGAGACCACGCTGTCCACGGCCGGCCTGCCCACGCGCACCAGCACAGGCGGGTGCCCGGTCGACATCCCGGGGCCGGTGTGGGGATGACTACGATGCGACAGACGAGCAAGCACGCGCTGTTCGACCTGGACGACACCCTCACCGACCACACGGCCGCGTTCGCCGCGTGGGCCGGCGAGTTCGCCCACTCCACGGGCATTCCGTTGTCCTGGCTGATGCGGGCCGAGAGCCTGCACGCCGGCGCCCGCCACTCCTTCTTCGCCGACCTCAAGGACACCTTCAAGCTCCGGCGGTCCATCGCCTCCCTGCACGCGGACTACCGGCTGCGTTCGGCCGAGCTCGTGCCGTACCGCCCCGAGGTCTGCTCCGCTCTCCAGCAGCTGGCCGATGACGGGTGGGCGCTGGGCGTGGTCACCAACGGGTCGCCCGACGCGCAACGCCTCAAGCTCGACGTCGCCCGTCTCACGCCGTACTTCGGATCGGTGGTGATCTCCGGCGAGTACGGGGTGCGCAAGCCCGACCCGCCCTGTTCCAGGTGGCCCTGGACGAACTGCAGGCCCCGGGCACCGGCGCGGCCGTCATGGTCGGCGACTCGCTCACCGCCGACGTCGCCGGTGGTCAGCTCGCCGGCCTGCAGACCGTGTGGATCTCCCACGGCCGCACCCGACGCCTCGAAGACCCGGTGCCCACCCGCACCGCGCTCGAGGTGGTGACGGCCGCCAACGCGCTGCGAACCCTGGTGTCTCCGCTCGGCGGGGGCGCCCTGCCTCAGCCGGTGGCGACGCCATGACCGGAAAGAACCTCGCCCGGCTGGGCACCTTCGCCCTCGCCTTCGCGGTGATCGTCCTCGCCGCCCAGCTCCCCGGCCCGCACTAGCCCCGGACCGGCGACGGCGCACCTGCCCGCCGCACGGACTGCACCACCCCCGACCGCACCACCCCCCGCCCCGCGGGCATCGAGCCGCACCAACCACGTATCCACCACGGTCCGCCTGCCCCTGGCAGGCCAAGGACCCCTTTCACAGAACGGACTTCCATGACTGGGCGTATCGAGGACTACGCACTCATCGGCGATCTCCAGACGGGCGCGCTCACCCGCCGCAACGGGACGATCGACTGGTTGTGCCTGCCCCGGCTGGACTCGGAAGCCGTACTCGCCGGACTGCTGGGCACCCCCGACAACGGCTACTGGCACATCGGCCCGTCGGTGCCCGAGACCAGCTCGCGCCCTCCGGCCGACCGCCGCTCCTACCGCGGCGACACGCTGATCGTGGAAATGGAGTGGGACACCCCCACGGGCACGCTGCGCGTCACGGACTTCATGCCGCCACGCACAGGCGCCGACGACACGCCGCGTCTGGTGCGTAGAGCCGAAGCCGTCACCGGAACCGTCGACGTCGATGTCGCCCTGTCCTTGCGCTTCGACTACGGCAAGGTCGTGCCCTGGGTTCAGAAGACCGCCGGCAACCGCACCCGCGCGGTCGCAGGCCCCGACGCGGTCTGGCTGGACACCGACGCAGAAAGCCACGGCGAGTCGCTGACCACACGCTCCCGCCTCACGCTCACCGAGGGCCAACGCACCACCTTCACCCTGAGCTGGCAGCCCTCCTACAAGGGCGCACCCGACAAACTCGACATCGACCAGGCCTTCGAGGACACCGAGAAATTCTGGACCGACTGGGTCTCGCACTGCGCCTACAACGGTCCCTACCGAGCCGCGGTCATTCGCTCGCTGATCACGCTGAAGGCACTGACGAACCCGCTGACCGGAGGGATCGCCGCCGCGCCGACCACCTCGCTGCCGGAAGAGATCCGCGGTGTCCGCAACTGGGACTACCGCTACGTCTGGATCAGGGACGCCGCGAAGATCCTCGCCACCCTCATGCAGGCCGGCTACCTCGACGAAGCCCGCGCCTGGCGGGACTGGCTACTGCGCGCGGTCGCCGGCGACCCGGAGAACCTGCAGATCATGTACGGCATCGCCGGGGAACGCGAGATGCCGGAAACGACGCTGGACTGGCTCGTCGGCTACGAGGAGTCGGCACCGGTGCGCATCGGCAACGGCGCCGCCGGACAGCGCCAGCTCGACGTGTACGGCGAACTGATCGGGACCCTGCACCTGGCTGCCCAGTTCGGTCTGGAACGGGACGAGACCAGCAACACCCTGCTGATCAAGCTCGTGGAGTCGGTCGAGACGCACTGGCGTGAGACTGACGCGGGCATCTGGGAAGGCCGTGGCCCCACCCGGCACTTCGTGCACTCCAAGGTGATGGCCTGGGTCGCGGTCGACCGTGCCGTCAAACTCGTCGAGGACGGCCATGCCGACGGCCCCGTCGAGCAGTGGCGGACTCTGCAGGCGACCATCCACCAGGACGTCTGCACCAACGGCTACGACGCTGAACGCAACGCCTTCACCCAGTTCTACGGCAGCAAGAATGTCGATGCCGCGCTGCTGCTCATCCCCCAGGTGGGCTTCCTGCCGGCAGACGACAAGCGGGTCATCGGCACCATCGAGGCCGTCCAGGAGGAGCTCTCCACCTCCGACGGGTTCGTCCTGCGCTACCTGACCGGCGGTGATGCCATCGGCGTGGACGGGTTGCCGGGTGATGAGGGCGACTTCCTCGTCTGCGCGTTCTGGCTGGCCAAGGACCTGGCGATGATCGGCCGCTATGACGACGCACGCGTCCTGTACGAGCGCCTTCTCGGCCTGAGCAACGACGTCGGACTGCTGGCTGAGGAATGGGACTCGAAGCTGCAGCGGCAGGTCGGGAACTTCCCCCAGGGCTTCAGCCATATCGGCATCGTGGAGGTAGCCCTCGAGCTGGAACGCCTTGAGCAGCAGCAGGCGTTGCTCCCCGCGCTGCCGGGGGTCGCCCGATGAGTCTGAATGCCGTCGCTGAGGGCTTACCCCCACGTGATGACGCTTTCGCCGCGGATTCCGTCGGCGGCACCACCGTGTTCTCCAGGGACGTCGTGGTCGTGACCGCCGACCGCGTGGACCGCACCTGCCATAAGGCTCTGAAGTCCCACTATGAGCGCCATCCCGATGTCCCGGTCGTGCTGGTGGCCGACCTCGTCGGCGCTCACGACATCGTCGCTGTCGCGTCGTACGGCGTGGCAGCGGTGGTGCGCACCGCCGAGCTGTACGACAACCCGGACCTCCTCCAGCGCGTGAAGGACCTGGCCGCCGAAGGCGGTCACCGTCTCCCGCCTGGACTGGGGAGGTGCATTCGGACCGCTGCGGCCGAGCCGACGCGTCAGCAGACGCTCGGGCAGCCCGGCATCCTTCTGAAGCCCTTGGAGGTCGACGTCGTGGTCCTCGTGGCGGAGGGGCTGACGCGTATGGGCATCGCCCGACGGCTCGGCCGGACCCCCGAGCAAGTCCGGTCCACGCTCAAGAACGTCTTCAGCCGACTGGGCGTACACCAGCGTGCGGAGGCAGTCGCCTACGCCGCCCGCGCGGGCCTGCTCGGGGCCATGCCCGGGGAGGCACGGTGAGTACTCTGCCCTCGCAGCCGGTACGCGCCGGCGCTCTCGTTGCCCCTTCCACGGCCCCGGCACCCTCGCTGCGCGGCCACCGCAGCTTCCAGGCGTACTGGCTGGGCGAGTCGACGGCCCTTGTCGGCTCGTCCGTCTCCGCGGTCGCGCTCCCCGTGGTCGCGGCGATGGAACTCGCTGCCACCCCGGGGCAGGTCTCCACGCTCGCCTCCGCCGCCATGGCACCCGGGTTCCTCCTCGCCCTGCCCGCCGGCGTCGCGGGCGACCGCTGTTCCAAGAAGCGGCTGATGGTGGGCACCGATCTGGCGGCGGCCGCGGTGGTCGCGGTGGTCCCCATCTGCTGGGCTGCCGGCACGCTGTCCATGCCGGTCCTGTACGGCGTGGCGTTCCTGCTGGGCGCGCTGACGGTGCTGCACCAGGCCGCAGCGATCGCCATCGTGCCCGAGCTGGTGGAACCGGAACTCGTGCCCGACGCCAACGCACGGGTGATGGCGGCCTTCGCCGTCGCGGGATCCGCCGGCACCTACGTCGGGACCGCCGCGGTCAGTCTGCTCGGTGCCGCCCGCTGCCTGCTCCTGGACTCCGCGTCCTACCTGATCAGCGCCTGGTACGCCTCGCGCATCTCCACCGTCCACGCTGACCGGCGTCCGGCCGGGCCGCGCCCCAAGATGATCACGTCGATCCGTGAGGGCACGGCACACGTGCTGCGGGACCCGCTCCAGCGGCCCCTGGTGCTGACGATGGCCTACCACGCCTTCGCCGAGGGCATCGTCACGACCTACTTCGCGTACTACCTGCTGACCGAGCTCGACTACGGCGACACCGGTCTCGGCCTGGTGCTGGGCGCGGTCGGGGTGGGCAGCCTGGTGGGTGCCCTGATCGCGGGCTGGCTGGTGCGCCGGGTAGGACCCGGCGGAGTCCTACTCGTCGGCTTCGCCGCGTACCCGATGTGCGGGATGCCGCTCCTTCTCGCCCGCTCCGGGCACGAGTGGCTGATCGCTCTGGTGGCAGCCAGCGCCGTCAAGGCGGTCGCGGTCACGGCGGCCGCGTCCACACAGAGGTCGCTCCGCCAGCAGCTGTGCCCGCCCCACCTCCAGTCCCGTGTACAGCAGACATCGGTGTGGCTGGTCGCCGGGGCCCGGCTACTGGCCACCGCGGCGGCGGGCGCCGTCGCCGCCGCGGCCGGTGTGTGGGCCGCGCTGCTGACCGGCACGGTGCTCCTCCTCGGCCCCGTGGCCCTGCTGTGGGTCTCCCCTGTCCGGCAGCTGACGGCCATGCCCGGCACCACTACAGCGCCGCCCGAACAGACCAGCAAACCGCGGCATGAGGGAGGGGACCGTGTCCACTGATCGCGGCCGGCTCGACGCCGCCTCTTCCCTCGTGCGGCAAGGCAGCGGCCTCACCAAGCCCCCTCCATGTCCTGTGTCCTCGCCTTGAAGGAACCTCCCGTGACGATCTCAACCACACCGCCCCGCACCGCCGCGCGGCACCAGCGAACGGCCTCCGATCCGCGGCAACGTCCGCGCGCTCAACACCATGGGGACTTGAAGGCGGCCCTCGCACTGCGCGATCTGCCCCTACGCATATCGGTAGCGGTGGCCGGCCTGTTCCTCGCCGTGCGGGTGCCCCTTCCGGGGCTCGGCCCGACCGGAGCGTACGCCGCCTTCCACGACACCTCCGCACGGTTCTGCCCGGTGCGGCCGTGGGATGAGTTCACCGATACTGGGGGCCTGGCATGACCACTGTGCCAACGGCTTTGCACCGTGACGCCGCAGCGTCATGTCTGGGCTTGCTGCAACGCGCGCAGCTGGAGACGGTCCTGCGAGGTGTAGCGGGCGAGAAGCGGGTCGCTCTCTACGTTCTGGTCGGCTTCCGGCAGGACCCCGCTCCCCGTCTCGCCGACGCGCAGGCCCTCGCGACCTGTCGTGGGTGGACGGTCGCGGACCGCACCTTCGACGTCACGGGACCGACCGACCCGGCTACACGACCCCAGCTCGCCCGGCTGCTCGCCGCAGCCCGACGCCGGGAGATCCACTGCATCCTCGCCGCCTCCCGAGTCGACATCAGCGACGACGACAGGGAGTACGAGGCAATGCTCGAACAGATCCGAACCCTGGGCACCGGACTCGCCCTCGCGCGCGAGGAGAACGTCCTGTGACCTCACCAAGACCGCACGCGGCCGCCGTGACGACGCGGAGCCCGGAGTCGAACCCTGCCCCCGAACTCCTCGACCTGCCCGTCATCAAGACGGGCAGGAAGCTCACCGGTACGGCGCGAGAGGAGTTCGCAACGAAGGTCGTGGCCGCCTACCGCACTACGGGCCGCAGGGTCACCGTCTGGGAGATCTGCGAGACGACGAACCGGTCCTACGGCGCCATCCACTCCATCCTGAGCGCGGCCGGGGCCACCAAGCGCGGGCCCCGCATCTCCGACGCGGAAGAGCAGGTGAATTCGTGAACGAGCCCCACCAGTTCGCCCCGGGCCACCCCGCTCTCGCGAAGGACCTGCTGGACCGCGCGCGGCGAGCCAAGGCGCACTGGCGTACACCCGGCGTCGAACGCCTCGGCATGGCATCGGACGCGCTCGCGGCGCTCGCCCAGACCCAGCACGACAACGCCGCCGGGCTGAAGCGGATCGTCGAACGGCTCGGGCAGTGGCCGGGCCGGAGCACCGTAGGGGCGGACGCCTGCCAGGCCGCCGTGGACATCGCCGTACACAGCGACCACAACCCTGCGTTCCAGCGAACCCTGCTGGGTCTGCTGCAGAAGGCCGTGCAAGCCGACGACGCCACCAGCGCCCAGCTCGCCCACCTGCACGACCGCTGCCTCGTCAACGCCGGGCAGGCACAGCTGTACGGAACCCAGCACTGGTACCGCCCCGACGGGCACCTCGAACCGCACCCGATCACCGATCCCGCCCAGCTCGACACCCGCCGGGCCGGCACGGGCCTACCGCCGTACACCGAACAGGCCCGACATCTGCGCGAACGGCACGGGCCGATCGTCTCCTTATCCACTCCCCCTGCGTTCGAACCCGCTCCTGCGCCCGGCCAACGCGCGGCGTGACCGCCTTGCCCTCCGCCCTGGGAGATGACCACGTGTCCCTTGCACAGCCCACCCTCGACAACGAACTGCGCATCGTGCGCTGGAACATCGAGCACAACGGCCGCGGCCGGCACAGAGGGGAAGACCACCGCGACCTGGCCCGCGACATCCTCGCTTCCATCGAACCGCACGTCGTACTGCGCCAGGAGCTGACCGGCGCGTGGGACCGCGGAAAGGCGGACCTGTACGCCGAGGCCAACCGGCTCGGCGGTCTCACCCCGTTCATGGCCGCGCCGCGGGAAGTACGCAGCCGGAACCCGGGCGGCGTGATGGTCGACCCCGCCAGGTTCGTCGTCGACGGCGAGTTCGAACACGACATGCCGTGGAAGCCGATCTGCAATCCGCGCGTCCGCCTCAAGGGCTGCCCGAAGCCGATCGACCTCGCCTCGGCACACCTGTGCCACTTCGACCCGGACCTGCGCGCGACCGAGGCACGGCGGCTCACCACCCTCGCCGACAGCGCCCGCAGTGCCCTGGTGGGGATGGACGCGAACAGCTACCCGCACCGCACGGACCTGGAATCCGTGGCGCTCCCGGACTGGGACAGGGTCGAGGACCGCGTGCACTACCAGCACCGGACCATCGAGCGCGACGGTCGGCGTGTCTCGGACACCCGGCCGGACGAGATCCTCTCCGGCGGCAACCCGGTCTTCACCGACCTCGGCCTGCACGCCGCCACGGTCCTCGGCCAGCCTGGCGCGCTCGCGGCGACGGCGAGTCTGAAGCGCACCGACCAAGGGCCCGCCCAGCGCATCGACCGCATGTACTGCACCCCCGACCTCGTGCCGGCCCTGACCGCCTTCGAGGTCCTGGCGACCGACGACGTGCGAGCGGTCTCTGACCACGCCCTGATCCTCGCGCGATTCGACCTCGACGTCCTTCGCCGAGCCCTCCTGGACCGGGACACCGTCACCGAGATCCTCAACCACCCGCTCACCCGGGCGGCGTGACCGATGTCCACGATGCGAGGCCCGCGCCTTCCATGCCCCGCTTCCCGCTGGCGCACATCGCCGCTCCGCTCTGCCGCCGCCCCTCACCCGAGGAGTGCGCTGAGGACTACGCCTGGTTCTGGGAACGCCTCGCCGACCCGGACCTCCTTGACGGCGCGGTTGGTGTGAAGGTGGACGGCGCCGTACTCCTTGCGGTGCCCGCCGGCGGCAGCCGCCGTGGCAGCTACGTGTCGGTGGGCACTGTGGCCGATGCCGTGCGCGTCTGGGCGGCCCTGCGGGGCCGGCCAGGATTCCCGCGCGTCCGACTTGGCCTGTCGGCCCATCGAGACACCTGCCACACCGTCAACTGGGGGCCGCGCCAGCCCAGGGATGATGCCGAGCGGGGCAGGCACTTCGGGTACGCGCCGTCCGCCATCGACGCCTTCGTCCGCCGCTCGATCCCCGACCGCCCGGCGGCCCAGGTGGGGCACGACCCGCACCAGGACGACGAGCGGTCCTGGGGCCGGGATCCGCTGAAGTCGACGCTCCGCGATCTCGGCGGCTGCCTCACCGTGATTCTGCTGGGCGTTCTGATCACCCTGCTCGTCTCGGCGGCCAAGGTGCACGCCACCGGCCCCGCCCCTATCTCCCCTCCTCTCTCGACGTGGGCACCAACTCTCCCGGTTGGCACCACTTCGCCCTCTCCACTGACCTCACGACGATGGGCGGCGCGATGACGAAGCCGGGATCAGCGAAGGCGGAGCGCAACGAGGTCTTACTCAAGCATCTGGAGACGCTGGACTGGTCCATCAGCGGCTTCGCCCGCCGGATCGCCGCTCGATGCGAGGCCGTCCACCTGCCCTACACGGTGGTCACGAGCACCGTCTCGCGATGGTGCAAGGGCGCGACCCCCAGCGCCGACCTCGCGGCCGCCGCGTGCCATGTGCTGTCCAAGGCCCTGCACCGGGTAGTGACGCCAGAGAGTCTGGGCTGGCCGTCCGACACCGGCCTGGTCGCGGCGCAGTCGCTGGAGTACCTGGACGTCCCTCACGCTGTGCTGATGCTCTCGAAGCTGTGGGCACTGGACGCCATGCGCCGGCGCAACGTCGTCAAGAGCGCATTCTCACCGAGCGTCTTCGGTCCCGCCTCGAGGGAGGCACTTGTCATGCCGGCCGACGCCGTGATCGGTGGTCAGGGGCAGCACAAGGTGAGCGCGGCGGACATCGACCTCCTTGACGAGCAGACGCGGCTGTTCGGCAAGCTCGACTCCCAGCACGGCGGGGGCAAGTTCCGCGGCGCGTTCGCGTCGATGATGGACACGCACGCCACGCCGATGTTGAACGGGAGCTTCTCCGCCCGGACCGGGCGCCGGCTGTACGGCAGCGTGGTGGACGCCGTCCTCGCGATGGCGTCGATGGCCTACGACGACCAGCTTCCCGGTCTCGCCCAGCGTTACGACCTTCAGGCGATGCGGCTGGCCCAGGCGATCGGCGACCGCGCCCGCATCACCCGGGTCCACATCCACCAGGCCCGGTTGGCGGCGACGCAGGGAGGCCAGGCGGATGTGCTCGCACACGCGCGTAGCGCTGTGCTGGCGGCCCAGGGAGCCCTTCCTTTGGTCAGGGCCTACGCGTACGTGACCGAAGCTCGGGCGTGGGCGCTGAACGGTCAGGCGGACCAGGTTGTGGCAGCGGTGAAGCGGGCCCGCGAGTTCTTCGACCGCGCCCAGAGCAGTGTCAGCCCAGCCTGGCTTGAGTGGTTCGACCTGCGCGAGCTGGAAGGGCAGGCGGCGTGGGCGTTCGCCGTCGCCGGCCTGGCCGAACATGGCGCTCAGGCCTTGAAGGAGGCATCGGCCCTTCCGTCGGACCGGACGCGCGACACGGTGGAACTCCTGATCACGGAGGCCGAGCTGGCCCGGCTGCGCGGTGACGCCGCCGAGCACACAGCGGCGGCGAGACGGGCCTCCCAGGCGTCGCAGCACCTGATGAGCCGACGGCTCTCCGAGCGCCTGGACCGCTTGAACGCGGGCGAGCCGTTGCGCGACTTCTGAGCGCCACGCGGACGCCGCAGTGCACCCTGGTCACCCACAAGCGGGAGACGGATGCCGTCTCCTACCGACGTGCAGATGTCGCCCAACGGCTGGAGTACCAGTACCCCCAGGCGCCACCACCCGCACCCGCCAGCCAAGCCCACGGCGACGGCTGGGCGTTGAGCAACGCGCAGCAGGCGATGGTGAGAAGGGCTACGCCGAGGGCCGGGATGCTTGCGAAGCCCAGACGGGTCGGGCGGTCGAGAGTCGCCATGTTTCTACTCTGTCAGACTCACGCCGGCTTCAAGAGCTGTTGCACGCCCCGGAGACCGGGTAGCCGGTAGTCCGTGAGGTAGGAGGGCTTCCACCCAGTGGCGACCGAGAGACCGACGGACCGGTCAGCCCCCGGAAGAGACCGCGGTCGTGGAGGTCGACGAGTCGGCAGGCTCAGCCGCCTCAAGACCAAGTCATCTTGCCGCGGACGTCGCACGGTGCGCGCATTTTGATGACCTCATACGCCGGCCGCGTCCCGACGTACAGCCAGCCCAGGAGCTGTTCATCGTCGTCGATGCCGAGGTACTTGCGGACCTGGAGCGCCTGGACGGCGCCGCCTGTGCGCCAGATCGACGCGAAGCCGTGGCTGTGCAGGAGAAGCGACAAGGTGGTGACCATGCCAGTGGTGGCGGCCAGTTGCTCCCACTCGGGGATCTTCGGGTGGTTGGGCCTGGGCCGGTGCACGATCGTCAGGAGCAGGGGCGCACGCATGGGCTTGCCAGCGGCGCGGCGGGCTTGTTCCGGTGTGGCGGTGGCTTCTGCGAGCGCGTCGCCGAGTCGGCCCCGCTCGTCGCCGCTTACTGCGACCAGCCGCCAGGGGCGAAGCCGCCCGTGGTCGGGTGCGGTGGCCGCGGCCTGGACGAGGCGCTCCAGGTCGGCGGGGCTGGGGGCGGGCTCGGTCAGGCGGGGCGCGCTGCGCCGGGTGAGGACCGCATCCAGGACCGGGTTCGGGGATCGGGTCATCGGATCGCCTTTCGGGCCGGGGCGCGCTCGGGATCGTCATGCGGTGCTGGCGGGGTCATCCGCGGGTCGTCACCGGCCACGCGGCGGAGGATCGGGGCGGTTGCCGCGGTGGTGATGACGGTCATGATCACCAAGAGGGTGAACAGAGGCTCGGTGATGACGCCGGTCTGCAGGCCGATACCCAGGACGACGAGTTCGGTCAGGCCGCGGCAGTTCATAAGCGTGCCGACTGCGGCCGACCAGCGCCAGTCGGAGCCGGTGAGCCGGGCGGCGCCGGCAGCGCCGCCCCATTTGCCGACCACGGCGACGGCGAGGATGGCCGCGCCCCAGCCCCACTGTCCGGTGGGCAGAGCGGAGAAGTCGGTGTGCAGGCCGGCGTCGACGAAGAACAGCGGCAGCAGGAGCGGCAGGACGACGGCGCGGATGCGCGCGGCGCTGCGCTCGACGACCGGCAGGCCGCGTGGGGCGGCGGCTCCGAACAGGAACGCGCCGAAGGCGGGGTGCACGCCGATCTGGTCGGTGGTGTAGGCGCTGAGGCACAGCCCGGCGAAGAGGAGGGCCAGGACGAGTTCGTCGCCGGTGCGGCCGGCGCGCTCGAGCAGGGTGCGCAGCAGGGGGCGTACGAGGGTGAGGCCGACGGCGAAGGCGGCAGTGAGGGCAAAGGTGGCCAGGGCCGACAGGGCGGTGCCGGTGCTGGCCAGGGCGATGGCGGCGGTGAGCAGACACCAGGCGAGGGCGTCGTCGGTGGCGGCGCAGGCCAGGGCAAAGGTTCCCAGGGGCGTGGTCTCCAGGCCGCGGTCGGCGAGGATCCGTGCGAGGACCGGGAAGGCGGTGATGCTCAGGGCGGCGGCCACGAACAGGGTGAACGGCAGCCGCCCGACGCCGTCTGGGGCGAAGTGCGGGTAGAGGGCGGCGGCCAGTGCGGCGCCGAGGGCCATGGGGAGCAGGAGCCCGGTCAGGCTGACCGCAGCGACAGCGCTGCGGGTGCTGCGCAGGCTGCGCAGGTCGAGTTCCAGTCCGATCAGGAACAGAAACGCCAGGAGGCCGAGGGTGCCCAGGGTGGAGGTGACGGGGAGAACCGAGGGCGGCAGGAGGTACTGCTGGACGGGGGGTGCGAGCCAGCCGAGCAGCGAGGGACCGAGGAGGATTCCGGCCAGGATCTCGCCGATGACCGGCGGCTGTCCGAGCAGCCTGACAGCCCGCCCGCCGGCCTGGCAGGCGAGGACCACGACCGGGACGGCGAGAAGCACGGGCAACAGCGCGTCGGACACGACAGCTCCAGAAGTCGGGCGAGAGACCGCACGGGCGGCGCGGCGGCCTGGCGGGGCGGGAACCGGGGGTGGATCAGGCGCGGATCAGTGGCAGGGTGGTACAGCGCAGCGAGCCGGGGATTCGCGTGACCTCGCTGTAGTCGACGGCGAGGACCTCGAGTCCGCGTGCGGCGAGCTGCCCCGCGATGCGGTCGCTGCCGGCGGTGACGATCACGGTGTCCGGAGCGATCGCCAGGACGTTGGCCTGGACGGCGCGCGCTTCTGCGTCGGTGACGTCCACAAGGTCGAAGTGGTTCTCGAAAAAGCGCTGTTCGGCGTGCGGGAAGACGTCCCGGTGAAGGAGAGCGGTGCCGGGCGCGACGATGGTGAAGTGGTCGTCCAGATGGACGATGCCGCGGGTGGCGAAGCGGACCGGGCGGACCTCACGGTCGACGCCGTGGTGGGACAGCGCCCGCTGCAGTGCTGCCAGACCCGCGGGGGACGTCTCTTCGCCGAGGCCGACGAGGACAGTTCCGGTGTGCAGGGCGACGTCTCCGCCCTCGATGGTGCCCTCGTCCAGGCGGGCGACGTGCGGGGCGCCGGTCAGCAGCGGGGTGAGAGCGTCGGCCTCGGGGCGCCGGTGCGTGGCGTTCAGGCGTGCCATGACCAGGAGGTGGTCGATGACGAAGGCGATGTCGCGGGGGTAGTGCTGGACCGGGCAGCCCGGCGCGGCGCCGAGGAGGGTCACCTCGGTGCCGCGGCTTCGGAGGAGGTCGATCAGGGTGTCCTGCTGGGTACGGACGGTGGCCGGGTCGTACGGCTGCCAGGAGCTGGTGGTCTTCTGGCGGGTCAGGACGGGGTGGATGTCGGGACCGTCGAGGTCGGGGGTGACGTCGCTCGCGTAGCGCATGGCGACGTGGCGCAGGGTGCCGTACTCGCTGGTGGCGTGAGGGGTGAGCACGATGGGTCTCCTGGGCGGGGTGCGGGACGGGCCGTCGGAGGTGAGCCGGACGGGGCGCAGACGGTCCCAGGAGGGTGCGGGTCCGGGGGCCGGCAGGGTCAGGGCTGCTGGCCCCCGGAGGTCTCGCGGGTGTCAGCCGACGGGGCTCTTCTTCTGGGTGTCGGGGACCTGGTCCAGCCAGTGCACGGCGTCGCCGCGGAAGGACTGGTTGACGGGGACGAGGTCGTCCCCGGTGGTGTCGTCCAGGGCGGTGACGACGATGCCGAGCTCGGGGACGTCGCTGTCGATCGCCGCGAGGCGGCTGCCGCAGTTCGGGCAGAAGCCGCGCTGAGCCTCGCCCTCGAACGTGGTGTACCAGGTCGGCTCGACGCCGCCTGTCCAGGTGACGTTCTCGGGAGCGAAGCCCGCCCACCACATCATCGGTCCGCCGCCGAGCTTCTTGCAGTGCGGGCAGCTGCAGGTTTCCCTGTCAAGTCCTTGTGTTCACGACTTGTGCCTCCTCAGCATGGTGGCGCGCGGTGGTGGCTGTGGAAGGGATGGGACGGCCACCCAACGGTCTGGACGAGCGGTTCCTGTCAGGTCGACTGTGCCTTGTTCACCGGCGTGATGTAGGCCGCTTCGATGAAATTGATGAACCTGTTCGCGTTCCCGGCGCCGAGCATGTTCCCGATGCGGCGGAACATGTGGCGGGCGGCTCTCAATTCATCACCGACCCGGTGCTCCACTCACCCAGATTCTTCGTAGCCGCCCGGAATTCTCAACGTCCTGGGATGTGGTCTAACGCTTTCGTCTCGGTAGGCGTCGACGGCCAGAATTCGTCTAGGAAGTAGACCAGCACCTTTCTGGACTCGCTCCGGTTGAGCATCCCCTGGACGTCGTGGACTGCCGCGCGGCACTCGCAGAGTTCTCCGTCGTTGCCGTCGAGTGTGGTGACGGCGGCGCCATCCTTCACGGCGGAATTGCTGGAGCCCGTGGCGGAGTTGGTGGCCGTGGTGTCTGCGCCGCAGGCCGTCAGGGCGAGGGCGAGGGCGAGGGTGAGGGCGGCTGCGGCGGCGACGGCGAGGACCGTACGGCGGGGCGGGCGCGTCATCGGTGGTGCGGGCCTTCCTTGGAGGCCGGGTCCGTGCGGTGGTCCCGGTCGGCCGGAGTGGTGGGGGCGGAGGCAGGCGGGCAGCACGCCTTGCCACGGGTGCGGCGGCGCACGATCACGGTGACGGCCGCGGCGGCCAGGAGCACGGCGGCGGCGATCACCCAGGGGCTGGAGAGCCAGGCGCCGATCCCGGCGAGGGCGCCGGCGGCGATCAGGGCGGGAGCGGCGCAGCAGACGATCACCAGCAGGGCGGCGCCGGTCCCGGCGGCGGCCATGCCGGGGCCGGAGCGGTTCGGATCACGCTGCTTGGGGGGACGGGGAGCGGGCATGGCGGTCTGTCCTTGCTGTTCAGGCACGGTCGGCCGACGGGATGCGCGGGCAGCAGTCCAGCGCGGCGGCATTGTCCGCGGCCAGTGAGCGGGCCAGCAGCACCAGGTCGGCCACGCGCGGGTCGCCGACGGAGTAGCGCAGCTTCTTACCGTCGCGGCGGGCGGTGATGTAGCCGCAGTCCGCGAGGCAGGACAGGTGCACCGAGACCCTCGGCTGGGAGATGCCGGCGTGCTCGACGCAGTCCGCGGAGGTGCGCTCCCCGCGCAGGATGAACTCCAGGAGCTTGAGCCGGGTGGGGTCGGACAGGGCCCTGAAGAAGCGGGCGGTGGTGTCCAGGTGGGTGCACGCGATGTCGGTGTGGGCGGCCGGGCCGAGGGATGCGGGGGCGGGGGTGGATGTCATGGGCAGTCCCTTTCCACATGCTTCTATTCGCCTAACCGCATAGTATGGTGACAGTCTGGTATTCGGCAACCCGCATAGAAAACCTGGGGCCCCGTAGCCCGGCCCGCAACGAGGAGGCAGCACAATGACCGGTACGCGTTCCGGATTCGATCTGGCCGTGATCGGCTCGGGCTCGGCGGCGTTCGCCGCCGCCATTGCCGCCCAGAACAAGGGCAGGAGTGTGGTGCTCGTCGAGCGCGGCACGACCGGCGGCACCTGTGTGAACGTCGGCTGCGTGCCATCCAAGGCATTGCTGGCCGCTGCCGAGGCCCGCCACGGCGCCCAAGCGGCGGACCGGTTTCCCGGCATCGCCGCCGGCGCGGGCCCGGTCGGCTTCCCGGCCCTGATCAGCGGCAAGGATGCGCTGGTGGCCCAGCTGCGGGCGGAGAAGTACACCGACCTCGCGGCCGGGTACGGCTTCGAGATCGTCCACGGCTCCGCCGCCTTCACCGACGGGCCTGCCCTTCAGGTGGCGCTGAACGACGGCGGCACCCAGCGCATCGACGCCGACCACTACCTGATCGCCGCCGGCTCCGCCCCGTGGGCGCCGCCCGTCGACGGCCTGGACGAGGCCGGGTATCTGACCTCCACCACCGCGATGGAGCTGGGCCACCTGCCGGAGTCGATGGTCGTGGTGGGCGGCAACGCGGTCGGCCTGGAGCAGGCCCAGCTCTTCGCCCGCCTCGGCACCCAGGTCACCATCATCGAGGCCCTGGACCGGCTCGCCCCGTTCGAGGAACCCGAGATCTCCGCGGCCCTCGAAGCAGTCCTCGCCGAGGAGGGCATCACCGTGCACACCGGCACGGCCCTGGTCGCCGTGCGCCGCGACGAGACCGGCTACACCCTCACCGCCACCAGAGGCGACAGGCCGGACATCGAGCGGCGGGCCGAGCAGCTGCTGATCGCCACCGGCCGCCGCCCGGTCACCACCGGACTGAACCTGGACGCGGTCGGCGTGAAGACCGGGCCGCGCGGCGAGATCATCGTGGACGAATACCTGCGCACCACCGCCGAGCGGATCTGGGCCGCTGGGGACGTCACCGGCCACCCGCAGTTCGTGTACGTCGCCGCCGCGCACGGCACCCTCGTCGCCGACAACGCCCTGGACGAGGCGGAGCGGACCCTGGACTACACGGCGCTGCCGCGGGTCACCTTCACCAGCCCCGCCATCGCCTCGGTCGGAATGACCGACAACCAAGTGGCCGAGGCCGGCATCCCCTGCGACTGCCGCACCCTGGACCTGGCGTACGTGCCGCGGGCCCTGGCCAACCGGGACACCCGCGGCCTGGTCAAGCTCGTCACCGATGCGCGCACCGGGCGTCTGCTCGGCGCGCACGTGCTCGCCGATGGTGCCGGCGACATCATCACCGCCGCCACCTATGCCATCACGGCGCAGATGACCGTTGACCAGCTCGCCCACACCTGGGCGCCGTACCTGACGATGGCCGAAGGGCTCAAGCTCGCGGCCCAGAGCTTCACCTCGGACGTTGCCAAGCTGTCCTGCTGCGCCGGCTGACAGACCGGAGACTGATCATGAACGTGAAGCGGACGCGGCCGATGACCGTCGGTGAGCTCTCCCGGCGCACCGGTGTCCCGGTCAAGACGCTGCGCGAGTACACCGACCTGGGGCTGATCTACACGCTGGGCCGCAGCCCGGCCAACTACCGGCTGTTCACCGCCGATGCCCTGTGGTGCGTGCGGTGGATCGGCGAACTGCGTGGCCTCGGGCTGACCGTCGCCGAGATCCGCGAACTGACCACCGCCTACCTGGAGCGCACCGGCCAGCCGTTCGGCCCGGCGTTGGCGGAGCGGCTGGAGGCGGCCCGAGAGCGGCTGAGGGCCCGCATCGCCACCGCCGAGCAGAGCCTCGCCAGGATCGATGCGTTCGAGAAGACGCACCGCGCCGACCTTGCGGACGCGGGCGGGAGCGGGGACTGCTGGGCGGGCGACCCGAGGGGAGGCAACATCCGGGCTTGACCCTCACCCCGGGGTCAGACCCTACGGTCCAGGTATCGGACACACCCATCCACAACCCCGGAGGGAACCGCCGTGGACACCGACACCCAGCAGTTCGCCACCCGCTTTGTCGCATCCCTCACCAGCTCCCCCGGCCTGCGGATGTGGCTGGTAAGGCCGCTGCAGACGCTGCTGGCCACCGGCGAGCCGGTCACCATCCCCGCTCTCGCCGATCAGGCCGGCCGCCCCGAAGCCGAGATCCGCGAGGCGCTGGCCGCGATGCCGGACACCGAGTACGACGCGGAGGGCCGCATCATCGGCTTCGGCCTCACCTTCAACCCCACCCCGCACCGCTACGAGACCGGCGGCCACACCTTCTACACCTGGTGCGCGCTGGACACCCTGGCCTTCCCCGCCGTCCTCGGCCACACCGCGAAGGTGACCTCCCCGTGCCGGGCAACCGGAGAACCAGTCCGCCTCACCGCGACGCCCGAGGGACCCATCGACGTGGAGCCGACCACGGCCGTCGTCTCCCTGGTCGCCCCCGACGCGCCGACGACCGTCCGCAGCTCGTTCTGTAACCAGGTCCACTTCTTCGCCAGCGCCGACGCCGCGAAGGACTGGCTGGCCGAGCACCCCGACGCGCGGGTCCTGCCCGTAGCCGATGCCTTCGAGGCCGGGCGACCGGTCATCGAGCAGATCCTGGCCGGCAGTACCTCCGACGGCTGCTGCTGACACCGCCAGTGGGCGTGGCCGGGCAGGTGCCCCACACAGCCGCCCGGCCCATCCCCGTTAGCCCCTGTTGTCGGCCGGCACCTCGGTGGTCCCGATGGCCTGTTTGCCGAGGGCGGTGAACTGCAAGGGATGGCCTCGGCCGGCGCGCCGCTGCGTAGATCAAGGACAGGATCAGCACGACTGCGAGCGAACGATCGGACAGGGGTTCGTCTCACCGTGCTGTGCCGTGGGCCGGACAAAGGCCACCGTCAGGAAGAAAGGGACGGGCGAAAGACGAACCTACACCAGTGGACGGGCGGTCAACCGGCCGTGCTGTGCTCGGTCTCCGGCACCGGGGGCAGCCAGTGCACGGCGTTGTCGCGGAAGGACGCGTGAATCGGCACGAGGTCTGGGCCGGTGGTGTCGTCGAGGGCGGTGACGTTGATGCCGATCTCCGGGATGTCGCTGTCGATCGCCGCCAGGCGGCTGCCGCAGTGGTGGCAGAAGGCGCGCTTCGCCTCGCCCTCGAAGGTCTCGTACCAAGTCGGCTCGCTCTCGCCCGTCCAAGTGACCGTCTCGAACCCCACCCACCACATCACCGGAGTGCCGCCTAGCTTTTGGCAGTGCCCACATGCACAGGTGTGAGGGAAAGTTGCCGGACCTCGGGTGGTGAAACGGATGCGGCCGCACAGGCAGCCGCCGGTACGTGCCTCGGCTCCTTCGGCTCCCTGAGCGTCGGCGGCGGGGGTGGCGTTCATCAGGTGATCTCCCGGGCGCAATGGGCAAGTTGAGCCCATCAGTGTGCCATCGCTTCCATGATCGCCAGGACGCTGTTGGCGGCTCTGGCCGCGGGCGCCGATCGCCGAGGCGTCACAGGCCGGGGCGCCGAAACCGTGGCCGAGAGGCGTCCGAGGGCGCGGACGGTCCATCGGGCATCGCGCCAGGGGCACAGTGCCTGTCCGGACCTCCGGGGTGGCGTGCCGAACCCGACGAACTTGTCCGGAGTCTTGTCAGCAGGCCAACCGATGCCCTGCTCAGTGCAGGAGCTTGAGCCCGACCACTCCAGCCACGATCAGGAACAGACAGCCCAGCCGTGCGAGGGTGGCCGGTTCGCCGAGCACGGTGATGCCGTAAGTGGCGGTCCCCACAGCACCAATTCCCACCCACACCGCATATGCGGTGCCCACCGGGATGGTGCGCACCGCATAGGCCAACCCCGTCATGCTCACCACTACGCCCACCAGGAACACCACGGTGGGCCACAACCGCGTGAAGGTCTGGGACCGCTCCAACGCAGCCGCATAGACGACTTCCACCACACCTGCAATGGCCAACGCGACCCAGGCCACCGAACCTCCTTTGACGGCGCCGGTCACATTCCCAGCTCACGGTCGACCTTTGTCCCGGTAGCCCCGACGAGGGCACTGTATCCGCCTCTATTGCGCCGTCACTGCGAGGAGCCAGCGGCCTCCGTGCGGGGCCCCGGACTGGCAGGCGGAAGGATCTGCGTCCCCCTCTGGTCGCGCCGGCAACGGTAGTTTCCGACCAGGGTTCTCCCTCCACCGTTTCATCTGATGAAAGATTCCATCGGATGAAATCGACGGAGGGTGAGCACGGATGATGTACCGAGACGTCTCCGTGCCGGGGCCGCTAGCCTGCGCCTGTGAGCGGACTGCGTCACACCAGCCCATTGAGCTGCGGCTTCAGGTTGGCGAAGGGTCTGACTGCGTCGGCGTGCACCGCGCCCCGCCGGTGATCGTCACGCCCGGTTCCGCCTACGACAGGCTCGGCCTGCCGAGCGAGGCCGAGCGTCCAGCCTGCCTGGTGTCCTCGCCGCAGGCGACGTCATCGACCACACCTACTGCCAGTCCGTCGCTGCGCCTGTGCCGGTACTCGAACACGGCCGTTGCCTTGGACACGCACGAGTTCGCGAAGGTCGGTGCTTGTTAGGCTGGCGCTTAAGATCGGAGACCATGCAGAGGAGGGGCACGCTTATGCGCGACCGTCCTCCTGTCTCCTTCGCGGGGCAGATCGCCACTCTTGCTCGTGTTGAGCCGCTGGAGCGGCGCCCGATCGGTACGAACGGGTACGTGAGCACGTGGGGCGCGGTCATGAGCGTCTGCCCACCGAAGGGCTGCTGAGCCCACCGCCTTCTTGCGCGGAGGCGCACCACCGGCCGGAGGCCGGTGTGCTGTCAGGCCCCTTCGTCCTGCTGGAGACGTCTCTTTCATGTCTGCTGTTTCGCGGATCACTGCTGCCCTGCGCTCGGATGCGGTCAGCGGTTCGCTCCTGATCGGTGCTGCCGTGCTGGCGCTGGTCTGGGCGAACTCGCCCCTGTCCGGCTCCTACGAGTCGCTGCGCTCCTTGACCTTCGGCCCCTCTGCCCTGCACCTCGATCTGTCCGTGGGGACGTGGGCGGCCGACGGGCTGCTGGCGGTGTTCTTCTTCATCGTCGGCAACGAGCTGAAGCAGGAGCTCGTCCACGGCGAGCTGCGCGACCCGCGCCGGGCCGCGCTGCCGATCGCCGCCGCCATCGGCGGTGTCGCCGTGCCCGCCCTGGTCTTCCTGGCTGTCAACGCCACCGCGGGCGGTGAGGCGGCCGGCGGGTGGGGCATTCCGATGGCCACCGACATCGCCTTCGCCGTGGCCGTCCTCGCCGTGGTCGGCCGCCACCTGCCCACGCCCCTGCGGACGTTCCTCCTCACCCTGGCAACCGTCGACGACATGTGCGCGGTCCTGGTGATCGCCGTCGCCTACACCACCGGCCTCGACTTCACGATGCTCGCGCTCGCCGCCGTCGGCCTGCTCGTCTTCGGCTACCTCCAGAACGGCAAGGGCCGGGCCGTGACCCGGGTGCGGGGCGTGGTGCCGGGGTGGCTGCTGTTCGGCCCGCTGGCCGTGGTGGTCTGGGCCCTGATGCACGCCTCTGGGGTGCACGCCACGATCGCGGGCGTCGCCATGGGCCTGCTGATGCGCACCCGTACCCGCGGCGGGGAGACGGTCTCGCCCTCGCACCGGACGGAAGAGGTCCTGCGGCCGTTCTCCTCCGGGATCGCGCTGCCCGTCTTCGCGCTGATGTCGGCCGGGGTCTCCCTGTCCGGCGCCGGCGGCTTCTTCACCTCCACCATCACCTGGGGAGTCCTCGCCGGGTTGCTGGCCGGGAAGTTCGTCGGGATCTTCGGTGCCACGTGGCTGACGAACCGGTTCACCAGCGCGCACCTCAACCCGCAGCTCGCCTGGCCGGACATCGCCGGGATCGCCGTCCTCGGCGGGATCGGGTTCACTGTTTCCCTGCTGATCGCTGAACTTTCCTATACCAGCGAGGCGCACCTGACCGATGCCAAGGGGGCGATTCTGCTCGCCTCCTTCGCCGCGTGTGTGCTGGCCGCCGTGGTACTGGGACGCCGCAGCCGTCACTACGGGCGCCTCGCCCCGTACCACGTGGACGGACCCGAGGATCAGGCGTGGACGCGGGCCTGATCGCCCCGGCCGTGATCGTCGCGGCCCTGGTCGTGCGCACCGCTGTCGCTGAACTTCGCAGCCCCGGCAGCGCCGGCCGGGCCTTCGCCGCGATCTGGGCCACCGCCGCACTCACCCGCCTCGCCGTGCTCCCGCACGCGGGCGGAGAACCGGAGCGGTCATGAACTGGCTGATGGTCATCCTCGGCGCGATCTTCGGTGCCCCCCTGCGCTACCTCACCGACCGCGCCGTCCAGGCCCGCCACGACACCGTCTTCCCGTGGGGGGACCTTCAGCGTCAACGTCGCCGCCTGCGCCGGCCTCGGCTTCCTCACCGGCGCCACGACCGCCACCACCGTCCCCGAAGCGCTACAGCACCTCATCGGCCCGGGCCTGTGCGCGACGCTCAGCACCTACTCCACCTTCTCCTTCGAGAGCCTGCGCCTGGCGGAAACCGGAGCGAAGTACTTCGCCGCGGCCAACGCGGTCGTCAGCGTTTCCGCCGGCCTGGGCGCAGCCGCCCTCGGCGGCGCACTGGCCGGCTCCTTGCTCCAGTGATCGCAGACCGGGGTCACGCGGAGTGTCGGTGGACAACGATGGGCGGGGCAGCGACGCAGGAGGCGGCCCAGATGTGGGCCTCGGAGAGGGTGACGCTGTGGGTCCGCTGTGTAAAGGAGAGAGGCTGTGCCGGGTGCAGAGCAGCGCCGAGGCTGTCAGTCGTGGCGGGCGAGCTTGACAGCGGAGATGAGCAGGATCACGGCCAGCACGGGCATGAGTACCAGGTCCGGGAACACGCCGAGGAGCAGTCCGCCGAGTACTGCCCCGGCGACGGAGCCTGCGGCCATGACCAGGGTGAAGCGGAGGTTGGCGCCGAGGACGGCGAAGCTGCCGTCGCGGCTGTATCGGGCGAAGGCCACCAGCATCGTCGGCAGTGACACCAGCAGGGAAAGGCTTCCTGCGGTCTTGATGTCCTCGCCGAACAGCAGCACGATCGTGGGGATCAGCAGCTCGCCTCCGGCCACACCCATGATCGCCGCGACCACGCCGATGCCGAAGCCGGCCACGATGCCGCTGGGCACCTGAGCCCACAGGGGCAGTGCGAGTGTCCCCAGGGTGGTGGTGTGCGTGACGACCAGCGCAGCGGCCATCAGCACCATCAGCGCCGCCAGGACCTTGTAGAGGGTGGCGGTGCGCATGCGTACCGCCCAGCTCGCTCCCATCCAGGCACCCGCCAGGCTGCCGGCCAGCAGGTTGACGGCGACGGGCCAGCGTGCGGCCACCTCGGCGGCCGGGACCGCTGCCAGCCGGGCGGGCAGCGCGACCAGGACCACGACGAGACTCATCGCCTTGTTCAGGATGACGGCCGAAAGCGCGGCGAATCCGAAGAGGCCGATCAGCAGCGGCAGGCGGAACTCCGCGCCACCCAGCCCGACCATCCCGCCCAGAACGCCGATGGCCGCTCCCGCACCGAACACCACGGGCGCCGGCTGGGTCGAGCGCAGAGAAGCGACGTTGTGGCCAGTAGTCATGACGGGCATCTTCCCTGGTGGCCGCCCCTGTGGCTACGGCGCGACTCCACCTTCGGGGGAAAGCACCGGGGGCACGCTCAGGGTTCGTCCGGTTCTCTGAAAACCGGCATCGCTCCCGAGCCGTCACGCGTTCACCGCATCGTCCCGTGCTGCCGGCGGTGAATATCTGGCAGGGGTCACCGGCGGCAGGCGGCCGTCCCGTCGGTGGACAACGGCGAGGACCCCGGCCGCGGCCGGGGTCCTCGCTATGCGGTAGCGGGGGGTCAGTGGCTGGTGAGTTCGCCGGTGAGCTTGCCGTGGAGGTCGGCGCTGAGGTTGTTCAGGCCGGTGATCTCCACCGTCTTGCCGCGCTGGGCGTATTTGGTCTCGATGGCGTCGAGTGCGGCGACGGAGGAGGCGTCCCAGATGTGGGCTTCGGAGAGGTCGATGATGACCCTGTCGGGGTCGGCGGCGTAGTTGAACTGGCCGACGAGGTCGTTGGAGGAGGCGAAGAACAGCTCGCCGGTCACGGAGTACACCACCGAGGTGCCGTCGGGGTCGGTGATGGCGGAGACGCGGGCGAGGTGGGCGACGCGCTTGGCGAAGATGACCATCGCGGTGACCGAGCCGACGACGACGCCGATGGCGAGGTTGTCGGTCGCGACGACGCAGATCACGGTGATCACCATGACGGCGATCTCCCCCGTGGGCATCCGCTTCAGTGTCTTGGGGGCGATGGAGTGCCAGTCGAAGGTCGCGAAGGCCACCATGACCATGACGGCGACCAGGGCGGCCATGGGGATGTCGGAGACGACCGGGCCGAAGACGATGCACAGCACCATCAGGAACGAGCCCGCCAGGAACGTGGAGAGGCGGGTGCGGGCGCCGGACACCTTCACGTTGATCATCGTCTGGCCGATCATGGCGCAGCCGCCCATGCCGCCGAGGAATCCGGTGACGATGTTGGCGATGCCCTGGCCGATGGACTCGCGGGTCTTGGAGGAGTGGGTGTCGGTGATGTCGTCGACGAGCTTCGCGGTCATCAGCGATTCCATCAGGCCGACCAGTGCCATCGCGAAGGCGTACGGGGCGATCGTCGTCAGGGTGTCCATGGTGAACGGCACGTCGGGGAGACCTGGGACCGGAAGCGAGGACGGCAGGTCGCCCTTGTCGCCGACGGTGGGCACGGCGATTCCGGCCGCGACCGTGATGACGGTGAGGATGACGATGGAGACGAGCGGTGCCGGGATCACCTTGGTGACCTTCGGGAAGAACACCATGAGCGCCAGGCCGCCGATGATCAGCGGGTATACGGCCCAGGGCACGTCGTGCATCTCCGGCACCTGCGCCATGAAGATCAGGATGGCGAGGGCGTTGACGAAGCCGACCATCACGCTGCGGGGCACGAACCGCATCAGCTTCGCGACGCCGAGCGCGCCGAGCGCGACCTGGATGACACCGGCGAGGATCACGGCGGCGATCATGTAGCCGAGACCGTGCTCATGGTTGAGGGGCGCGATGACGAGGGCGATGGCGCCGGTGGCGGCGGAGATCATCGCGCGCCGTCCGCCGACGATGGAGATGGTGACGGCCATGGTGAACGAGGCGAACAGGCCGACCGCTGGGTCGACCCCGGCGATGATCGAGAACGAGATCGCCTCGGGGATCAGGGCGAGGGCGACGACCAGGCCGGCCAGGACCTCGGTGCGCCAGACCTTCGGATCGTTCAGCCAGTCGGGGCGCAGGCCGCGCAGGCGCGCGGCGGGAGTCACAGCAGCAGAAGACAAGGAGATGCGTACCTGTCGTACTCAGGCACACCCCGCCGGCAGGCTGAGGCGTGCGGGAAGGACGCGCAGGGGCCGGACGGCACCCCGCGGACGACCCGCAGGGCGGGCCGGAAGTCATGGGGAGGACGGATGCCGGGCCTGGCGCGGGGCGCCGTCGGCTCACATCCAGGGGCGAAGGGTCACGGCGGGCAGGCGGCGGCGATGGGCGTCATGGGCTCGCGCACGCTTCTCTCCTGCAAGAATCGGGATCTTCGCCGGGGGCGCCATCGGCCCCGGAACGGCAGTAGCGAGGCAGCTGGGCCGCCCTCGCCATTATCAACTCTACCCTAACGTTAGAGTAGAGGCTGGTGGGGTCGCACAGGACGCGGGCCACTGCGACGCGAAGGGCCAGGCACGGACGTGGACGACAAGCACATGCAGATCGGCGAAGTCGCCGCACGGACAGAGCTGTCTCTGCGCACCATCCGGCACTACGAGGAGACCGGCCTGGTCATCCCCTCCGCCCGCTCCCAGGGCGGCTTCCGCCTCTACACCGAGACCGACGTCGCCCGGCTCATGGTCATCCGCCGCATGAAACCGCTCGGCTTCACCCTCGACCAGATGCGCGACCTCCTGGACGCCACCGATCGCCTCGACAGCGGCGAGGCCCTCGATAGCGACGAGCGCGAGAACCTGCTGGACCGTGTGCGCGTCTACGAGCAGGCTGCAATGGAGCAGGTGGAGAAGCTGCGCGTCCAGCTCGCCCGCGCAGAGGACTTCGCCGCCACCCTCGGCGCCCGCCTGGAGCCGAACAGCCTCGCGGCCCTCCCCGAGCCCATAGCGCTACATATTCCGGCTTGACCTTCGAGTCGGGTCGAAGGTTTACCGTCGGCTGTGTGACGAGCTACCGCATATCGCAGCTGGCCGAGCGCTCCGGCGTTCCGGCTACGACGCTGCGCTTCTACGAGGAAACCGGTTTGCTGCCCGCCGACCGCACGCCGTCCGGGTACCGGATGTACGGCGAGGATGCGGTGGAGCGTCTGGCCTTCATCTCCTCGGCCAAGCTCCTGGGGCTGGCCCTGGAAGAGATCCGCGAACTCCTCGACATTCGCGAGGATGGGGTGTGCGCCTCCGTGCGGGCGCGGATGCTGCCGCTGGTCGCGGGCCGGATCGCTGAGACGGACGGCCGGATCGCCGAGCTGCGCGCGTTCTCCGCTCACCTGGCCGGCGTCCACACCGACTTGTCCGGCCCTGCGCCCGCGGGGGCGTGCGGGCCTGACTGTGGCTGCACCACGACCGGCCCGGCGCCGGCGGCCGGGCCGGTGCCGGCGGCCGGGCCGGTGCCGGCGGCCGGGCCGGTGCCGATCACGTTGTCGCCGACCCGTTTGTCCCCGGACGCCGAGTCGTGGCGGGACGCCCCGGTCGCCTGCACCCTCGGTGGCGCCGAGCTGGGCGAGCGCACCGAGCAGTGGCAGCGGCTGGTGGGCAAGGCCGATCACTGTGAGGAGATCGACGACGGCATGTGCCTGACCTTCCCCGCCGGTGCGGAGCTGGCTGGCGAGCTCGCGGCCCTTGCCGCAGCGGAGCAGGGCTGCTGCGCGTTCTTCGACTTCACCCTGCACCTGACCCCGACCGCTCTCCAGCTGGAGGTGCGGGCGCCCGAGTCCGCCGCCGGGATGCTGGCTGACCTCTTCGGAGCACGCGCATGACCGCCTCCCCTCCTCGTCCATCCCGGCCCTGGGGCACGCTCGGTGCCGGCGCGGCCGCGGTCGCTGCCTGCGCAGTGTGCTGCGCGGGCCCGCTCCTGGCCGTCCTGGGCGCCATCGGCGTCACCTCGGCGCTCGGCGCGCTCTGGATGCCAGCCCTGGTGGTCCTGGCCGTGGCCGCCGGACTCGGCATCCTCGTCGTACGGCACCGCCGCCGCACAGCCTCCTGCAGCACGGCACCGGTGTCGGCCGACCTCGGGATGCCCACCGTGGGCCCGCCACCGGAGACGGGCGGCAGTCAGGCCGCTCGCTGAGCGGGAGCCACGGCCGGGCCGAGGACGGTGGCCTGTGAGGATGAGAGCACGCCGCCACGAGGCGGCGCGGCAAGTACGAAGGAGCAGTTCGAGTGTCGCAGCAGCAACCGCAGGGCCTGGTCGAGCGGATGGAGCACCACCAGGTCGCGAACTATCTGGGGGCGATGGCCGCCGGCGGACTGCTCGGCTGGATGGCGCCCGGGCTCGGGCCGGGGCTGGAACACGCGATCAATCCGGTCCTCGGCGCGCTGCTGTTCGTCACCTTCCTCCAGGTCCCCGCCGCCGAGTTGCGGCGGTCGATGCGTGACGGCCGGTTCCTGTCCGCCGCGGTGGTGGTGAACTTCGTGGTGGTGCCGCTGGTAGTCGCCGCGATGTTCGTATTCCTGCCCGCCGACCAGGCCGTACGGCTCGGGGTCCTGCTGGTGCTGCTGTGCCCGTGCGTGGACTACGTGATCGTCTTCTCCGGACTTGCCGGCGGCTCCAGCCGCCGCCTGCTCGCCGCCACCCCGGTGCTGCTCGTCGCACAGATGCTGCTGCTCCCGGGATTCCTGTACCTGTTCATGGGCTCGGAGCTCGCCGACATCGTCGAGATCGGCCCGTTCGTCGAGGCGTTCATCGTTCTGATCGTCATCCCGCTCGCCCTCGCCTGGGGCCTGCAGGCGTGGGCAGCGCGCCGCCCGGCCGGACAGAAGGTCTCCGACGCGGCGACCACCACGATGGTGCCGCTCATGGCCGCCACGCTGCTGGTCGTGGTCGCCTCACAGGTCCCCAAGCTCGGCGACAGGCTGGCCGACGTCGCCGTCGTCGTTCCCTTCTACGCGGCGTTCCTCGTCGTGATGGCATTCGCCGGCAAGACCGTGGCCCGCCTGTTCCGACTGGACCCGCCCGCGAGCCGGGCGATCGTCTTCACCGGCTCAACCCGCAACTCCCTCGTCGTCCTTCCCCTGGCCCTGGCACTACCCGGCGATCTGGCCGTCGCCGCGGTCGTCGTGGTCACCCAGACCCTGGTCGAGGTCCTCGGCATGGTCGCCTACGTCCGCATCGTGCCGCGCCTGGTGCCCGCGAGTCAGCCGGCCGGGGCCGCCGCCCGCTGACCTACGCGTAGAGACGATGCCTCAGCTGGTGATCTGCGTGGCGCACAGTGCCCGGCAGCGGCCCGCGTCCAGTCGCGCCGCGCCGAGCCGAGGGCTATGTCCGTGAGTTCAACACCGCCTTCGCCCCCTGGCGGCGCGAGCCGGCCGTACGCGAGTTCATCCACCGGACCCGCAAGGAACTCGGCGTTGCCGCGTAACGGCCTGCTCTCCCTAATCGCCGGACGGGCGGAGCGGGATGACGTTGTCGGGGACAGGCTGGTCTTGGCCATCGGGTTGCCGGAGGATGAGAACGGCTGCCGCGAGGGCTATCTGCTCCGCTCGATGCCGGGCCTTGGCCTCGGCGGCCCGGGAGTCCTTGAGAGCTCCCTTCAGGCGGACCACCTCTTGACGAAGCCGCCTTTCGACCTCCGGCGCCTGGTGCGTTTCCATACGTACCCGCGCGTAGAACTCCTCCTTGAGGTCGGCGTGGCGCTTTTGCAGCGCCATGCGGTGGACACCGGCCTCTGCGGCGAGCGCGACCGCCGTGAGGCTGCCGTTGGAGCGGGTGGGCTGGCCGGCCAGGAGGCGGTCCATGGCCGCGCGGATGCGGGAACGCTCGTCCTCGTGCTGCTGGTTCATGAGATGGCTTCCTCGGCGGACTGGGCGGCGAAGTCGTGGGCGTCGGCGAGAGCGCGGAAGCGGTCGGCGGTCAGGCGAAGCCGGTCGCCCAGGGGCTGGGGCATCAGGGCTGCCTTCGCATCGAGTCGATCAGCGTGCTCTCGTGCCGCCTGCGCGTGCCTGTCGGTGCGGACCGCGTTGCCGCAACCGAGCTGGCAGGCGAACTGGTTGGGTGCCGTCGCCCCGGGATCCGGGTCGCACAGGGCGGTGTCGCGCTTGAAGGCGCAGATGAGGAAGGAGTCCGGGTTGTCGAAGAGTACGAGGCCGTCGCGTGCGAGGAACTTGGCGGCGGCCTTCGGGGTGGTCAGGGCGCCTTCGAAGGCGGGGATCGAAGTGGCTCCGATGAGAGCTCGTCGAGCGGCGGGACCGGAGATCTTCTCGCCGGCCGCTGCGGCGTCGCGCAACCGCGCTGCGGTCTGCGCGGCGGCGAGAGCGGTCTCGACGTCGAGTTCCCCGTGGAACCCTCGACGCTCGCGGTTGCCGTAGCCGGTGGAGGTGCGGGCGTCCAGGGCGGTGCGCATGTGTCCGTACTGGATGGCGAGGGCGACCAGACCGCCGGGGCGGCGGGCGATGTGCCAGGCCAGCGTTCTGCGCAGACGGCTCAGTCCCAGGTTTCCGTGCGGGTCCGCCGGCACCACTTGGGCGGGCAGGCCCTGGGCGGTGGCCTCCTGGTTGATCCACGACACGAAATTCTCGACGCGGCGGCCCAGGCTGGAGCGCTTCAGCGCCCCGTGATGCTTGCGCTGGCCGACGACATCGTGATGGGTGGAGCTGAACAACAACTCGCCCTGGGGGACGATGCGCTCCAGAACCCGGATGGCGTTCACGACGGGAGTGATCGCGACCCAGGGGACGGCGCGCTCCTCACCAGCGGAGATGTGGTGGCCGTCGGAGTCGCGGACGTTCTTGTAGTGGTGGGATCGGATCAGATGCCGCGGCATGGAGCCGTCCTCGTTGGGTTCCGGATCGGGGCAGCAGCCGGACCGCAGCGATTGGGCCTCCTGGGGGCGCATCCCGGTGAGATACAAGATCACGATGGCGGCGGCGGTGGCCAGGTGCTGGATCAGGATCGGTGTCTCCTCGTAGTCCATGAACTCGCGCCAGGGGCGCCCCTCGATCCGGCCCGTCACCGGCACCGGCATCGGGCTGCGGCCGGGCCGCCGGGCGACGAGCACACGGAGCCCGCGCCGAGTAGCGAAGTCGTGGACCTGGTTCCAGCTGGCTCCCGTGACCGCGGCGACGTAGTGGTGGGCCAAGGTGATGCCGTGCTTTCGGCTCACGGTGGCGGGCAGGAGGGCCCCAGAATCGAGCAGCGGCTGCAGATAGTTCTTGACGGCTGCCAGGCCCCCTCGGGTGCTCGGTGTGGCCTTCACGCGAGCGTGCATGCGGCGGCGCTCGGTCCAGGCGGCCAGGATGTCGTCGGAGAAGTCCTCGACCAGGCGGATCGACCAGGTCAGCAAGGGGCCGATCACGGTCGGGTCCAGCGGCTCGGTCTTGTTCTCGCCGCCCGCCTCTCCCGTCGCGGCCGGCAGGTAGTCGTCGATGCCCTCGCTCTCCCAGGGCGGCTGCGTAATGCCGCAGGGGCTGACGGACAGCTGGTCGAAGGCCCACAGGTCCGAGAGCCAGCGCAGAATCGTCTGGGCGTGATCGCGCGTGCAGCCGCTGGTGCACTTGGCGGCGTACGCCTTCCAGTGCTCCACGGTGCAGTCGCTGAGCTGGGAGACCTCTTGCCGGTCGAGCCAGCGCGCGAACTTCAACCACTGCAGGATGTTGTCGCGCATGCTGATCACGCCGTCGCGTCCCCGGTTCTGAAAGCCTCGTTCCTGTACGTAGGTGGGGCGCAGTTCACCGTTGATCAGGATCCAGATGAGGCGCCTGAGCTCGCTTCGCAGGGAGGCGGGGCACCTCTTCAAATTGATCTTGTGGAGGCTGTCCCCGGGATTGTCGGTCAGCGGTCCCATCGACCAGACGTCGTCGTTGTAGCGGGAGTTGGGGTGGGTGTTGCCGGCGCTGATCCACCGGTCCAGGACCACCGGGCTCTCCGGCCCCGGCAGGGGAAGGATGTAGGGATCGGCCTCGAGGGTCAGAGCTGTCGTCACGGGGCGAGGTCTCCCTTGAGCAGGTGGTCGACGATCATTTGGTCGCGGTCGGTGATCCGGGCCAGAGCGGCGTCCCAGGTGCTCTCGTTGACCTTTGTCCGCAGGTCATCGAGTCGCTGGAGGTGTTCGTCCCATCGCTTGCGCCAGAGTTTCTCCGGCCAGCTGGAGCGGAGCGATATCAACTGGCGGCGCAGGAGCGCGAGGCGTGGGTGGTGGCCGGTGTGGACCCGGGCGTTCTCGCAGGACAGACAGAGCAGGAAGTCGGCACCGCAACCGCCGCTCGGGTCCGGCCAGGGGCTGGTCTCCTCGTCCGCGCAGTCCGCGGTCGCGGTCTCCTGGTGGGCCACGTCGGCCGTGTTCGCAAGACGCCCCTTGAAGGTGTAGTCGCGGGCCTGTTCGTGGGCCTCCTCGGCGCCGGCCGCGATCACGTCCACGGCGGCCTCCTGCACGTTCTCGTCGGGCAGGACGTAAACGCTCTCGTGGGTGCCACGTTTGTGCTGCAGCGGCTTGCCCGTGGTGGTGACGGTGGTCCTGCGAGCGCGTTGGAACGGCGAGCCGATCTTGTGACTCCTCGCCCATACTCGGGCGTCGGCCTTGGACACCCCGAAGCACAGCGGGCCGACGTTCCGGGGCCGGTCCAGATTGGAGTCCACGTCAGTACGGCGCCGGTTGCGCGCGACCATCAGCAGGTCGTGGCCGGGTGACAGGGAGGCGGCCAGGGCTCGCCCTTGCTGCGTGGCTTCCAGAGCCTGGGTGATGAGCCGGCCGGGCGAGTCCGCGCCGGAGTCGGTGTAGTTCTCCGTGTCGAACCAGCGCCCCTCGCCCGAGCGGCGCTTCTCCACCAGTACCTCGTAGGTGACCGTGGCGGGATCTCCCGCGGACGGGGTGGTGACGGGCACGTGCATACGGTCGTAGACCGACAGGTTCCAGCCGTAGCGGTCCGTCATCATCACGGCCAGGGCCGTCAGTTCCGCCCGGCTCAGGAACAGCCGACCCGTAGTCTTCCCGCGGTTCTTTCCGCGCAGCAGCCCTTCGGCTCGGGTGTAGACCGTCCCACTTTTGTCCGGGTATCCGGGCAGTTCGCCCGTGGCGGCGATGTGCTCGAGGGCCACCCCGATCCTCCAGTCACGGCTGTCCGGGGCCAGAGCACCCGCCCGGTAGCGGGCGAGCAGCTCGGTGTTCTCCCGGATCCGCAGCAGCGCGGCCCGGAACTGCCGTTCGGCGGCCAGCAGCACCTGGTCGCGCTCCGACGGCCGGTAGGACTGCTTGGACGGCTTGCCCTTCTTCGGAACGGGGCGGGCCAGTTCCTCTGCAGCCAGGCCCTGCGCCAGCCGCGGCTCGCGCTTCAGTAGCGTACGCATCTTGCCCAGGGCCTCGCGCCCGCCGGGAGTGTCCTTGTGGTTGTTGCGCCAGAGCCGGAGCGTGGCAGAGGTCAGGTCGTCCAGGTCCTCGGCCGGCTGGCCCTGGTCCTTGAGGAACCGGGCGAAGACCTCGATAGATCGCCAATATGACTCACCGCTCGCGTGGCTGTTCCATCCCATGGACTGCGCGGCGAACGCTCGCGCAAGGGAGCAGCGCATCGGCTGGGGCACGGCGATCGCGGCGAAGTCGAAGACGCGCTTGAAACCTTCCTTGTTCACGACGGTGGCCTGCAGTCCGTCGGCGGCTATCCGCTCGGTTGCCTGGAAGTCGGGCGGCGGCAGGACAGCTTTGCGCCCCCGCCCGCTCACGATGCCGCCGCGACGGGCAGGGCGTCGACCAGCAGCTCGATATCCTGGATCCCGGAGGTTTCCCGGGCCAGCTGGGCGAACAGGCCGTTCAGATCCTTCGTCCGGTCCCTCTCGCCGTGCTCGCCCTCGGCATCGAAGGCGAGGATCGACTCCAACTGCATGTGCATGACCGGGTTGAGGTAATGCTCCTTCGTCGTCTCGACGTCCCGGTGCCCCAACAAGGTCTTCACCAGCCACCACGGGTCGCCGTAGAGCCGAGCGAAGTCGCGCCGGTCTGCGGCGGTCAGCCCGTACTTCTTGTCCATGAGCTCGTTCAGCACGATCAGCATGTAGAGCGCCATGGAGTGGCGCGCGGCATGCGGGCTCGCGTACGGGGCCTTCCCCCGTACCGCAGCCGACCTCAGCGGGCGCGGGATCTCTCGCTCCTCCGGCGTCAACAGAGCTTCCTCGCACCGCTGATTGGCCTGCCAAAACACCGTGTTCCATCGGTCCGGCAACATCGGCATGCCCTGCTCGGTCAACCACAGCCACGCCGGCTCCGGACCGAGCGGCCCCTCCACGAACAGCCACTGCCGCTCACGCCAGTCCAGCAGGGTCAACTCCCGTCGGCCTGCCACGCCGTCCCGGTCCACCCAGTGCACGACCGGAGCCCGGCCGTGCGTCACATTCGTGACCAGCCGCATCAGCGGCAGCTCCTCGTAACGGCCCTCCTGCTGGGCACGCTGGATAGCCCACGTCCGCTCGGACTCGCTGTAGGCACCGAGCTGACGCACCGACTCGACCGAGGTGTAGTAGGTGCGGTCACGCTTCGACCGCGACAGGGCGCGAGCTACCTGGCCATGGCAGTAACGTCCAGACCGAAGGCGCCGGGTCGGCACTTCGAACGTCAGCATCGACCCGGCTTCCTGCCGCCGCAGGCCCGAGCTGAGCGCCAGCCCCACGAACGAGGTGTTCCGCAGTTCGGTTCGTCCGTCCCAATCGGGCAACGGCGCGCCGTCGCGGCCAAGTCCTCGCAGCCCCAGGTCTTGCCACAGACCCCAGGTCCGTGGCGTCAGCCACAACACCCGAGAGCTACGCGCGCTTGCCTCCCGGTCCGCGCGACGCCCCACGTCCAACGGGAGAGGACTCACCTTCGCCCATTTGTAGAGCTGGGTCAGCGCGGCTGCCTCCCGGTTCCACTTCGCACCGCCGACTCGCTGCGGATTCAACGGCGAATCAACACGGAATTCCTTGTACGCCCGCAAGTCCGCGTTGGTCGCCGCCCGCCAGTGAATGCCCCGCCGCCAAAGCCACGACAGGAGCAGCCGAATATCCGTCGCATAATTCCGACGCGATTCTCTCTCCAGGTCGCAAAAATCGGGCGAGAGAGTGAACTGCAACAACTCTGCGTCCACGACGAAATCAGGCCGTACAAATACCGGATCACCCGGCCGAAGCCCCACCGCCTCCAGGGCGGCTGGCAGGTTGCGGACCCCCAGCACCCCCTCCTCCGGCAACGGCCCCCACCGCTCCGGATCCGGCACGAACACCAACCACCACTCGTCCATCTGCCACCCCTGTGAGTCCCTTGAACTCACTCAATCATCAGGGAAGCACAGGTGCGGATAGACGGCCTCGCCCTTAACGGTGAAGCGGATCTTTCCGCACAGGCATCCGCCGGATCGCTCCTGGGCGGCGGCGACGATGTCGGGGGTGGCGTTCATCAGTTCATCTCCGAGGCGCGGTGGGCCAGTTGAGCCCACCAGTGTGTCATCCCCTCCGTGATCGTCAGCCAGCCGTCGAGGGCCTGGGGCAGGTCGATGTGGAAGGTTTCACTCTCCTTGATGAACCTCGCCAGGCCCTCGATGTGGGCGGCCTCGACGCTCATGCCGCCGACCTGGGCCGCCTCGTGCTCGTCGTCGAGGTGGAGTTCGTAGTAGTAGTGCAGGGCCTTGAGCTCGCTGCCGCTGCGGCCGATGGTCAGCTCGCCGTAGCGGTTGGTGATGTCGCGCAGGATCTCGGTCTCGGCGATCGCCACGGCCTCGGTGGCGTAGTAGGCGCCCGCGATGTGGCTGGGCATGTGCGAGCCGACCATCCACTGGTGGAGGTTGACCAGCGTCTCGGTCTCGGGGGCGGGCACGTGGCCGTTGACGAGCAGGCCGAGGTCGGAGAGGAGCGCGTTGGTGTAGAGGACGTAGTGCGCGGGCACCTTGCCGCGCTCGCCGCCCTCCTCCAGGTGGTTGCGGCGCAGCTCGTGCGCGAGCTCGGGGCAGTAGCCCTCCACGGCAGTGGCGGCCGCCTTGAGGTACTGGGCGTTGTAGCGGGCGAACACCGAGAGCTCCTCGATGTACATCCGGGCCTGGCGCTCGTTGAGGCCGGCGGCGCCCACCTTCTCGGCGATCCGCGCGTACACCCAGTCGACCAGCGGGGCCAGGTGCGCGGTGGCCAGGGCGGTGCCGGAGGTGAAGTTGCCCAGCAGGGTGCCGTTGACGGCGCTCTGCGTCTCGGGGTGGGCCTTCAGGTAGGCCTGGACGAGGCTGTTGTCGGGTGTCATGCGTCGGCGTCCTTGGTGTCGTCGGAGGGGTGGGGGGTCAGGTGCAGGCCGCCGGTGGCTCCCAGGGCGCGGACGGCCGTCAGGAGCTCGGCGTTGTCGGGCAGGACGAGGGTGTCGCCGCGGTTGAGGGCGGTGACGGTGTCTCGGTCCAGGCCCGCGCTGTCGAGGGTGATCCCCGGCTGGTGGCCGCGCAGCAGGACCTGGGGGGAGTCGCCGTCGTCGAGCATGGTGGTCACCTGGTAGGGGGCGATCAGGCGGATGCTGGCGCCCGGCGTGACCTGCTCGGGGTCGAAGGCGTCCGCGGCTTCCTGGCGGGAGAAGTCGCCCTCGACGAGTTCCCAGCCGCCGTTGCTCAGCAGGGTGGCCCACCGCTGCTCGGCGTGCTGGCGGGCGGCGCCGCGGACGCGGTCGGCGGCGACGGTCAGCAGTTCGCGGCCCACGCCGGCCAGCCGGTCGGCGACGGCGCCGGGCCCGGCGGCCGTGTCCGCCATCGCGGAGGGCTCGTTGAGCGGGTCGTCGGGCCCGTCCCCGGCCAGGGTGGCGAGGACGTCCGGGATGATGCGGCTCTGCAGGATCCGCGCGTACGGGTAGGTGTACAGCGGCATGGCCACCGAGACGGAGAAGGTGTCCTGGGTGCCGACGTGGAAGACCCGGCGGGGCAGGAAGAGGGCGTCGCCCGGCTCCAGCAGGAAGTGCTCGGCCTCCTCCAGCAGCGCGCGGTAGTCGCCGTAGGTGGGCTCCTTGCCGCCGGTGAGCTTCTCGTACTGCTCGGCGGGCCAGCAGTAGAAGTTCTTGGCGTTGGGGCCGAGGTGGACGAGGAAGGCGTCCTCGTAGCCCTCGTGGATCCCGAAGGCGGTGCCCGCGTAGTTCCCGGCGAAGGCGACCTGCTCGGCGCCGCCCAGCGGCAGGCCCCACCCGTCGATGAGGGACTCGAGGAAGGTCCCGAGGCCGGCGGCGAGGGCGGGGCTGACCGTCTCCAGGTTGTTGACGACCAGGGAGAACCGCTCGGCGCCGGCGAGGTCCTGTATCCACGGCACGAAGGCGTCCACGCCCCCGTCCCAGGACGGGGCGGTCAGCGCCTGGGGCACGAGGTCGTCGCGGCGGTCCTCGCCAACGTAGACGCGGGCGTGCGCCTTGATGTCGGTGCCGGCGGCGTGGGCCCGGCGGATGGCCTCGAACCCTGCCAGGACGTCGTCGGGGCCGGCCGCCGTGGCGGGGATGATGCCCTTGAACAGGAAGGGCGTGGTCCGCCCGGTGGTGTGGTCGGGGAAGGCGCCGGTCCAGAAGGTCCGGTCGGGCGGCCAGAGGTAGGCGGTGTCCATCAAGAATCTCCTGACATCGCGGCGGACTGCCGTGTTCGGGGGCGCCGGGCTCAGCTGAGGTAGTCCTCGGGGCCGCCGCGGCGGACGGTGTCGAGGGTGAAGCAGTGGAAGCCGCCGCCGAACAGCCGCCGGTGGCGGTGACGGACCGGGACGACGGTGAACCCCCGGCGCTCCAGGACCTCGATCAGCTCGGGGTACAGGGAGTTGACGACGACGGTGTTCTCGTCGACGGACAGCAGGTTGATGTCCATGTACCGGCTGCCGATGGGGATGACGAAGCCCAGGTCGCTGTAGTCCGGGAAGTTGCTGTCGTCGGTCTCGGGGGCGTAGATCACATCCCAGGACTGCATGGCCTTGGGCAGGTACTTCAGGTAGGCCGGGGAGCGCAGCAGCATCAGGCCGGGACGCAGCGGGACCAGGACGCTGTCGATGTGGTTGTCGGCCATGGCGTCCAGGCGGTGGAACCGCAGGTCGCGGATGTTGTCCCTTAGCCAGCGCAGGGCGAGTTCGTGATTGTGGTTGGCGACGTTGACCAGGACGTCGCGGCCCAGGCGCATGCACTGCGCGCCGTCGAAGACCATCTCCAGGCCCAGGCCCTCGATCGCGCCGGCGCTCTCGCCGTCGGTGGCGCGGCGGACGTCCAGGTTCTGGCGGGTGAAGTAGGCGGTGTCCAGGGAGTCGCGGGCCAGGGCCGGGCGCGGCATGCTCAGCCAGTTCGCCCCGTCCTGGTAGTAGCGGTAGAAGGCGGGCTTGAGCAGGTCGTTCTCGAAGATGCGGGCGCGGACGTGGGGCGCGGTCTCCACGATGGTGTTGCCGAGGACGATGGTCTGGTCGCGGACGTTGAGCGGCGGGGTGGCCCTGGCGTCCCAGTGCGGGGAGCGGATGTCGATGTCCTTGCCGGGCGCCGCGGGCCGCAGGACCTGCACCCCGCATCCGGTCAGGGCCTCGGCCAGGCCGGCGATGTCCTCGTTGAGCTCGTCGACCAGCTGGGTGGGGATCGGGAGGAGTTCCTCCCCCGACGGGCTGGTGTGCTGACCGAGGACGGGGGCGACGTTGTCGTAGAAGAACAGCCGCCACGAGGTGTCGGTGTGGTGGGCGTCGTAGTGCTCGGCGCGGCCGAGGAGGACTTCGTCGAGCCGGGTGAATTCGTCGAAGCTGTTCAGGGCCGGCGGCGAGGCGGGCGCGGGCTGGGGCATGGTGGGCCGCCTCCTCGGCGGCGGGCGACGGCGGGCCCCTGTCTCCGGCGCGCGGGTGCGCGGCCGGGGTGGGCGGTGCCGTACGGGGTTCGAGGTCGGGCGAGGACGAGGTCAGGCGGCCGAGGCGTGCCGGCGCGGGGTGCAGGCGGCGCCGGGGGCAGCGGCGAGCCGGGTGATGATGTCCTCGATCACGCACGGCTGGTCCGGGGTGGCGCGGCGCCTGAAGAAGTAGCCGGAGCACCACGGCACTTCGCCGAAGCGCGGCAGGTGCTGCGCGGCAAGGGCGCGGGCCTCGGGCAGGCGCCGCCAGGGGATCTGCGGGCACCAGTGGTGGATGGGGTGGAACATGTCGTCCAGGTGGCCGCCGAGCAGGTGCCGGGTGAGCCAGTGGGAGGTCCAGCCCCGGGTCTGCAGGAGGACATCGTCGTTCTCGATCAGCCCGGCGTGGTTGCCGAGATCGGTGATCCAGGTGACGACGGGCCGCACCAGGACGAGGGGGAGCAGCCAGTAGAGCAGAAGGTAGGGCACGCCGCCCACGGGCCACAGCGCGGCGACGACGCTGGCCCACAGCACGGCCCGGGTGGCCAGGGCCCGCCAGGTCTCCCCCGGCGCGCGGGTGAGAAGGGTCTGTACCGCGGTCTTCGGCAGCCGCCACAGGGCGTTGCGCACGATGACCTGTAGGACGAAGGCGCGGCGGCTGGGCGCTCGGCCCGCGGCACGAATGTTGCCGGCGCGGTAAGACTGGAACATCGGGTCGTCGTCCGAGCCGAGCTTGGCGTGGTGGACGTAGTGGCTGCTGCGGTAGGGCTCGAAGCCTTCGCCGAGCAGGCCGGTCAACAGGTAGCCGACGATCCGGTTGGCGCGGCGGGTGGCCATGAGCTTGGAGTGCACGCACTCATGGCCGAGATTGGACAGGTGGCGCTGGCGCACTCCGATGTAGCAGACGGCGAACAGAGGGCCGACGACGTGACCGATGAGGTGGCCCGCGATCGCTGCGGCGGCGATCCCCATGAGGTCCCAGGCGACGTCCCACAGGCCGATGGCCGGGCGCCCGCAGAGCTTCTCCAGGTCGGCGATGAGCTGCTGCCCGAGGGCCTTGCGCACAGGGCCGGAGGCTCCGGTGCCGTTGCGGGTCCTGCCGGCGGCGGGGCTGCCCATCAGGTTCTCCAGTCGACGTGGTGCGGATGAAAGGAGGCCGGGCTCCGGCACGCCACCCGAGGGGCAGGCAGCACGGGCAACCTGCCGTTGGGCAGGCGCGCCGGAGCACGACGAAGGGGTGGATCAGCCGCGTGTCAGGCGGCGACGAGGGCGCTGTCCGGCCGCATGCCGGCCTTCAGCGCGGGGGCGTCGGGGCGCATCCCGAGCTTCAGGTCCGCAGCGTCCGGCCGCATGCCGGCCTTCAGCACGGCGGCGTCGGGGCGCATCCCGAGCTTCAGGTCCGCAGCGTCCGGCCGCATGCCGGCCTTCAGGCCGGTGTCCGGGGTCATTCCAGCGGAAGCGGTCATCGAGTTCTCCCTGCTCGGTCGCGGGTGATCCGCGAGTCCGGGTGATCGGGTTATGGAACTGCCGGGCCGCCGGTCGGGTGAGGTGCTGAACCGTCGGCTCGGCACGCCGTGGTGTGGGCGCACGCCAGTGGAGGGGTCGCGCCGGAGCACGTCTCCTCCACCTGTGGAGGAGCGCTGCGTGGCGGTCACGCCGGGCGCTTGGCCAGTCACGCTAGGACTCGACCGAGGAGGGCCGCAACGGCTCTGGCCGTTGCGTCGGTTGCACGGGACCGTTGCGTCACCGTTGCGCGCACACCCCGGTTGACCTGCGAGAACACAGAACTCTGTCCCTGGACGGGCCTCTTTATGGGCCCGTTGGACGCGGGAGGGCAGGCGGGAGGGCTTCTGCTGCTCGTGCGGGCGCGGCTACTTTGTGGCCCCGCCGAGGACCCGAACGACAGCTCGCTGTGGGGCCCGGCTTCCCGCGAACTCCGCCCGAAAACACCGCCTTGAGGAGTACCCGTGCTCAACCCCGTCGTCATGAGGTCCGACCTGCTGTTCAGCCTGCGGGACACCCTCCGCGCCGAGGCCTTCGTCGAGGTGACCACCCCGACCATGCGCAGAGCCGACCTCGGTCCGGGGCGCCGTCTGCCGGTGGACCACGACGGCGGACGGTTCCTGCGGGCGATGATCGGCCCGGCCCTGCGCGTGAACCTGGAGCACCACCGGCGCATCTTCGAGATCGGTGCGTGCTTCCGCCCCGAGAAGCCCGACGAACTGCACGCGCCCGAGTTCCAGATGCTCGACCTCTACGCCGCCGGTGAGGACTTCGACTTCCTCCTGACGCTCGCCGAGAGGCTGATCAGCCCGCACCTCCCGTACGCCCTGCAGCGCGTGTCCGTCGCCGGCCACGTCCGCGACCAGTTCGGCACCGACCTGCGCCGCGAGCCCCTCGGGGACCTGCCCGCCCAAATGGCCGCCCACCTGGGCATGAGCGCGGACGTGCCGTTCAAGACAGTGCTCGGGCAGTACGTGGAACGCGAGGTGGAGGTCCAGAGCACCGGCGCCGCGCTGTTCCTGACCGAGTACCCGGTCGGCGGGGACGAGCCGTGCGCCCGCCTGGCACCCGGCACCACGACCGTCCTCAACCGCTTCGAGGTCCTGGTCGACGGCATCGAGGTCGTCCACGGCTACGAGGACGAGCCCGACGGAGCCGCGTTCGTCGACCGGGCCCGCGCGGTGGACCTGTACGACGACGAGCAGGCCCTGGCCAGGGAGGCGATCGACTCGGGACGCGTGCCGGCCACCAGCGTCGGACTCGGCATCGGCATCGAGCGGCTGTGCATGGCCGCCTCCGGCGTCAAGGACATCAGCGTCTTCCAGCCCTCGCTCCAGTTCTGACCACCAGGTCACCGTCCGGAAGGAGTAGCGATGGACCTGTCGCTGCGCCCGCTCGACGAGAACGGCTTCGGCGCCGTCGTCGACGCCAACCTCGCCATCCACGCCGAGAGCCTCGCGCCCCAGCTGGCGGCGGCCCTGCATCAGCACCGGCTGCTGATCGTGCCCGGCCAGCACCTGACCCACGCCGACCTGCTGACCGTCGCCTCCTGTTTCGGGACGGTGGACACCAGCGTCGACCGCCGGTACGCCGTCGGGGGCTTCCCTGGCCTGACCGTCATCAGCAACATCGTCGAGGCCGGCAAGCACGTCGGCGTCTACGACGGGGACAACGAGGAGGAGTGGCACGCCGACAACAGCTTCAAGCCCCAGCTCACCTCGGCGACGATGCTCTACTCGGTCATCACCCCTCAACGCGGCGGCGAGACCCGCTTCGCCGACGCGACCCGCGCCTACGCCGGCCTCCCCCCGGCGGTGCAACAGCGGATCGAGGGGATGCGCGCAGTGCACTCCATCGAACAGCTCGGCGAGCTCCAGAGCCAGGCCAGCGGAGGTCAGTCGTCGATCGCGGCCGGGAGCCTGGCCGCGAGCCCGGAGGTCGTACACCCGCTCGTCCTGACCCACCCCGTAACCGGCGCCCGCTCCCTGCTGCTCGGCTCCATGGTGATCAGCGGCATCACGGCGCTCGCCGAGCAGGAGAGCCGCGCGCTGCTGGAGGAACTGCTGGAGCACACGACGAGCGCGCCCTACGTCCACAGCCACCGTTGGAAGCAGGGCGACCTGGTCGTGTGGGACAACCTCGCCACCCTCCACACCGCCTCCCCCTGCGACAGCTCCCGCCACCGCCGGCTGCTGTACCGCGCCGCCGTCCGATAGCCGAAAGCCCTCGGGTTCATACCGCCGGATGACCTGCGGCGAGAACACGAGGTTGCCCCCGTAGCCGGCCCTAGGGTGTGCCCATGACCGCGAAGGTTCCCCTGAAAGAGACCGCTCTCAACGCCGAGCGCATCGCCCGCATCGGCCGTGAAGTCCACGCCGCATGCCCCGAGTTCGACGCAGACGCGTTCGTGACGTCGGTGATGGCGGACATTCCCCGGCTCGAGCTGGGCGCCCGGATCGCCCGGACCGGCGAGGGCCTGCACACCTACCTTCCGGTCACCGGCTCCCAGGCCCTCGACGTGCTGCTGCGCTCCCTGCCGCCGACCCCGGAAGCGGCCGGCGTGCCGAACGACTTCGGCCTGCACACCTACTCGCCCCACTCCCATTTCGTGGCGCGCTACCTTCGCACCGGCGAGTACCTGGACCAGGCCCTGGCCGCTCTCGCGCGTCTCACCCGGTACTTCTCGGCAGAAGTCGCCGCGCGGCACTTCCTCAACGACTTCCCCGAGGAGACGATGAAGGCGGTCGACGCCTGGGCCCGCGACGAGGACTACCGGACCCGCCGGCTCGCAAGCGAAGCCACCCGTCCGCTGCTGCCCTGCGCCCCACGCATCTCCCTGCCGGCTGACGCGGCACTGCCCGTACTCGAACAGCTCTACAGCGACTCCAGCACCTACGTCCGCACGTCGGTCGCCAACCACCTCCACGACCTGTCCGATACGCAGCCGGACCTGGTACTTGCCACCCTTCAGCACTGGAAAGACTCCGGTCGCACTGCCGACAAGCACTTCACCTTCATCGCCCGGCAGGCCCTGCGGAGCAGGCTGAAGAAGGGCTGGCCGGCTGCGTACGCCTTCCTCGGCTACGCCCACGACGCACCGATCGACCTGTCGCCCCTCACTCTGGAGCGCACCGAGCTCGCCGACGGCGACACGCTCAGCTTCTCCGCCACGCTGACCACCACGGCGGCCGCCCCCGTGCACGTGATGTTCGTGATCTCGTCAACGACACCGACCGGCAAGCCGCGAGAGAAGGTGTACTTCCTGCTGCGTGCCACCGCCGAGCCCCACAGCGAACTCCAGCTCACGAAGGCCCATGTGCTGCGGTCGACGGCCACCGCGAAGCTGACACCCGGCGCCTACTCGATCGCCCTCCAGGTCAACGGGCGCCGATTCCCCGCGGCCGCCTTCACCGTCCTCACTCCCTGACCACTCCCCTCCCCAGCCCGGCCGACCCAGACCCTCCCTGCTCAAGGCAGCGCCCTCCGCGCCGCTGCCACCCCATCCATGCGCGCACTACGACCGCACGCCCGGCAAGAACGCGGATGGCGAAGAGAACTGGCTGACCCAACTACCCGGCGCCCCCACGCCTGCGGGCGCCGTCCCTGGAAGCGTCTGCATGATCCAACTACGCGAAAGTGAGATACGAGCCGAATGGCTGACTCGCCACTCCTCTTACCGGCGGACCGGCAGCTGCGTGTGGGCAGCTACAACCTCCTCAACGGCGGCCAGGAGCGCTGGGAGGACCAGGTCCGCCTGCTGGGCAGCCTGAACCTGGACGTGCTGAACCTCCAGGAGGCCAAGCACTGGGACCAGAAGGGCTCCGAACGCGTGTACGCAACCGCGCAACGGCTGGGGATGCAGCCGCTGCTCGCACGGTCGCGCAGTCACGGATGCCACCTCGTCACGTACTACCGGTGGCCGCGGGTGCAGTGTCTGGGGTCCTCCCCCGACGGTGCATGCGGCAACTTCCACCACACCGTCCTGCGAGCCCGGTTGCGCGTCACCGGAGTCAGGGAGCCGGTCGTGCTCCTTCACACCCACCTCGACCCGTTCAGCCCGCAGGACCGGCTGGCAGAAGTCCAGTGGCTGACCGAGCACGCCGGCGCACGCACCCTGCTGGCCGGAGATCTCAACACCCCCGGCGCCGACGACGAAGAGCCGGAGGACTGGGACCTGATCCCGGCGCACCAGCACTCCGGGCACCGCCTCATGCTGCCCGACGGCTCATACGGCGGCACAGACCGCCGGGCGATCCGCGCGCTCATGCACGCCGGCTTCGTCGACCCGCCCGTCCACCTCGATCAGCCCATCCCACGCACCGCGGGCCACCTGCGTCCGGAGTAGAGGTGGGACCACCGAGCCGACCATGTCCTGCTCTCCCCCGCGCTCGCCCCGGCGCTGTACTCCTTCGAGGTACTCGACGACACCGTCACCCAGCAGCTGAGCGATCACCTCCCGGTCATCGTCACCCTCGACATCGCCCGCATGTGACCCCGCCGGGTGGGCCGGCCGAACATCCGCTGTCCTGCCGGGCCTCTCGACATGCGGGCCCCGACATGAGCCTCGGCGTTTCGGCCAACTGCGCGAAGTATCTGCACCCGTAGACGCCAAGGGTCGGTGCATCCCGCAGCCGCCGCCGCGCGCTCAATTCCGGGGTTCCCAGCTCGACTGAAACACAGGTGTTCGAAATCCATGTCGGGTCGTTGAGCTTCACGACCCAGCCGCAGCGACCGTCTAGGGGGACCACGTTGACCTCGGCCGCAACGAACAACCAGCAGAACTCAGCGCCTCCTCCACCCCCGCCGGCAGAGATCACGTACAGCGGGCAGTACTCCGTCAACCCGCTCGCCGAGGTCTCCTTCCGACGGATGTGCGCGCAGATCCCTGCCGTCCTGGGCCGAATCGCACGGCTGTCATGGCGAACCGACCGGCGGGCCGTGCAGCTCCTCCTCGGCTGCCAGGTAATCACCGGCGTCGCGGCCGCCGTACTGCTGGCCGCCACCGCCCGCGCCATGGCACCGGTCCTCGGAGACGGCACTGCCGGTGAGCGGCTGCGCGGCGCACTGCCGGCGCTGATGGTGGTGGCGCTCGCCGCCGCACTGGCACGCGCGGCGGGGGCGGTCGCCACGTACGCCGAGCGGCGGATCACTCCGCGGTTGACCACGGAGACGGACACCGCCCTGGTCGAGGCGGTGTGCCGGGTCGAGGCCTCCGCATACGCCGAAGGTGGCTTCTCGGACCGGCACGAGGCGGCCGAGATGGGGGTGACCCGCACGCACGTGATGATCACCGACGCCCAGCGGTTCTTGTCCGCGCTGATCCGCATGGTCACCGCCGGCGGAGTGCTGTCGGTGCTGAACCCGTGGATGCTGCCGCCGCTCCTGCTCGCGGTGCTGCCGGCCGGCGTCGGCGCCGTGCTGACCGCCCGGGTCGACTACGAGATCCACTACGCCAACATCGCCGACCGCAACGTGCGCGGCATGATGCGCTGGTGGGCGACCGAGTCGAAGTACGGCGACGAGGTCCGCGCCAACTCGATGACCGACTACCTCATCTACTGGTACCGCGCCCTGCCCGACCGGTGCGACCGGCGCACCCTCGCCGCCGCCCCGCGGACCCTGCGGATCGCCCTGCTCTCCGCACTGGCCGGCGGCGTCTTCCTCGTCGCAACCTGGGGCGCGCTGGCGTGGCTGGCGGTCTCCGGGCGGATCGAACTCGCGGTCGCGGCGACGGCGGTCATCGCCGTGCAGACCACGCTCGCCGCGCTGTCCCAGGTGGTCATCAACGGCGCTGCGGTCTTCCACACCAGCCTGTACCTGAGCGACATGCAGGCCTTCCTCGACGACGCCGCCGCCCGCGCCCCCAAGCGCGGTTCCCGCGCGCACGCCGCGCCGACCCAGGAGATCCAGCTCGATGAGGTTGTCTACCAGTACCCCGGCAAGGACAAGCCGGCCGTGGACGGCGTCTCCCTGACGCTGCGGCGCGGCCAGATCCTCGCGATCGTCGGAGCGAACGGCTCGGGGAAGTCCACCCTCACCCGGCTGCTCACCGGGATCTACCTGCCGGACAAGGGCAAGGTCACCTGGAACGGCACCGACCTCGCCGAGGTGGACCCCGCCACCGTCTGGGCCGACACCGGCCTGGTGCCGCAAATCTTCGCGCAGTGGCCCCTGCGAGTCCGCGAAAACGTCACCCTCGGCCAGCCCCGCACCCACGACGACGCCCCCGTGTGGGAAGCCGTCGACGCGGTCGGTCTACGCGAGGCCGTCGAGGACCTCCCCTCGGGCCTGGACACTCTTCTGGCCCGTGACGTCTTCGGTGGCTCGGAGCTCTCCGGCGGACTGTGGCAACGCGTGGCGTGTTCGAGGGCCCTGTACCGGCGCCCGGGGCTGCTGATCCTGGACGAGCCCACCTCCCAGATGGACCCGCGCGGCGAGCACCAGATGTTCGAGCAGATCAAGGCCATCGCCGCCGACCGCATCACGATCGTGGTCACCCACCGCCTAGAGAACACCAAGATCGCCGACCACATCATCGTGATGGAGCACGGCCGGATCACCGAGCAAGGCCGGTACGACGACCTTGTCCACGCCGGCGGCACCTTCGCCGAACTCCTGGAACTGTCGCAGGACCGCTGATCCGCCTCACCCGCTCGTCCCCCCTGCCCCGGCGGCACGGGCCCCCTCAAGGAGAACCTCGTGCCACCATCCCTCGCCGCTGCCGACCCCTCCACCTCCCGCTCCTCGTACGCCGCGCACCCGAGCACGAGGTGCACGGCGTGACGCAGACCAAACCCCTGCCCACCACCGTGCAACGCTGGGCGGAGCAGCGAACCGGGCCGGTCGTGGCCGTACGCGACGCCTCACACGACTGGCACCGCTCCCGGGTGTGGGAGCTCACCGGCGTTAGCGGGGCCCGCTGGTACGTGAAGGTCTCGCCCTCGGTGAAGTTCTTCACCCGTGAGACCAGGGCCTACCGAGGCGTCGTTCCCGCGCTCGGGCACAGCCGGGCGCCGCAGCTCCTCGACAGCCGCGCCGACAACCTGGCGTTGCTGCTCACCATGGCGCCCGGAGCTCCGGCCCCGGGCATGGGCCTCACCTCCGCCGCGTGGCGAGCCGTGCACGCGCAGGCCGGCATGCTGTGCGCCCGGCTCCACGAAGCCGGTGCACTCGATCCCCGCGACCGGGCGGAGGCCGCAGCGTCGTTGGCGGCCGCGGCCGACGGTGCGGAGAAGTACCTGGGACGGGCCGGGGACCGGCTCACCGAGGACGAGCAGCACCTGGTGCGCGACTACGCGGCCCGGCTCCGCCGCGTGGGACCGGTGCCGCTCGGCTACATCCACGGCGACAACCGGAACCTTCATTAGGCAAGTCGTGTGTCGGGTTTGAGGGTGTCGGCTTCGCGAACCCGCAACCGCTCCGCGGCGACGAGCCGCCCGGCACGCACGGCTATGGCCAAGCGGCCCGACCTCCGTTCAAAGAGGGCTGGAGTCAGGTGTTCCAGGCTCCCTGGGCGGCAATGTGGACAGGGTTTACTGCTGACCGTTGACCACGTGCCTCACCGAAATGTTCGAGGAACGACTTTCGTCGGTTTGTCGTACGCCCACTCTGACGGAGGGGCTGATACACGTCAGTTCCACAGAGACTCCCTTCGTGTTGGGACTGCCACCATTAGAAGTGGCCCCAGGGGCGGTCTAGTAACGGTGGGAGATCGTTGTGCTTCCGGAAGTCCAGGGCAGAGCACGCCTTCCACCTACTGGAGCGGGGCCTCGGCGACCTGCTGCGCCGCCCGCACTGACGGCAGGTGCCCGACGGGGCACCGCAAAGCGTGCCTCTACCGGTCGGTCAGCCGAGAAGGTGCCGACGCCCCAAGGCCAAGGGGCGCGGGCGGGCGCCTGGCCTCGGGGCGTGCGGCCGCGGCACCGGGTCGCACGGGGATACGAGCGCCGGTCCGCGAGGCAGCGCGTCACCGGTCTCTTCCGTGGCGCTGCCCACGTCAGCATACCCTCACGTGGTGTCACTGATGGACGTACTAGCGATGGCCGCGATCAGGGCTGCCGCACTGGTGGTGATCGGGACTTTGATACGAGCGAAGTCTCGACCCTCACGTAGGAGTAGTGTTCTGAGTGGTCGGCCCCCCATGCCCGGTGGACGGCGCCGACAGGACCATGCCGCTCAGCCGATTGGCTGCCGCGTCGGTGCCGTTCACCTGGCACCCGACATGGAGGGGTGGCCGGGGAGTGCTGTGCCGATAGACCTGCCCAGTGGCCTTCACCGGCATTCAGATGCTGCCATATGGGCAAGGCTGGAACTCGAAGGTCCCACGTTGACGCCCTCTGTGCACCTCTTGACTCTTGCAATACGTTAGAGATGGCGGCCAAGGGGTGTTCGTCGGTCCCGCCTCGGGCCACAGAGGCGGGGCGGGAGTACGCCACCCTGGAGGCCGCCACCGGCCGTGGCCCGCGAGACCGCCGCACTGCCCTGTCATGCAGGTTTCGCGGCCCGGCTCAGCCGCACGACCAAAGCTGGTCCCCGCGAAGCTGGAGTGAGCCGTTCGCCAACGGGCCGTTCGCCGTGCCCTTAACTCGCCCGATCACCGGGACCGGGCCACAAGTCGCGTTTCGCACCGAAGTCCTCAACGCGGCGGCGACCACAACTGGCGCCCGCGAACCGATCTGCTTATGTGTCGGCTGGGTCGCCCCACCAGGCAGTGCACGTGGCTGCCCTGTGGTGCGGCCGACACTGATCGAACTTTCGGCCCGTCGTCGACAACTGCCGGGTACAGGTCCGACTCTGTCTTGACGTGAAGGCTTCCGCGTAAGCGTCGACGTGCCTCTGTAGAAACACCCACTGCCACCGGCCGTGAGTGCGCACGACTACCTGGCAACTCTCACCTTCCGTTAGAGTAATAGCGCTCGTCGACACTGTCGGCCTGCTTTCAACAGCCGTTCCCGGGCCGTGGCGGAAGTTGCGCCAGCCGCTGCTCGGGGACGGCGCCGAGGCCGCCGTTGGGCCGCCCCGGTCACGTCGCGCCGCCCGGGTCGGCGTGTTCGTCGACGTCGAGTTGGGGTAGGCAGAGCGCCCTCGCGAACATCTCCAGTGCACACAGGTGGCAAGGTTCCCGCGGGCCTGTCCGACAACCATTGCTACACGCCACTCTGTCAGGCCGGGTCGGACCTTTGGCTCCTGACCGCCAGCGGCTGAGCGCCCAGGAGAGCTCATGCTCCAACTCGCCGACGTCAGTGAGAGGGTGTTTGAGGTCGACGCCGCCGAACGCACCGCTGATGGGCAGATTGTGCTGGAACGCAGTGATCAGCACGGACGGCGCGAGCGCGGCCGTTACAGCTGACTTCCGCAGCCCTCCGCCGGAACCTGGTGGCGATACCCGCCTCGCAGCCCAGGGGATGGACGGGGCCCTCGAAGAATCTGTTGACTGGCCAGGCCACTGCGAGCCGGTCGTTACCTCATTGATGTGGCGACGTGGCGGCCGCAGAGGCTCAGCGGTCTGGGAGATCATCCGGTGCAAACCGGTGGCGCAGCGTGGCGGCGAAGTCTTCGGCCATCTCCAGCCGGGTCCGCAAGGTCTCGCAGCGTGCGTCGACGACCTTCCGGTAGAAGTCCAGGCGCTCGCGCGGCCGTTCAAGTTCGTGCCGCTCCGGCGGGGCCTTGCCCGCGTCGGCGAGTCGGTCGATGAGCTGCAGCAGTTCCCGCATCTCCTCCAAGGGGAAGTCCAGCGGCTTCATTTGGCGGATCGCCAACAAGCGCTCGACGTCGGACTCGGTGTAAAGCCGGAAGCCGCCCTTGCTGCGAGCCGAGGGGATGACCAGGTCCACTTCCTCGTAGTGGCGGATGGTGCGCAGTGACAAACCGGTCCGCTCGGCCACCTCACCGATCTGCATGTGCCGTTCACCCATCGTTACGCTCTCTCTTCCTGTCATCCGCCATGTTTCGGAAGTGCGCAGCCGATCCGCGTGCATGACATCAACCACAGGTCCACGGCTCGCTTCGCCTGTGTTTCGTAGGGTCAGATGCAGCCACTCTGCCCTCACGTCAGGGTAGTATCGGCGTGTTCGCCTTCACTGTCGAGCACACGGTAGAGGCGATCCTGCCGTAGTAATGGGTGCCACGACCGACCCGGGACGGTGCCAGGCTTCGGGCAACGGCCTCCGCCCGGCAACCAGAGGTCGCCGTCGCGGCGAGCCGCACTTTCCGATCACGGACTTGGACAGGAGCGGTCTCTCTCCCCCCGACGGGTCGGGCCGGGGACAACCACCATGACTCGGGCCCAGTCCGTGTCATTCAACGCCGCTTCCCCGCCGACAACGAAGCGGCCGGAAGGAGAAGCTCTGAGCCGCACCGTCAAGCCCGCCCAGACGCCCGCACAATCCACGACCGCCTCCGCCGGCCCGTCCGGGGCGCATTTCCACGGCTGGCGAATGGTGGCCTACTGCGCCCTGGCCATGGCGATGACCGCGCCCGGTCAGACCACCGGCGTCTCGGTCTTCATCGACCCGCTCATCGACGATCTCGGTGTCAGCCGGACCCAGGTCTCCACCGCCTACCTGACCGGTACCCTTGTCGGCGCCTGTGCGATGCCGCTGGTCGGCCGGGCGATCGACCGCTACGGCCCCCGCCGCGTGATAGCGGTCGTCGGTGCCGCGTTCGGTGCGATCCTGCTCGGCCTGTCCTTCGTCACCGGGCTCGTCGGTCTCACCGCCGGCTTCATCGGTGTCCGCATGGCCGGGCAGGGTGCGCTGTCCTTGGTGGCTACCACTACGGTCGCCTACTGGTTCGACCGGCGCCGGGGCCTGGCCCTGGGCGTCACCAGCGCGATCGGCACCGCCGGGATTTCCCTCGCGCCGGTCGTGGTCGAACGCCTGGTTGCTGCGGAGGGGTGGCGTCAGGCATGGGCCATTGAAGGCATCGCGGTCTGGGCGGTCGTCCTTCCGCTCGCCTTGCTCGGCATCCGGAACCGGCCCGCCGACCTGGGGCAGTACGTCGAGGGCACTGCACCCGCCTCCGGCACGGCCGACGCGCCTCTGACGGGCTGTCCGCTGCGCGCAGCGCTGCGCACCGGCATCTTCTGGGCCGTGGTCGCCTGCCTTGCCGCCAGCAGCATGCTCACCACCGGCCTGAACTTCCATCAGGTCGCGCTGCTCGGCGAACGCGGCCTCACAGCCGCCGAGGCCGCCGCCAACTTCCTTCCGCAGACCGCCGCCGCACTGGTCGTCACTCTCGCCGCCGGCGCTCTCATCGACCGGCTGCCGCCCAAGGTGGTGCTCATCGCTGCGATGAGCATCCTGGCCTGCGGCGTACTCGCCGCTCGCTTCGTCGCCCCCGGCTGGACAGCCATCGGGTACGGCATCCTGCTCGGTGCCTCGAACGGCCTGCTGCGCGCCGTCGAGTCCGCTACCCTGCCCCGCTACTTCGGCACGGCTCACCTCGGGGCCATCCGCGGCAGCGCCCACACCATCACCATTGCCGCCAGCGCCTTCGGCCCGCTCGCCGTCTCCCTCGGCCACGACCTCACCGGGCACTACGGTCCCGCACTCGTCGTGCTCGCCGCCCTGCCGATCGCCTCCGTAATCGCCATCCTGCTGGCAAGGACCCCACGCACGGACACCGCGCCAGGCTGACCGAGGGATCCGTTCCACGATGGCGGTCCGCCCCAGCGCCTTCAGGCGGCCTGGAGGCGCTGGGGCGGACCGCCGGTTCCGCTACCGCCCTCATCCTCACCGGGACCGATCCTTCGGACGCCGCGTTCAGCGGACCGGGGCACGCTCAGGCGTGCCTGCGCACCACCGGTACGACTCTGCCGGAGGACGGTGGTCCCTGGGCCAGGCGTTCGGTGCGCCCAGCGCATTAGGGCCATCAGCCGTCTCGACGACGCAGCCGGTGCGCCCTAAGCGCGCTGGCGCCATGACGTCACGGTCTCGACGGCCCTCGGGGCTTGCTGCGCGCCGAGTCGGACCCAGTACGTCCGGTCCGCCAGCGCCAGCCGCACGAAGCCGGCGGGAGCGTACCAGGGCGCCGTCGCACGGACGCGCGGCAGTAGCTCACTGTCGATCTCTACGCCGTAGCTGGTCAGGAGCGTGAGCCGGGCTCCGCGGATCCGGAGCCTGCCGGCCCGGGTCCGTGTGCGCCACCAGCCTCTGCGGATGGCGAGCCCGTCCGCCTCGAAACTCCGTCCGGTCATGGGGCACTCCTTCGCCTGTGCTGGACGGCGGTGGACTGCAGCGCTATGGGCGTGATGATGGCGTAACCCCGACACGTACGCGCGCGCAGGCGTGGCTCGACCGCAGGGCCAGTGCCGCGAGGGCGCGCTTGTCCAGGCGATGTCCCGCACTGCCCGCCTGTCCCTGCCCGTATACCCTACTCTAACGTGACAGTAGATTCGATGCGGATGTGTGAACCGGAGATGGCCTTGACGGACCTGCAGACACGGGACGAAGAGCAAGAGCGGCAGTACCTGGCTGAGACGGTGCGTCTTCTGGAGCGGGAACGGGAGCGGCTCGGTGACTCCATCGAGCGGACCGCCAAGGAGATCCAGGAGCACAAGGAGTTCATGTGGGAGAACTGGCGTGACATGGACTTCGCCGAGAAGGCGGCCATGCGCACCGAGGTCAACACCTCCGTGGGAGTGGGCGACGGCGTCGTGACGGTGCGCCGGCACATCGAGCGCCTCCTGGAGTCGCCCTACTTCGGTCGCGTCGACTTCCACCCGGCGGACGACGGGAAGGGCAAGGGCCACTACATCGGCGTCCACGACTTCTCGGATCCGGACACCCAGGAGATCCTCATCCACGACTGGCGGGCCCCGGTCTCCAGCCTGTACTACGACTTCGAGCTGGGCGTTGCTCACTTCGAGGCACCCACCGGCACCATCCACGGGACGATCACCGGCAAGCGCCAGTACAAGATCACGGGCGATCACCTTGAGTACATGCTCGACAGCGCGCTGACCATCGGCGACGAGGTGCTGCAGCGGGAACTGAGCCAGTCCGCCGACGACCGGATGAAGAACATCGTCGCGACGATCCAGCGCGAGCAGAACGAGGTGATCCGCAACGAGACGGCGAAGGTGCTGATCCTGCAGGGAGTCGCGGGCTCCGGAAAGACATCGATCGCCCTGCACCGGGTGGCGTTCCTGCTCTACCGCTTCAAGGACTCCCTGTCGTCAGACAACGTCATGATCCTTTCTCCCAACAAGGTCTTCGGTGACTACATCGCCAACGTCCTTCCCGAGCTGGGGGAGGAACAGATCGCGGAGATCGACTTCGAGCGGATCGCCGACCGGTTCCTCGCCAGGGTGACGGAGTACGAGACCTTCAGCGAGCAGGTGATCAAACTGCTCGGCCGGCCGGACGACGCGGCGGCCGAACGGATGCGCTTCAAGGCGACACCCGAGTTCGTCACATTGCTTGACGAGTGGCTCGCCGCGCGCGGGGACGAGGACTTCACCCCGCGGCAGATCGAGCAGAGGAACAAACGGCTTCCGGAAGACTGGGTCGCCGACGCCTTCGCGTCCTCGCGGGGCCTGCCGGTCTTCGCCCGGCTGGACCTTCTCGCCGAGAGCGCCGCGAGCCGGCTGCGGCAGGAGGTGCTGGACAGGGGCGGCAAGTGGTCGGCGGCGGACAGCAACGGCATCCGCAAGCAGGTGCGGGCCATGTTCCCGCACAAGGACGCGTTCGCCCTGTACAAGGCGTTCTACCAGGCTCCTGAGCGCAAGGGCCTGTTCAAGCCGCTGGGCCGGAAGAAGATCGAGTACGCGGACGTCTTCCCGCTGGTGTACACCGTGATCAAGACGTCCCGGCAGGAAGGCTACGGCCGCATCCGGCACCTCCTGGTGGACGAGATGCAGGACTACACGCCCGTCCAGTACGCGGTGCTGCGTGAGCTGTTCTCCTGCAAGATGACGATCCTCGGCGACGCCAACCAGTCGGTGAATCCGCTCAGTTCCTCGTCGCTGCCGGTGATCCGCGACATCTTCCCGGAGGCGGACTGCCTGGAGCTGTGCAAGAGCTACCGCTCCACGTCCGAGATCACGGATTTCGCCCAGCACATCTCACGCAACGACAAGCTCGTCCCGATCGAACGGCACGGGCTGCCGCCGCAGGTCGTCGCCGCCGCGGACCGCAAGGCGCAGGACGCCGAGATCCTCGCGCTGATCGAGCGGCACCGGCAGAGCGAGTACCGCTCGCTCGGCATCGTCTGCAAGACCGTCACGCAGGCGGAGGAGCTGTACCGGACCCTGTCGGCAGCGGGCGTCGAGCTGACCTTCTTCGACTACGAGAGCACGGAGTTCAGCGCCGGCACCGTCATCACCTCGGCGCACATCGCCAAGGGGCTGGAGTTCGACACAGTGATCGTCCCGGACGTGGACGACGTGAACTACGTCAACGAGATGGACAAGTGCATGCTCTACATCGCCTGCACCAGGGCCATGCACGAACTCCACCTGACCCACGGCGGGAGCCTTTCGCCTTTCCTGGAGTTCGCGGCGGACCCCGGGAGTCCGTTCGCTGTTGTCGGCGCCGGGACGGGGGCGGTGCCCGAACAGGCGGCTCCCGTCATGTGAGGGAGGTGATCCGTGGCGCCCGAGGTGTTGCGCAGGTGCACTCTGTGTGCGGGACGGCAGCGGTGCCGAGGGGCAACGGGCGCGGTAGTGTGCGGGCAGCGTCGCGTGCCGGTGGCATACCGTGTCAGTCGTAGAGGCGCCGGACTGAAGGTGGCCGACGATGTACTTGTCGCCCCCTTCGTTCTCGCGTGACTGAGCGCGAGACGGCCAGGCTCATCGCCTGGAGCCAAGAACTCCGTAGGGTGCACCACCGGCTACGGGAAGCACTCTCCGTGACCCGCGAATCCCTCGCGGACGGCACCCCCGGTGAGGCGGCCACCCGTGAACTGCTGCTGTATTGCCACGGCTTCTGCGCGGCCCTCGACGGCCACCATCGCGGCGAAGACCGCACCTTGTTCCCGGCCGTCGAAGCTGAACACCGGGAGCTGCGCGCGGTGTTGCGTCAGCAAGATCACTCGGTGATCGTCCACCTGATCGGCGGCCTCCGTGCCGCAGTCGACCGGACTGCGCCGCCCGAGGAGCTCGACCGCCACATCGAAGGCATCGCAGCGATCATGGAGAACCACTTCCGCTACGAGGAGCGGCAGCGTCATTACCAACACACTCGGACTGCTGCTGATCGTGCTGGTCACCGCAGTCGGCGTTCAGGACTTCGCGGCCGGTACTCACCTCCTCGGCCGGGTCGTGACCGTCCGCAAGGTCTGGGGCGACGACGGCAACCGCAAGGATGCCGTCAACACAGCCCCCAGGGCGTCCCGCTCCGAAGGCGTCGTCCATCTCACCCATCACCGGCCTTTCCGAGGGGTGCCGGTCGGTCGCCCTCTGTCGCCGTAGATGTATGGGAGGCGTAGAAGTCCAGGTGGTGGGGGCGGGCGTGGCCTCGGGTCAGGCGTCGATGATGACGGGGAGGATGAGAGGTCTGCGGCGGTGGGTGCGGAAGGCCCAGTTGGCCACGGCGCGGGCGATGAGCTGTTCGAGTTGGCGCGCGTCGCCGACGCCTTCCTCCGCCGCCTTGGCGAGCGTCTTCTCGATGACAGGGACGACGGGCTCGAAGGTGGTGTCGTCGTGGACGAAACCGCGGACCAGGAAGTCGGGCGGCTCGGCCAGGGCTCCGGTGTCGGCGTCGACGATCGCCACCACGGTGACGACCCCCTCTTCCGCGAGGGTGAGTCGGTCCTTGAGCGATGCCTCGGTCGCTCCGCCGACCTCCATGCCATCGACGTAGACGTTGCCAGCGGGCACCTTGCCGGTGATGGTGGGGCGGCCGGCGACGAGGTCGACGACGACACCGTCCTCGGCGATGACGACCCGGTCGGGATCGACTCCGGTGCGGACGGCCAGGTCGCCGTTGGCTCGCAGGTGGCGCCATTCGCCGTGTACGGGCATGACATTGCGAGGCTTGACGATGTTGTAGCAGTACACGAGTTCCCCGGCGCTGGCGTGTCCGGAGACGTGCACCTTGGCGTTGCCCTTGTGGACGACACTGGCGCCCCACCGGGTGAGGCCGTTGATGACACGGTAGATGGCGTTCTCGTTGCCGGGGATGAGGGAACTGGCGAGCAGAACGGTGTCGCCCTTGCCGATACGGATCATGTGGTCGCGGTTGGCCATCCGGGACAGCGCCGCCATCGGCTCACCCTGCGAACCCGTGCACACCAGCGTGACCTTGTGGTCCGGCAGCTTCTCCAGCTCCTTGGTGCTGACCACCAGGCCGGGTAGGACGCGGAGGTAGCCCAGCTCGCGGGCGATACCCATGTTGCGCACCATCGACCGGCCCACGAACGCCACCTTACGGCCGTACTGGTGAGCGGCGTCCAGGACCTGCTGGATGCGGTGCACATGGCTGGCGAAGCTGGAGACGATGACCCGCCTGGGCGCGGCCCGCATCACCTGCTCGATCGCGGGGTTCAGATCGCGTTCGGAGATGGTGAAGCCCGGCACCTCGGCGTTGGTGGAATCCACCAGGAACAGGTCGACACCCTCCTCGCCAAGACGGGCGAACGCGCGAAGGTCGGTGATCCGGCCGTCCAGGGGGAACTGGTCCATCTTGAAGTCGCCCGTGTGCAGCACCAATCCCGCACCAGTGCGGACGGCGACCGCGAGACCGTCCGGGATGGAGTGGTTGACCGCGACGAACTCGCAGTCGAAGGGACCGAACCCCCGGCGGTCCCCTTCACGTACACGCACTGTACGCGGTCGGATGCCGTGCTCCTTGAGCTTGGCCTCCAGGAACGCCAGCGTCAGCTTCGACCCGACGACGGGAATGTCGGACCGCTCGCGCAGCAGATAGGGCACGCCGCCGATGTGGTCCTCGTGGCCGTGGGTCAGGACGATGGCCACGACGTCGGAGAGGCGGTCCCGGATCGAGGTGAAGTCCGGAAGGATCACGTCCACTCCGGGCTGGGTCTCCTCGGGGAACAGCACGCCGCAGTCGACGACGAGCAGTTTGCCCGCGTGCTCGAAGACGGTCATGTTGCGGCCGATCTCACCCAGGCCGCCCAGAGCGACGATCCTCAGTCCTCCCTCGGGCAGGGGCGGGGCAGCTTTCAGATCCGGATGCGGATGACTCATACCTTGACGTTACCGGAGGGTGTGAGGACCTCATGCACGGCCTGCACGGCGAAGGCCAGGTGTGAGGCGACGCCGGGCGCCCGGTCGCAGCAGGAGCAGGCGGCAAGCCGGCGGGAGTGGGAGCCTGTCACGCGTGAGTCGCGCGCTGGGCGGTCGCACGCCATCGCGTGAGCTTGTGCTGCTGGACGGGACAGGGGAGCCAGGAAATGAGGTGGTCGATTCCGGGTGCCCTCTCCCGGTCTTCCGGAAGCCGACGCCAGGCGGCGGACTGACGCAGGTCGGCAAGACGCCTTCAGAGGGCGCCGAGCTGCAAGGCCGGACGGTGGCCCCGGCCTCGCAGGTGGAGGACCAGCCGGGGTCACCGTGGTCGGCCGCAGGTCTCCCATGCCGCAACCGGCGCTCGCGACTCTACCCGGACGTAAGGATGCAAGAGGCGCCCCACAGACGAGGGGCCACTTCACAGCATAGCGACTCTCGCGTTAGGTTAGAGTTGCACGGATGATCTCGGATACTGAGCACGGCCCGCTGCGACGTGCGGTCGCGCTCGCATGATCTCCGGGACGGACGGATCTGCGCCTTCGCCGGCCGCGCGGACGCGCTTTGCTCGCCGGGCGGACGCGAGTCCCGGACGAGTGGGCTTGTGGCGCCGCTGTCGGCGTGTCGAACCGGTATGCCCGAGCGAGCAAGGAGTCCGCATGCTGCCCCGCCAGCCCTCTTCCAGTACGGAGACCAGAGTTGACCCCGAGGTGGAGCGCTTGGTGACGGCTGCCGCCCGGCTCGCTCGGTCCCTGCCCGCCGAGCAGCCCGTACTCGGCGTCCTGCGCGGCTTCAGCCGCGCCGACCGCGACCGCGCCCGCACGCTGCGCAGCAAGCTCGCCGAACGAGGCGTCCACACCGCCGACCTGAACCTGGTGCCCGACGCGGGCGACCGCGAACCCGGGCGCGCCACAGCCCCGCGCCCCCGCGTGGACGTCCTGCTGCATGCCGGCGGCCCACAGCCCGAGCACGCCATGAAGGCCGCAGCCCTGTGGCGCCTGCCCCTGCTCATCGCGCGGCAAGGCGGATGGCAGGGCGAAGGCTCGGACAGCCCTGGCGGACACCGCCGGCCAGTGCTGGGCATTCACCTGCCCGGAGGTGCCTTTGACATCGCGGCCCGCGAAGCGATGCTCGTCTCCCTGCAGCCACAGCCCGGCAGGGTGCGCCTGATCCTGGACAACGAGAAGATCAACGCACCTGGGGATCAGCCTTTCCGTGTCACCCTGACGGACGGGGGCCTGCTGGAGGCCAGCGGTGACACTTTCGGATCCAGGCGAGTGCGGCGCGTGCGCTTCGAGCGGGCCTGGGGGGCCTACCGGCTGGACATCGACGGCACTCCGGCCCGCGACGTCCACGCCCCGCTGCGCCTGCAGGCCCTGCCGGGCCGCCTGCACCTACTGCACCCGTAAAGCGCCGGCACCGGGCCCGCGCGCCGACGCGGCACCACCCTTCACGGCGCCGCCCGCCCGGCAGCGCACCCTCACACAGCGTCAACGAGGGGACCGCCGCAGCCGCGTAAGACTGCGGCACTTTCTTGATCGACAGCTCTTCAACCTTGCCAACCAACTCTCCCCTTGCGTTAGAGTAGTGTTGTTGACCGGCGCAGTTCGGTCTCCTTTCCAAGCTGTCCCCAGGCGGTGTCCGCCCCGTTGTCTCGGCCACCGCCTGGGGACGGAGCCAGAGCCGCCCGCCCGGGCTGCCCCGACCTGCACAGCGCTGCCGCAGGAAACAGCCGCGCTGACGTATCCACACTTTGGGGAGAGCCATGACCACAGAGGTCACCCGCATCGAGATCGCCGACCAACTGGAAGGACTGTTCGCTAACGGCGCCGTGAGCAAGCACGACATGCTCATCGCCGCCGTCGGCGCCCGCCCAGAGGTCCTTGAAGTCCTGTCGGGATTGCCCGACCGCCGCTACACGGAACTTCGCCAGGTCTGGGAAGACCTGCCTCGCATTCCCGTCGGTGCCTGAGACGGCCGGGAGAGACAACCATGGCCCTGTTCATGCTCCAGCTCGCCAGCGGCGAGGACACAGTCATCGAGGCGGACGCCGCCGGACGTACGGCCGCGGGAGAGATCGTGCTCGAAAGCACCGAACAGTTCGGGCCTTCGGTCCGGCTGAAGACGTACCCGGTCGAGGCAGTGTCCGCGGTCTTCCGGCAGGCTCCGCTCGACGGCGGCGGCTACGGGTGGCTTCCCCAGCCGACGACCGGCACCTGGTGGTGCTACTGACGCCGCGCACGCCGACGGGAAGAGGACTGATGGGCATTTTTCTGCTTGAAATGACTGACGGCAGCGAGATGATCCTCACTGCTGCACGGGCCACCCGCACGGAGACCGGCGACGTGGCCTTCGAGGACGTCGACGCCCGCGGAAACTGGTCGCCGTCCCGCGCCGTACGCGGAACTCAAGTGAAGACGGCCTACGCGCGGCGTATCGGTGAGGACGGCGTGGCACGCTGGGTGCCCCAGCGGTCCGCGGGCCGCTGGTGGGCCTACTGAACCTGTCCTTTCCCGACTTCCTTACCAGCACCACATCGGCGCGGAAACCGGCGTCCGGCGCGCCTCGTGCCTGCCTGCTGTTGAGACATGGTCCACGTGCCGGGGTATGAAAGCCATGAGCCGTGAGCGATAGATGGGCGCCCGCCGCCGGTTGGCAAGCGAGGTTCCTTTGTGCCCCCACGCAACCGCAGGGCTGCCTGCATCCGGTCCCTTGCCCTGAGGCCAGACCGCATGCCCCGAACTCTCTTGCCCCCCCGACCCGGAGGCGAAACAGGCCCGTGAACGAGCGACGACGAAGCAGCCTGGACGGTAAGCCCGACAGGCAGCTCCCCCCACCCGTGCGGGCTCTGCCCGAGGGAAGACTTCTGCAGTACTGGAAGGAACGCGAACGTCAACACCTGCGCGACGTCTATGCCGGGCTGCGCATCAAGAAGTTCCCCGAGGACCTGCGCGTACTCGAACATCTGCTGTGGATCTCCCGCAGTCAGGTGGTCATCGAACTGGGCACGCACCTGGGCGGTTCAGCCCTGTGGTTCCGCGACCGCCTACGGACTTTGGCCGCGTACGGCCGCGTGCCCGAGGACATCCGCGTCGTCACCGTCGACATGACCCAGGACCGGGCTCGGGCGCTCCTGCAGGATGCAGACCCGTACTTCGACAAGGACATCACCCTGGTCGAGGGAGACATCACCGATCCCGGCATCACCGAAGCCGTCGCCCGGCACATTCCTGCCGAAGCCCGGTGCCTGGTCGTCGAAGACACTGCCCACACATACACCACCACCCATGCCGCCCTGCGGCACTTCTCCTCATTCGTCGCCCCCGACGGCTACTTCGTCGTCGAGGACGGCATCGTGGACATCCCGCAGCTGTCTCCCCCCGGCATGCCCGGAGGCGTGGCGCCGGCCGTCCGAGACTGGCTCACCACTGAGCAGGGGCACTGTTTCCACGTACGCCGCGACCTCGAGCTTTACGGCATCACCTGCCACCCCTGCGGCTGGCTGCAGCGCATCCACCCTTGACCCACGCCGCCAGCTTGAGCGGCTCTGCGTACTGGGCTGTCGGCTCCCCACACGGTGACGCGGCGGGAGCGGGGGCTCACCGGCTTCCCCGACCACCCGCGGGGCGCGAGTCGTCCTGTGGCGCCGGGCGCGCGGGTCATGATGAGGGCAGGGACAGCGAGCGGCTCAGGCGGTAGCGCCCGCCGCCGATGAACCGTACGCCGGGGGTGCCGGACATGATGGCGTGGGTTGCGTCGTGGTCACCGGCCTCACCGGCCCGCTGATGCGCCTCGGCGCTGGTCCACTCGGTGTAGAGGAGCACCCGGGTGCCGTCGGCACTCAGCAGGAAGTATGCGGAGATCGCTCCGGGCGGCCCGCCGTCCTGGGGCTGGACGGCGATGAGGCTGTCGGCCAGGTGGCGCTGCCGTTCGGGCCCGTCGGTGTCGAATGCGGCCGTGACCAGGCAGCCGGGGACGCCGGTGTGCTGCCCTTCGGTCAGGCTGCGGTGAAGGCGGTAGGGGGGCGGGCCGACCACCGGCGCGGTATAGCCTCCGCCACGCAGGTAGGTGTCGTGCGACAGGAGGTCGTCCCACTGCGCGAGCGTCAGCACGGTTTCGCCGTCTGCGCTCGCGAACCAGCTCACGGCGGTGAGGCCACGGGGTGGGCGGGTGCAGTCCAGTGCGTCGGCCTCGGCGTCGGTGACGAGCTGCTGCCGGTCGGGGCCGCCGACGTACCGGCTGCCGATCACGGTGGTGCCGGTGCGGGCGACGTCGGGGAAGGGGGTGCTGGTCAACATGGTCTCCCTGGAAGGCGGACGGGCGGATCCCGACGATGAGGGGAGGACTGGGGCGGGGGCGGACAACTGCTTTACCGAGCCCCAGGGCAGGCGTCGGGCACGTGGTCGGAGGCTCATGTCACACCACGCGTCCGGTTTCGGTGTACCGCTCCGGCGGCACGGTCTTCAGCGTCTCCACCGCCTCCGCTAGCGGGACCATCACCATGCCGGTACCGCGCAGGGCGGTCATCTGGCCGAACTCCCCGCGGTGCACCGCCTCCACCGCGTGCCATCCGAACCGGGTGGCCAGGACGCGGTCGTAGGCGGTCGGGGTGCCGCCGCGCTGGACGTGTCCGAGGATGACCGGGCGTGCTTCCTTGCCGAGCCGTTCCTCCAGCTCGATCGAGAGCTGGCGGGCGATCCCGGCGAAGCGTTCGTGGCCGTAGACGTCCTTGCCGCCCTCGTCGAAGTCCATGGTGCCGGCCTTGGGCTTGGCGCCCTCCGCGGCCACCACGATCGCGAACCGCTTGCCCGCCGAGAAGCGCTCGCCGACCTTGGCGGCCAGCTCGTCGATGTCGAAGGGCCGCTCGGGTACGACGATGGCGTGGGCGCCGGCGGCCATGCCGGAGTGCAGGGCGATCCAGCCGGTGTGACGGCCCATGACCTCGACGATCAGCACCCGGTGGTGGGACTCGGCGGTGGTCTTGAGCCGGTCCAGGGCTTCGGTGGCGACGGTGACGGCCGTGTCGAAGCCGAAGGTGACGTCCGTGGCCGAGATGTCGTTGTCGATGGTCTTCGGTACGCCCACGATCGGCAGGCCGTTGTCGGACAGCAGCCGGGCGGCCTTGAGGGTGCCCTCGCCGCCGATCGGGATGACCGCGTCGAGCCCGAGCTCCTCGACATGACGCCGGGCTCGCTCGACGCCGTCGCGCAGGTGCTCGGGGCGGACCCGGGAGGAGCCGAGGATGGTGCCGCCGCGGGCCAGGATGCCGCTGACCGCGTCGAGGTCGAGCTTGAGGTAGTCGCACTCCAGGAGGCCCTTCCAGCCGTCCCGGAAGCCGATGACCTCGTTGCCGTGGTCGACGACGGCGCGGTGGACGACGGACCTGATGACGGCGTTCAGGCCGGGGCAGTCGCCGCCGGACGTGAGGACACCCATGCGCATGGCGTTCGGACTCCTGGAAGCGGGGCCGGGCGGCCGACGGCAGGGCCGGTCCTCACCCGTTGGCGGTCGAGGGGCGGCGCCGACCCTCGGGGGAAGGAGGCGGCGCCGCTTGACGACGACGGCTGCCTGTCGGAACCGCCCTCGTAGCAACGATTGCCAATCTACCCTAACGTGACGGTAGATTTGTAGCGGCAAGAAAAGCCGGGCAGACGACGTGAGGCGGTGCGGCCGTGAGTGGAAGGCTGATGCAGATCGGCGAGGTGTCCGAGCGTACGGGCTTGTCCCTGCGGACGATCCGCCACTACGAGAACGTCGGTGTCGTCACTCCCAGCGAGCGCAGCGAAGGCGGCTTCCGGCTCTACACCGAGGCCGAGGTACGCCGCCTCGCGCTGGCGCGGCGCATGCGGCCCCTGGGTCTGTGCCTGGAGGACGTGCGGAGCGTGCTGGACCTGCTGGAGCAGCTTCCCGCCGACGGATCACCGCTGCCGGAAAGCGACAGCGAAGCATACGAGAAACTGGTGACACAGTTGCGCAAGTACTGGGTCGAAGCCGACGCACGGTGCGAGGACCTGCGGCGCGAACTGGGGCAGGCAGAAGGATTTGCCCGCTCCCTGCATGACCACTTGGCCCGGGTCATGGACGCTGCGGCAGCCGACGGTCGCATGGGGGCCGTGCGATGAGCGCGAGCAGCGACTGGGCGGCGTCCGAGGCGGCCAGGCGGCGGACGTTCGCGGTGATCAGTCACCCGGACGCGGGCAAGTCCACGCTCACCGAGGCCCTCGCCCTGCACGCGCACGCCATCACCGAGGCGGGCGCGGTGCACGGCAAGTCCGGACGGCGCGGGGTGGCCTCGGACTGGATGGAGATGGAGAAGGCCCGCGGTATCTCGGTCACCTCCGCCGTGCTGCAGTTCGCACATCACGGGTGCGTGCTCAATCTCCTGGACACTCCCGGCCACGCGGACTTCTCCGAGGACACCTACCGGGTGCTGGCCGCCGTGGACTGCGCGGTGATGCTGATCGACGCGGCCAAGGGGCTGGAGGAGCAGACCCGCAAGCTCTTCGACGTCTGCCGCCACCGTGGCGTCCCGGTCATCACGTTCATCAACAAGTGGGACCGGCCCGGCCGCGAGGCCCTGGAGCTGCTGGACGAGATCGAGCGCGAGTTCCGCCTCAAGCCCACCCCGATCACCTGGCCGATCGGCGACGCGGGTTACCTGCGCGGGCTGGTCGACGTACGCGAGCCGGGACGGATGCTCCGGTACACCCGGGCTCCAGGCGGCGCGCACGAGGCGGTCGAGGAATGCCTGTCCGCCGACCGGGCGGCCCTGGAAGAGGGTGCCGACTGGGGCAAGGCGCTGGAGGAGCTGGACCTGTTGCAGGCCGACGGCGCCGTGCACGACCAGGAGGCGTTCCTGGCCGGCCGTTCCACGCCGGTGTTCTTCGGCGCCGCGGTCTCCAACATCGGCGTACGGCTGCTGCTCGACGCGGTCGTGGACCTGGCCCCGCCGCCCGGGCCGCGGGACCTGGAGGGCGGGGGCGCCCGGCCGGTGAGCGCTCCGTTCTCAGGGCTGGTGTTCAAGGTCCAGGCCAACATGGACCCCGCCCACCGTGACCGGATCGCCTTCATGCGGGTCTGTTCCGGCATCTTCGAACGCGGCATGACCGCCACCCGGGCCGCCTCCGGCAAACCGTTCGCCACCAAGTACGCACACAGCGTCTTCGGCCAGGACCGCTCCATGGTCGACATCGCCTACCCCGGCGACGTGGTCGGCCTGGTCAACGCCTCCGCTCTGCGGGTCGGCGACACCCTGTACGCCGGCCAGCCGGCCGTGTTCCCGGCCATGCCGACCTTCGCGCCCGAGCACTTCGCCGTGGTCCGACCTGTCGACCTCAGCCGTTCCAAGCAGTTCCGGCGCGGCATCGCGCAACTGGACGAGGAAGGCGTCGTCCAGGTCCTCGTCTCCGACCTGCGCGGAGACCAGGCACCGGTACTCGCGGCGGTGGGACCGATGCAGTTCGACGTGGTCAGCGCACGGATGGCCGGGGAATTCTCCGCTGCTGTCAGGCTGGAGAGTCTTCCGTACCAGCTGGCGCGGGCCACCGACACGGCCGGCGCCGACGCGCTCAACCGCTCCCGCCTGGTCAAGGGCGAAGCCCTCACCCGCCTGCGCGACAAGGCCCAGCTTGCGCTGTTCCCGGACCGCTGGCAGGCGAATTCCTTCCAGCGTGAATTCCCCGAAGCCCGCCTCGACACCCTTCTCGCCGCGCACGAGTAGTTCCTGCCACGGACCGTGGGCGCCGTGGCTGCCGCTCCAGGAGCGCAGCCGCTGGCAAGCAGTCCCCTCAGCACTTCCGGTCCCGGCTGCCAGGAATGCGTCAGCGGCTTTCCGGGACGGCGTGTGCATGGCGGCCCCGGTACCACCGTCGAGTGGAGGACCTACCGGGGCCGCCGCGCCGGCCGGACATGTCCAGGAGTCCGGCCGACATGATCAACTCTACCGTATGCGGAGGGTTCGACACTCATTCATCCTGGTTGCTGGTAATTTCACAAGCGTCCGACTCTCGCGCTAGGTTAAGGATGCGCGGTCGGGTGCCGCCGGAGTCCTGCCCCGGAGACGTGGCCGGGGCGGCGCTGCACCCGGGGCGGTCATGTCACCGCCGCTCGCGAGGCCGGGTGTGTCCTGCCCTGACCTCAGACCTGGTCTCGCGAGCCCGCCCTTCCGCCCGGGCACCCCCGGGCTCTGGCGCCCGCATTCCACGAGCACGCTAGGAGTCTGTATGCCGTCCCGCACTCCCCGGGCTTCCGGGGCCGACCCCGCGGGCAGCGAACTCGGCCAGGAGGGCCTGCTGCCCGCCGCGGTGCGTCTCGCCGGTGAACTGCCCGCGGCACGAGCTGTGGTCGGCATTCTGCGCGGCTGGGGCCAAGCGGACCGCGACCGGGCCCGGACTCTGCGCCGGCGTCTGGCACGCCAGGGCATCCGGGCCGTCGATCTCAGCCCGGCGCCCGAGGCCGCCCAAGGCCATCACGCTCCCAGGGCCCGGCAAAGGCCCCGTGTCCATTTCCTGCTGTATGTGGGTGGCTCCCCGCAGGATCGGGCACTACGGGCCGCAGCCCTGTGGGATTTGCCCCTGCTCATCGAACGCCCACCGCACGAGAGCCCTTCCGAACTCATCGGCTTCAGCGCCCACCGCCGCGACGTCATCGGCATCCACCTTCCCGGCGACGACCTCGACATCGCCGTCCGTCAGGCGACCATCACCTGCCTTCAGCCCCACGCGGGCAGTGCCTCCCTGCTCCTGGACAATGAAAAGATCACTGCCCCCGCCGAGCAGCCCCTCCGTATCTACCTGACGAGCCAGGGCGTCCTTCAGGTGCACAGCGACGCCTTCGCCACCCGGCGAGTTGGGCGTCTGCGCTACGCCCGACCGTGGGGCGCCTACCGGCTCGACATCGACGGCACCCCCGCGCTCGACGTCCGAGCCCCACTGCGGCTCGAGCCCATGCCCGGCCGTCTCCACCTGCTACACCCCTGAGCTCCAGGCGGCGGCACAGCACCGGGGCGCGCCCCGCCGGCGGTGGCCGGGCACAGTAGCCGCCTCAGCCAACCCCCGGGCCGTCCGGCACTGTCGCCCCCGTGAGCGGGGAAAGGCACGGGCGGAAAGCTTCGAAGAGCCGGGAGGAAGCGGTCAGCCGCTCGCGGGAAGCCTGCGGCGCAGTGTGGCGGCGAAGTCCTCGGCCATTTCCAGACGTGCTCGCAGCGTCTCGCACCGGGCGTCGACGACCTGCCGATAGCCATCCAGGCGCTCCCGAAGGCGCTCGGTGTCTCCGCCGTCCTCGCCGGCCGCCTCGAGCCTGTCGACGAGATCGAGCAGCTCCCGGGTCTCCTCCAGGGAGAAGTCCAGAGGCTTCATCCGGCGGACAACCATGAGGCGCTCGACGTCGGCCTCCGTGTAGAGGCGGAACCCGCCTTTGCTGCGGGCAGAGGGGACCGCGATACCCACTTCCTCGTAGTGGCGGATCGTGCGCAGCGACAGGCCGGTCCGTTCGGCCACCTCGCCGATCTGCATCTGCCGGTCAGTCATCGCCGCACCCTCATCCCCAGCCATCCCGCCGCATTTCGAACATGTCAAGTGCTCCAGAGTACGCGGGGCGCATCCCATGATCCCAGAGGTTGTTTACCTGCATTTCATAAGCCACAACTCGCACCTTGCCCTCACGTTAGGGTAGAGTCGTTGACGAGGGCGCCCGCGCTGTAAACGTTGGCACGGGCGGTCCCGCCGGAACGCGGGCCCAGACCGGGCACCTCCGGCACCCCAGGACTTTTGGGCAATGACGCCCGACCGGCCGCCGTCGCGGCGGCCACCCCAACCGGCAGGGCCCCCGTCGAGGCCGGGCCGCCGGGGATTCCGCCCCCTGGTGCGGAGTCGAGTACGAAAGCGCGCGTGCGTCCGGCGTGGATGCGTGCGCCCGAACAGAAACGGTTGCATGTCTTCACCGCTGTCCCAAGCTTCCAAGCTCCGCATGTCCAAGCCCGACTGGCTCGCCTCCCCCAAGGTCTTCCGCACCGAGGTGCTGGCCGGCCTCGTCGTGGCCCTGGCCCTGATCCCTGAGGCCATCTCCTTCTCGATCATCGCGGGTGTCGACCCGGCCGTCGGGCTGTTCGCCTCGTTCACCATGGCCGTGGTGATCTCCTTCGTGGGCGGCCGCAAGGCCATGATCTCCGCTGCCACCGGTGCGATGGCGCTGGTCATCGCACCACTGAACCACGAGTACGGGCTCGGCTACATGATCGCCGCCGTCATCCTCGGCGGTCTCATCCAGGTAGTCCTCGGTGCGCTGGGCGTGGCGAAGCTGATGCGCTTCGTCCCCCGCTCGGTGATGGTCGGCTTCGTCAACGCCCTGGCCGTCCTGATCTTCATGGCGCAGGTCCCGGAGATGCGGGACGTGCCGTGGGCCGTCTACCCGCTGATCATCGGCGGCCTGGCCCTCATGGTGTTCTTCCCGAAGATCACCACGGTCGTCCCGGCTCCCCTGGTGTCCATCGTCATCCTCACCGTGATCACGGTCGCGGCCGGTATCGCGGTGCCGAACGTCGGCGACAAGGGCGACCTGCCCTCGTCCCTGCCGGTGCCCGGCCTGCCGGACGTGCCCTTCACGATGGACAGCCTCATCACCATCGCGCCGTACGCCTTCGCCTTCGCGCTGGTCGGCCTGATGGAGTCGCTGATGACCGCCAAGCTCGTGGACGACATCACCGACACGCACTCCAACAAGACCCGCGAGTCCCTCGCCCAGGGCATCGCCAACGTCATCACCGGATTCTTCGGCGGCATGGGCGGCTGCGCCATGATCGGCCAGACCATGATCAACGTGAAGACCGCCGGCGCCCGCACCCGGCTCTCCACCTTCCTCTCCGGTGCCTTCCTCCTCGTACTCGTGGTGGTCTTCGGCCCGGTCGTCTCCACCATCCCGATGGCCGCGCTGGTCGCCGTGATGATCCTGGTCGCGTTCGGCACCTTCGACTGGCACTCCATCCAGCCCAAGACGCTCAAGCGCATGCCGATCGGCGAGACCGTGGTCATGGCCGTCACCGTCGCCTGCGTGGTGACCACCCACAACCTCGCCATCGGCGTGGTCGTCGGCTGCATCACCGCCATGGTCATCTTCGCCAAGCGCGTCGCCCACCTCGCCGAGGTCTCCGGCGTGGTCGACCCGGACGGCAAGCAGGTCGTCTACGCGGTCACCGGCGAACTGTTCTTCGCCTCCTCCAACGACCTCGTCTACCAGTTCGACTACAAGGACGACCCCGACGACGTCGTCATAGACCTGTCCGACGCCCACATCTGGGACGCCTCCTCGGTCGCCGCACTGGACGCCATAGAGACCAAGTACGCCGAGCGCGGCAAGAAGGTCACCATCATCGGCCTCAACAAGGCCAGCGCCGACATCCACGACAAGCTCGCCGGCCAACTCGCCGGCAGCCACTGAGACCGGCCGCCCCTTCCCGCCGACCACGGACCGCGGGCAGGGGCGGCCTGCGGCGCGCGGACCGGGCCGGGGCCAAGCCCTGACCGCTTCCCGGCCCGGTCCGCGTTCCCACCGCCCCGCCACAGAGCAGGGCGGCGCCGGACTGCCCGCCGCAACACCTCTCGTCCACGTGGCGAGAGCTGCGCCCCTCCAGGAGGAACGGATCATGACTGACGCAGCCGGACGGCTGTCAGAGATGGCGAAGCAGGCACTGGGCAGGCCGCTGCCGCTGCGGCTGCGCGCCTGGGACGGCAGCGAGGCGGGCCCCACCACCGGGCCCGTACTCGTCATCCGCGACCGCCGGGCACTGCACCGACTTACATGGAAACCCGGCGAACTGGGCCTCGCCCGGGCCTGGGTGGCCGGAGAAATCGACCTGGAGGGAGACCTGTACGAGGGCCTGGCCAAGCTCTCCGGCCTCATCTGGGACCGCGGCGAACCCGAAACCCGGCGCCCCGCCCTCCTGCGTACGCTCAGCGCACTGCGTGACCCCCGCAACCTGCGCCTCGCCGCCGACCTCCTCGCCCTGGCCGGCCCCGCCCTGCCGCCGACACCACCACGCGAGGAAGCCGTCACCCACCGCGGCCCACTGCACAGCCTGCGCCGCGACCGCGACGCCATCAGCCACCACTACGACGTCGGCAACGACTTCTACTCCCTGGTCCTGGGCCCCTCCATGGTCTACTCATGCGCCTACTGGGAAAACCCGGACGGCACCCTCGAAGACGCCCAGCACGCCAAGCTCGACCTGATCTGCCGCAAACTCGGCCTCCGCCCCGGCCAGCGCCTCCTCGACGTGGGATGCGGCTGGGGATCAATGGTCCTCCACGCCGTCGAGCACTACGGAGTCGAAGCGGTCGGCATCACCATCTCCGAAGAACAGGCCGACCTCGCCCGCAAACGCCTCGCCGAGGCCGGATTTGCCGACCGTGCCGAAATCCGCGTCCAGGACTACCGCGAGATCGACGACGGCCCCTACGACGCCATCTCCTCCATCGGCATGGCCGAACACGTCGGATCCACGCAGTACCGCGCCTACGCCCAGACCCTCCACTCCCTCCTCAAGCCCGGAGGCAGGCTCCTCAACCACCAGATCGCCCGCCGCCCGCTCAAGGACGAAGACGCCTACCAGATCGACGAGTTCATCAACCGCTACGTCTTCCCCGACGGCGAACTCGCACCCATCGCCACCACCACGGCCCTGCTCGAAGACGCCGGATTCGAAGTACGCGACGTGGAAGCCCTGCGCGAGCACTACGCGCTCACCCTGCGCGCCTGGGTGACCAACCTGGAGAAGCACTGGTCCCAGGCCACACGGCTCACCACGGCCGGCCGCGCCAGAGTCTGGCGCCTCTACATGGCCGCCTCCGCCCTCGCCTTCGAGCAGAACAACATCGGCGTCAACCAGATCCTCGCCGTACGCACCACCACCGGCGGCAACGCGAAGATGCCCCGCACCCGGGGCCACTGGCTGTACAGCACCACCGGCTGACCAGGCCGGGCGCCGAGGCAGGGCCGGCCCCCTCGCCAGCCCAAGCCAGTCCTTGGCAGTCTCCGCGACGGCGAAGAAGTGGATCTGGCTGCAGGGGCGAAGCCGGCCACCGGTGAGCTCCTGGTCCGAAGATGGCCCTGGGTGTCTGCGGCGTGGACCGGAAGGTTGCCTCCGGCTCGTACGGCCAGGCCCCGCCGGACCACGACCGGCTGCTTTTCGGCCACGAGTCCCTCGGGCGCGTGGCTGAGGCGCCGCACAGCAGCGATTCATCGTCGGCGGTCTGGTGGCCGGCGTGGGTCGGTGCCTCGCCCCGGAGCCCTGCGGAGCCTGCGCGTGCGGCGAGTCCGACATGTGCCGCAACGGCCGCCTCCCCGCCCCGAGCGAGTCGTCCCTGCCAGGGCGGGCGGTCTGTGTGCGCATGGTGGGCATCCTCTCGGCTCGCCTTCCCGGAGCCGGATTCCCGCATCGTTCGGCCCATGCGGGGCCGTCCGGTCGGCGCGCGGAAGGCGTCCGGGTGGCCTCACGTTTGTCCGGCCCGCCGACGGGTCACACAGTTCCCCATCCGCGAGCCATCGAAAGGACGCCCGAGGAGCACCCCGTGAACCGCTTCCGGCAGCCGTTCCGCCGTGTGTGGGACGGGCTGGCCGCGTCCGCCCTCGTCCGGCGTGGCCGGGACCTGGAGCTGATGCACCGGGCCATGGGGTTCGCCACCCTCGCCCTGGTCACGCTGGCGCCGCTGCTGATCGTGGTGGCCGCCTTCGACCCTCTGGGGCGCGGCGGGTTCGCATCCTGGCTGGCCGACGGTATGGGGCTGTCCGGTAAGTCCGCCCGAGTGCTGACCGGCATCATCAGTCCGCCACCCAAGATCGTCGGTCCGACGAGTGTGTGGGGCGGTATCGCGCTCGCCGTGTTCGGCGTGGCCTTCGCGGCGAGCGTGCAGAACGGCTACGAACGCATCTGGGAACTGCCCTCCGGTCCGTGGCACCGTGTCTGGCGCCAGCTGACCTGGGTGGTCATGCTGACCGCGTATCTCTACCAGGAGTCCCAGACGCGAGTCGGCTTTCACGGACCGGCGCGGATCGCGCTGTCCACTGCCGCCGGCCTGCTGTTCTTCTGGTGGGGGCAGCACTTCCTGCTGGGTAGCCAGGTCCGCTGGCGGGACCTACTGCCGGGGGCGATCGCGACCATGGTGGGCCTGATCGGCCTGCGCGGATTCTCGTACCTCGTGTTCACGCCGCTCATCCTCGACAACGCGATCAGTTACGGCACGGTCGGCATCGTGCTGGTGGTGGAGTCCTGGCTGATCGGGGTCGGGTTCGTCGTCTTCGGCGGCGCCATGATCGGCCACTGGTTCTGCGAGCACCACTGGTGGACACGGAACATCGACCGCGAATGACCCCTTCTCCGCCTACGCCCCGCCCCACCTCCGATCTCTGCGGGCGTTCAGCCCGCGCGTCGGGACGCCATTCTGGGAGGTCGGCCTCTGCGCATCGAGAACTCCAGACCAGGCTATCTCGGCCACTACCAGCGCGTGAAAATGGCGGTCGCACCCCTACGACGGGGCCTGTCCCTTGACGAGCCACGTGAGCGGCCGCCCTCCCCACGCAAAGCCGCCCGCTGGATCACCACCCATACGGCCCGCCGCAGCCCACACATCAACAACCGCCTGCACCCAGCTCCTCGACTACTGCCCTGAATTCAGGCACACCCACGACCTGGTCCGCCGGTTCGCCAGCATGCTCGACAATCGCGACGCCACACCCCTCCCGGGCTGGCTCGACGACCTCGCGAACGGCGGACTGCCTTCCTTGCCGAGTACGGTCAGGGTGCCGTGGACGGTCATGAGGCCGGTGGTAAGGAGGAGACCGGCGTGGTAGGTCCAGACGAACGTGGAGAAGAACCGGCCACGGGTCAGGTGCAGGGTCTTCTCCAGAGCGATGGCGATCAGGAAGACCAGTGTGCCGAGGACAAGCAGGTGGGTGTGGACAACGGCCAGCTGGGTCGGGCCGGTGAAGTCGTTGGCCTTGGTCAGCTCCCGGTAGTAGAGACCGGCGGCCAGGCCGAGGGCGGTGTAGAGGACGGCAGAGTAGTAGAGCTTCTTCATCGGTGTCGGGGTACGGGGTTTTCTCCCCAGCCAGGTACACGCGAACGCGGTCAGCTGCGCGGTCGCCCCAGGGCCGGGGTCGTCCGATAGCCAGCCAGCCTCGGGACAGGGCGGGCTGTCCAGGGTGGGGCTCCGCCCCATCGCGCAGCGACGCCCAAAGGGCGCCCTTGACCGGCCGCGCTGTCCCGCACCCTGAGAGATCGGGCGGCCCCGGCTCTCCGACCTGCACGTCACCCTCTTCAGCATGGGGATGTATCTCTGTACCTCGCTGGCCGCGTTCAGGTGTACGCCGACAATCGGGGGATGAGCTTCCCTTAGCGGGGCTGCACTGTCCGACGGCCGGTGTCGGAGAGCGGGTGGGTGTGTGGCGGGTGGCTCCGGCTGGACGGCTGCCGGGGCCACGGGGATGTGGTTCAGCGCTGGGCGGGGTGGCGCAGGCGGCCGTCGTGGACTTCGGCGATCTGGTCGACGGCGGTGAGGTGGGCGCGGTCGTGGGTGACCAGGACGGTGGCGGTGGCCTGCTGGTGGGTGAGGCGGGTGATGAGGTCGATGATGGCGGCGCCGCGTTCGTGGTCGAGGGCACTGGTGGGTTCGTCGACCAGGAGGACCGTGGGGTCGTTCAACAGGGCGCGGGCGATGTTGATGCGCTGGCGCTGGCCGCCGGAGAGCTGGTGCGGGCGGCGGTCTGCGAGGTTGGCCAGGCCGACCGCGTCGAGCAGGTCGAGGGCGCTGGTGCGGGCCTTGGCCGGTGAGCGGCCGTCGAGCTGGGCCATGACCTGGAGCTGTTCGACGGCGGTGAGGGAGGGCAGCAGGTTGGGCTGCTGGAAGACGATGCCGATCTTGTGGCGGCGCAGTTCGGTGAGCTCACCGCGGCTCATCCCGGTGGTCTGGGTGCCGTCGATGGTGACGGTGCCGGTGTCGGGGTGATGAGGGTGGCTGCGACGGCCAGGAGGCTGGACTTGCCGGAGCCGGAGGGTCCGACCACGGCGGCGAGGCTGCCCTTGGGGACGTCCAGCGTCACGCGGTCGAGGGCGGTGAGGCGGGTGTCGCCGTCGGGGTAGGTGAGGGTGATGTCGGTCAGATTGAGGCTCATCGGGCACTTCCCAGGGCGGTCAGCGGGTCGACGGAGGTGATGCGGCGGATGGACAGGCCCGCCCCGGCGCCCCCGCGTGCTGATCATCACCACCTACGACTCCGACGCCGACACCCTGCCCGCCATCGAGGCCGGCGCCACCGGCTACCTCCTCAAGGACGCCCCGCCCGAAGACCTGGTCGCCGCCGTACGCACCGCCTTCACCGGCCGCACCGTCGCCGACCGGCTCATGAACCGGCTCCGCACTCCCGCCACCAACCTGACCCGGCGCGAGACCGAAGTCCTCGCGCTGGTTGCCGAGGGTCTGTCCAACCAGGCGATCGGCCAGCGACTCCACCTCACCGAGGGCACCGTCAAGTCCCACCTGGCCCGCATCTACGCCAAACTCGGAACCGACTCCCGCACCGCGGCCGTGGCCACCGCCACCGACCTCGGCCTCATCCGCCGCTGAGCGGTACAGGGAAGCTCTGACCAGCACCTACCGCACGAAAAGCGCCTGCTTCCCCGAACCAACCGCAGGAAGCAGGCGTCGCAGTATGTCAGCCCGACCCCGTCGACAGCCCGTTTGTCACACCCCCGCACACCATGGGATGGGATGCCCATCTTCAGCCGGGCACTTGTCCAGTTCCTCGCGGCCCCGGGAGCCGGGTGACCTGCTGGGCCGCTGCAAGTTCTTCGCGGGACTGCTCCAGCTCCAGGGACAGCTCGGTGGCGGCACGTACCAGGGCGTGAACCCGTTCTCGCTCCGCTGCGAGTTCCGTCTTGATCTTCGTCAGTGCTTCGCGCAGCACGAGGTTCTCGTCGGCCATGTCCTGGACAACCTGCGGGGTGAAGTTCTGCGCCTTGGCCCGTGCCCGGAACTCGTCCACGAGCTCTTTGTGATCGCCGTAGACGACGTCACGCCGTAGCCCGCACTCGGCGATGAGCTCGGTCCCCGTGAGCTTTCCGACGGGCGAGCGAAGGGGCGTCCCGGTCAGAAGGCGCTCTGCGGCGGCGCGTATTTCCTGTCGTTCGGCTTCTCGGTCTCGGCTCTTCCGCGTCATGCGCCCCGACCGCCTTCCCTGTGCGCAACCCTCGGACGTGACGCCTCGTGCTGATCGATCACCGCGCAGACCCGCGCCGCTTGTGCGGCAGCTCGGTCCCGGCGCGGACGTGGCGTCATCGGATCACGGGCCTCGGTTTCCAGGACGGGCAGTCGCCTGCGGTGATCGGCGATATCCCGGTCGGTGTAGGCGAGGTTGGCGCAGGTGCTGTGACACAGCGATTCGTCGGGCCCATCGTCGGCGGGCAGGCCCAGCAGCAACTTCTCCTTGCGACACTGGGACCTGTCCCCGAGTGGTGGACACCTCTGAGCCCGGCCCCGGCAGGGGCCGGGTAGGAGGGATCTCTTATGGTGATGAAGGTCTACTCGCCC